>NZ_JBXASO010000038.1:0-504 GCF_058809375.1 Brevundimonas sp. GW821-FHT10E09 | reverse complement strand
GACGTCCATCCCGAACCTCAAAAGGGGGTCCCTATTGCACGCCGATAGGGGGTCCCTTTTAGACGCCGATTGACAGCTTTGATGCCAGAGCATCAGCAGAGGCAGCACGGCGAGCCCTGCCGGCCGCGTCACCGCGTGATCCCAAAGGGCTTCGAAACCCTGCTGGTGGGCGAACGCCGTCAAGTCCCAGTTACCTTCGAGAAGGCTGGCCCGGTTGGTCACGATCTGCCGAAGACCGGGCTGCCCTTCCATCAATCCGTCCAGCAATTTGGTCCTGCGTTCGATCGACATGCTCTCCCCTTGGATTTCGTTCAGAACGACTCGAATGATCTTACGGAGGTCGCTTGCCTCCGATCGGCCCGTGGTTTGTGATCGATGAGAGATCTTGCTTAGACGACGTTTCGCCATCTTGATTTCTACTTCCGCCTTCCATCTGTGGACGCCCCCTTCAGCGCAAGAGTGATTTTCGGGAATTTCTGACACGTAGTCGGATGCTGCCATCTG
>NZ_JBXASO010000037.1:0-537 GCF_058809375.1 Brevundimonas sp. GW821-FHT10E09 | reverse complement strand
TAGGCTCAGGACTCATAGCCAGAATAGCACTGTAGCGGCGAGGGCGATGGCGGACAGGAAGACGGTCGGGCACCGATCGTAGCGGGTGGCGACGCGACGCCAGTCCTTGAGCCGGCCGAACATGATTTCGATGCGGTTTCGGCTTTTGTACCGGCGCTTGTCGTAACGGATAGGCGCGGTCCGGGATTTTCGACCGGGGATGCAGGGCGTGATGCCCTTGGCCTCCAAAGCGTCCCTGAACCAGTCTGCGTCATAGCCCCGGTCGCCCAGCAGCCATTGGGCCTTGGGAAGGCTGTCCAGCAGGGCCGCAGCACCGGTGTAGTCGCTGACCTGGCCTGCCGTCATGAACAGGCTGATGGGGCGTCCGTTCGCATCGGTTACGGCGTGAAGCTTGGTGTTCATGCCGCCTTTGGTGCGTCCGATGAGCCGCCCAAGACCCCCTTTTTTACCGCGAGGCTCGAAGCCGTACGGTGCGCCTTGAGATAGGTCGCGTCGATCATGAGGGTGCGCCGTTCGGCCTGAGCGCCGGACAGTCCC
>NZ_JBXASO010000036.1:0-957 GCF_058809375.1 Brevundimonas sp. GW821-FHT10E09 | reverse complement strand
CCTCGAGGCGGTTCACCAGGTCGACGGTGTTGAAGTACCGGCCACGCGCCCCGGCCCGCACGACGTTGGCGATGATGGCGGTGGCCAGGTGGGTCTTGCCCGTGCCGGTCCCGCCGACCAGCACGATGTTGCGCCGGTTCGCCAGGAAGGCGCCGCTGTGAAGCGAGCGCACCAGCCCCTCGTTGATCGGCGTGTCGTCGAACACGAAGGCGTCGAGGTCCTTCACGGCGGGCAGCCTGGCCGCCGCCATCCGGTAACGGATGGAAGCCGCATGCCGGTGGGTCGTCTCGGCGCGCAGCAGGTCGGCGAGGATCTCCATGGTCGTGCGCTTGCGCTGCAGGCCCGTGGTGACCGCCTCGTCGAAGGCTCCGGCCATGCCCTTGAGGCCCAGGCCGGTCAGGGCCGCCATCATCTCATGCCGCTGCATGCATGCCTCGCAAGCTGTCGTAGCGGTCGCAGTCCGCCAGAGGCGGATGCCGCAGCGCCAGGTCATCGGGCGTGACGATGCTCAGCGGCCGGGGCGGTTCGCGCCGGCGCGCCAGGATGTTGAGGATGACGTCGTCGCTGACGGTCCCGGCGGCGAGCGCCTCGCGCGCCGCGGCCTCGACCGGCTCCAGGCCGTCTTCCAGCACCGCCGCCAGAACCCGCACGAACCGGCGATCGGCTTCGTCGCCCGCACCCAGCTTGCGCCTCAGGCGGGCCAGCCCCGGCGGCAACTCCCAGTCCTGGAACGGCGCGCCATTGCGCAGGGCTCCGGGCTTGGTCGCCAGCACCGGGAGGTAGTGCCAGGGATCGTAGAGGGTCCGGTCACGACCGAAGAACCGGCGATGGTCGGCGACGACCTCACCCTCGCAGCGCACGACGATCCGGTCGGCATAGGCGCGGACCTGCACCGTACGGCGCCCGGCCTTCGCCATCACCGAGTAGCGGTTACGGTCGAAGCTGATCAGGCAGGTC
>NZ_JBXASO010000035.1:0-977 GCF_058809375.1 Brevundimonas sp. GW821-FHT10E09 | reverse complement strand
GTTCAAATCCTACTCCCGCACCCAAACAAAACAGCCGCTGAGCACTACGCTCAGCGGCTTTTTGCTGGCCGAAGTCCGACGCCTCGAAAATCCCAGCGGAGGCCACTAGGAGGACATGTCGCCAGGAGGATCTAGCGAACGCTCACTGCCGGGTCGCCTCTGATGGCCTCCATCACATCGTCAAAGGGAAGGTGCGCGCTGGGCGACGTGTTGACCAGAATTGCAACGGCGAGATCAGGTCCGGTGAAAATCGTCAGGCTGCTGGTGAAACCATCGATCGCGCCGTCATGGGAGACCACAGGCCCCGCCAGCGTTTCCGTCACGCCGATTCCGAGGGCGTAATCAATCGGATGATCACCATTTTCATCCGTGTAGCTCGCGCGAGCTCCATCATTCAGGCGGGCCGCAGTCAGCATCTGACGGTAGCTGTCATCCTTCAGAACTTGGCCGTGGCTCAGTGCTTGGCTCCAGATCAATAGATCGACGACCGTCGAGCGCATTGCGCCGGCAGCAAATGGGATATTCAGGCTCACCGTGTGGGCGTTAACATAGCCCGGCTTCTCCGCCACCAATCGGTCGTAACCCGAGGCCCTACCTGACGCGAGAGCGCGATCATCATCCAGTGCGCACCGGTTATGCTCAGTGGGCGGAATATCCGTGCCGCCATAAACTCCCGTCAGGGCTGCCCGGAGACCCTTTCGATTATTGCGCCAGCCAAGACGTAGTTCGAACTGGAGTAGGCCCAGCCAGTACCGGGCGGAAATTGATGGGTCGGCTCCAGCGACAGAACGTGCGTCACAGATACCGGTTCACAGGGTCATCCAGAGAGAGCTTCCCGTCCTCCGCAAGCATCAAAAGGGCGGCGGCGGTGAACTGCTTTGTCAGCGAGCCAATTCGAAAGACTGTCAATCGGCGTCTAAAAGGGACCCCCTATCGGCGTGCAATAGGGACCCCCTTTTGAGGTTCGGGATGGACGT
>NZ_JBXASO010000034.1:0-1363 GCF_058809375.1 Brevundimonas sp. GW821-FHT10E09 | reverse complement strand
GGTGATGGGGTGGACGCCCCCCGACGGCATCTATGTGCCAGAGTGAGGTGTTGAACAGCACTCGAAGGAGGCGTCCGTGGAACAAGTTAGCACTGTCGGTCTGGATCTCGCCAAGAACATCTTTCAAGCGCATGGCGCTGATGCCTCGGGCGAGGTGGTGTTTCGCAAGAAGTTGGGTCGAGGCCGATTGCTGGCGTTCTTCGCTGGCCTGTCGCCCTGCGTGGTGGCGATGGAGGCCTGCGCCGGCGCCCATTACTGGGGGCGTGAGCTGGCCCGCCAGGGTCATACGATCCGATTGATCCCGCCCATCTATGTAAAGCCGTTCGTGAAGCGTCAGAAGAACGATGCGGCCGATGCCGAAGCCATCTGTGAGGCGGCGCAGCGCCCCAGTATGAGGTTCGTGCCGCTGAAGGAGGAGGAGCAGCAGGCCAGCAGCGTGGTCTTTCGGGCCCGCGACCTTCTGGTCCGGCAGCGAACCCAGACGATCAACGCCCTGCGCGGTCACCTGGCCGAATACGGCTGGATTGTTCCCAAGGGCGTTCCGCACGTCGATAGGTTGATCGCGCGCGTCGAAGATCCGGCAGAGGCGCTTCCAACCGCCGCGCGGACGATTCTTCTCGTCCTGGTCTCGACCCTCCGATCGCTGGACCAGCAGATCGCCGTGCTCGATGCGGAGATTGCTTCCCGGGCCAAGAACGATCCGGTTGCGCGTCGACTGATGACCATTCCCGGGATCGGTCCCATCACAGCTACAGCCTTGGTCGCACTGGCCCCGTCACCCGAAGCCTTCAAGAGCGGTCGGCACTTCGCCGCCTGGCTGGGACTGACGCCGCGACAACGATCCACCGGCGGTCAGCAGAAGCTCGGCGCGATCACCAAGATGGGCGAGCGAACGCTTCGACGGCTGCTGACCATCGGGGCCAGCGCGGTGATCAAACAGGCCGTCATTCGGGGCGCGCCAGCAGGTTCCTGGCTGAGCCAGATGCTGGAGAGAAAGCCCAAGATGTTGGTCATCGTCGCCTTGGCGAACAAGAACGCCCGCATAGTCTGGGCGCTCTTGGCCAAGGGCGATGTCTACCGAGCTCCGGTCGTGTCGGCCTAGCCAGCACGACCGCGAGACGTCGAAGCGTAGGGATGAGCGAAGGAGCGTATGGCGCAACAGTCGGCGAGACGGGATCAGGAAAACCAGGGCTTTCCACTGTGCTTCGAGCACGCCGTGGGTGATTTGGACCGGATCCGCGAACTCCCATACAGGCCAGCGGTCTTTGAGCGACCGCATCAACAGGCCGGACAGATGGCAGCATCCGACTACGTGTCAGAAATTCCCGAAAATCACTCTTGCGCTGAAGGGGGCGTCCACAGA
>NZ_JBXASO010000033.1:0-1746 GCF_058809375.1 Brevundimonas sp. GW821-FHT10E09 | reverse complement strand
ATCCTGCCGCACCGGGCGGCGACCGCTCTGGTCACGACCGGTCCGTTCGCCTGGAGCCGCAACCCGATCTATCTCGCTAACGGGCTGCTTCTGCTCGGCCTCGGGGGCCTGTTCGACAACGCCTGGTTCTTCGTGGCCGCCCCCGTCGCCGCCTTCGCCACCGACCGCCTCGCCATCCGACGCGAGGAACGACACCTGGCGGCCCTCTTCGGCGCGGCGTGGTCCGTGTACGTGGGCCGGGTGCGCCGCTGGCTGGGCCGGCGGATGACGTCGTGATCACGTTAAGGCTCGCTTTCGGTTCCAGCGCCGCCCTGAAAGCGGATCCTGTGAAGGTCTGCAATGAGTCGAGGCCGTGTAAAAACGTGCTGAGCGACGGCGGGGCGGAGGTTGAGACGAAGCGCAGGACGCCTCGTGCTCAGGCCCGGATCGCCTCCATCAACGGCCTGGTTCCCATCACCGCCATCACCCGCTTCATATTGTAGGCCAGGATGTGGAGGCTGATCTCGGTCTTCACGTTGGGCAACCGCTTCATCAGGAAGTGGGAGTGGCCCATCCAGGCCTTAATGGTGCCGAACGGGTGTTCGACCAGGCTTCGCCGTTCACGCATGGCTCTGGGCCTCAGGTCCATTCGGGTTTGAAGGGCATCGATCACCGCTTCATGCTCCCACCGCGTGACCTTTCGTTCGACCGCAGGCGTGCACTGAGCCTTGATGCTACAGCCTGTGCAACTGGCCCGATCCCAGTACCGATGCAGCGTCATGCCTCTTTCGACGACGGTCATGTGGTACGGAAGCAGGGAGCCGGCCGGGCAACGGTAGACGTCTTGATCTGGCAGATAGACGAAGTCCTGCTTGCCGAAGCGCCCATTCGCCTTTGCGCCTGACGTCAGCGTCTTTGGCACGAAGGGCGTCGCGCCCAGGGCCTCACAGGCCAGGATTTCTTCGCCGGAGAAGTAGCCCCGGTCCGCCAGCACATCGAGCCTCTCCACGCCCATGGCCTCCTTGGCCTGACCCGCCATGTTCGCCAGCTGTTGCTTGTCCGAGCCGGTCATCACCACCTCGTGGGCGACGATCAGGTGATGCTCGCCCTCGACGGCGGATTGGACGTTGTAGCCGACGATGCCGCTCCCCCGGCCTGACGTCGCCATGGCGCGGGCGTCGGGATCGGTCAGGGACACCTGGCCGTCCGGCGACGCCTCGACCTCAGCCTCCATGACCTTCAGCATCGCCATCTGGGCGCGAACGCGATCGATCTTCTCGACCAGCCTCACCGACCGTGCCTCCACGCCATCCCCCTCGTGCCGATCGGCCGTATCGAGGTCCTCGAGGTAGCTGGCGATGTGCTCGGCAACCTGCTCGATCCGCCGCTTCACCTTGTAGGCGGTGAAGTTCTTGTCGCGGGTGTTCACCGCCTTGAACTTCGAACCGTCGATGGCGACGAGGGCCGATCCGAACAGGCCCAACTGTCGGCACAGCACCACGAACTGCGCACAGGCCGCCTGGATCGCAGGGCCATTCTCGCGGCGGAAGTCGGCGATGGTCTTGTGGTCCGGCGCCAGCCGCCCCGTTAGCCACATCAGTTCGACGTTGCGCTGCGCCTCACGCTCCAGTCGCCGGCTCGACTGCACCTTGTTCAGGTAGCCGTAGACGTAGAGCTTCAGCAGCATGGCCGGGTGATGGGGTGGACGCCCCCCGACGGCATCTATGTGCCAGAGTGAGGTGTTGAACAGCACTCGAAGGAGGCGTC
>NZ_JBXASO010000032.1:0-2384 GCF_058809375.1 Brevundimonas sp. GW821-FHT10E09 | reverse complement strand
CCGGCCAGCTTGAGAACGCCGCGCAGCAGATAGGCGACGATGCCCAGGACGCCCACGCCCAGCGCCCAGAGCGCGACGAACCAGAGGCCCTGCCGGAGCCCGTTTGTGGAGCCGCGACGCATCAGTGGTAACCGTCGTCGCCGACCTTGCCGCGGAACACCCAGTAGGCGTAGGCGGTGTAGGCTAGGATGATCGGGATCAGGATCAGGGCGCCGACCAGCATGAACAGCTGGCTGGAGGCGGGAGCTGCGGCCTGCCAGAGGGTGATCTCGTCGGGTACGGCGTAAGGGAAGACGCTGACGCCCAGCCCGGCGAAGGTCATCGCGAACAGGCCCAGCGACAGCAGGAAGGGCCAGACCTCACGCTTCTGACGCATGGTCCAGAAGAAGGCGGCCGCGACGATCAGGACGAGCAACGGCACCTGGGCCGTCAGAAGCACGCCGGGCCAGTCGAACCACCGGCGGGCGTATTCGCCGTCGAGGAACGGGGTGGCCAGGCTGACCGCGCCGATCATCAGCAAGGTCGCCGGCCCCAACTTCCAGGCCTGGGACCGGGCGTGGGTCTGGAGCGCGCCATCCGTCTTCATGTTCAGCCAGGTGGCGCCGAGAAGGGCGTAGCCGACGACGACGGCCACACCGGTCAGCAGGCTGAAGGGGCTGAGCCAGTCCCACCAGCCGCCGCCATAGGCGCGACCGGACACTTCGACCCCCTGCAGGATGGCCCCCAGGGTGACGCCCTGGGAGAAGGCGGCCAGGAGGGAGCCGCCGAAGAAGGCGACATCCCAGACGGGCTTGGCCCGCACGGTGCGCCAGCGGTATTCAAAGGCGACGCCCCGGAAGACCAGCCCCAGCAGCATGGCGATGATCGGCGTGTAGACCGCCGGCATCAGGACCGCATAGGCGAGGGGGAAGGCCGCGAACAGGCCGCCACCGCCCAGGATCAGCCAGGTCTCGTTGCCGTCCCACACCGGGGCGATCGAGTTCATCGCCTTGTCGCGCTGATCGCCGGCCTTCAGTGTCGGGAACAGGATGCCGACACCCAGGTCGAACCCGTCCATGACGATGTAGGCGAAGACGGCGAAGGCCAGCAGACCGGCCCAGACCAGGGTCAGATCAACGCTCATGATCAGTCTCCTCGCCAGTCGGGATGGGACGGTCGGGGTCGATGGCGGGGGCAGGCGTGATGCCCGCCGTGCGGATCGGCGTTTCCGCCACGCCCGGCTCGCCGCGATGAGGCGCATGGCTCATCAGACGCAGGATGTAGAAGACCCCGGCGCCGAAGACGGTGAAATAGACCACGGCGAAAGCGGCCAAGGAAGTCGCGACGGCAGGCGCCGCCAGAGGCGCGGCGCTGTCGGCGGTGCGCAGCAGGCCGTAGACGGTCCAGGGCTGGCGGCCGACCTCCGTGGTGATCCAGCCCGCCAGCACGGCGACGAACCCCATCGGTCCCATGATCAGGGCGAAGCGGTGCAGCCAGGGGGCGTCATAGAGGCGGCTGCGCAGGCGGGCGTACAACCCCCATAGCCCCAGCAGCAGCATGGCCATGCCCAGTCCCACCATGACGCGGAAGGACCAGAAGACGATCTCCACCGGCGGCCAGTCGGCGCGGGCGACGGTGTCGAGACCGGCCAGAGGCGCGTTTGGATCATGCTTCAGGATCAGGGACGACAGCTTCGGAACCTCGACCGCGCCATGGACGGTGGCGGCCTCGCGATCGGGCAGGCCGAACAGGATCAGCGGCGCCCCGTCCGGGTGGCTTTCGAAGTGGCCTTCCATCGCCATGACCTTGGCGGGCTGGTGCTCCAGGGTGTTCAACCCGTGCATGTCGCCGATGAAGATCTGCACCGGAGCGGCGACCAGGATCATGCCCATGGCCATGGCGAACATCTTGCGCGCGCCCTTGTTGGTCCGCTCCTTCATGAGGTGCCAGGCGCCGACCGCGCCGACCACCAGACCGGTCGTCAGGTAGGCCGCCAGCAGCATGTGGGCGAGGCGATAGGGGAAGGACGGGTTGAAGACGATCTTGAACCAGTCGGCCGGGATGAACTGGCCGACCTCGTTGATGGCGTAGCCTTGCGGCGTCTGCATCCAGCTGTTGACGGACAGGATCCAGAAGGCCGAGGCGAAGGTGCCGATGGCGACCATCAGGGTGGCCAGGAAGTGCAGCTTCTTGCCGACCCGGTTCAGGCCGAACAGCATCACGCCCAGGAAGCCCGCCTCGAGGAAGAAGGCGCTGAGCACCTCATAGGCCATCAGGGGGCCGATGACGGGTCCGGCCTTGTCGGAGAAGACCGACCAGTTGGTGCCGAACTGATAGGACATCACCAGACCCGAGACGACGCCCATGCCGAAGGCGACGGCGAAGATCTTCAGCCAGTATTTGAA
>NZ_JBXASO010000031.1:0-2967 GCF_058809375.1 Brevundimonas sp. GW821-FHT10E09 | reverse complement strand
CGGACAGATGGCAGCATCCGACTACGTGTCAGAAATTCCCGAAAATCACTCTTGCGCTGAAGGGGGCGTCCACAGATAGAAAGCGGACGTTATCAGGTTCAGGCGGCAAGGCTGAATGTCGTGTTTCCGGCGCTCAGTGAGTGACGGCTCTGGTGCCTCTCAGACCTTGAGAGGTCGACCGCCGTTCGCGACTCATAGCGGAGCTTCAACAGGTCCGCTTTTTGTCGAGTGACTGGGCCGCTGGTTAGCGTCGGCCTAGCTGCGCCAGCCTCCCGAACCTTCGACGCCGGGTCGTACCTCCAAACTTGGGTTCCACACCAAGGATGCGATTGGACAATGCTCGGGACACGCTGAGGCGCCCAGCTTTCAAAACAGCCCTGCCGTATGGGCGGCGTAGACGACATAGGCGGCGACGAGCATAATGCCTTCCGTCCGGCTCAGCCGCCGGCCGGAAAGGGCAAGCACCATGACGAGAATGGATACGGCAACCAGGACCCAGAGGTCGAAGACCATCATACTGGCGGGCACTTCGGTCGGAGCGATCGCGCCCGTAAGCCCGCCGATGAAGAGGATATTGTAGATGTTGGAGCCCAGGACATTGCCTAGCGCGATGTCGCCCTGCTTTCGGTAGGCGGCAACGGCAGAGGTGACCAGCTCTGGGACCGACGTCCCCACCGCGACGATCGTCAGCCCGATGACGGCATCGCTGACATTTAGATCCTCTGCAATGGCGATGGCGGCGTTCACGAGGAAGCTGCCGCCGCCGACGATCAGGCTCAGACCTGCCACAAAAAGCAGGAGAGCGACCCACAGACGGCCCTCGGGCTTTTCCGGGGGGATCAGGGCGCGGTCGACCTCTTCCATCGCCATCGCGCGGTCATGGGCCGCGCTGTGGGGCGCACCGACATGTTCTTGGCGGTATGCATAGTAGATATAGCCTCCCATCAGGAACAGGAAGGCGATCCCCACTTCGCGGGACAGGCCCAAGGTCGCACCGGCCCCGATCAGCGCCAGCGCTGCAAACAAGCCGACGCCGCCATCGCGCCACAGGGAGGGAGTACTGACGACAATGGGGGCAATCAGTGCGGCCACCCCCAAGATCAGAAGCGCGTTTGCGATGTTCGACCCGACGATATTGCCGAGGGCGATGCCTGAAGATCCAGCGAGGCTGGCTTGCAGGCTGGCGGCGAGTTCTGGCATCGAAGTGCCCATACCCACCACCGTCAAGCCAATCAGCATTGGCGAGAGGCGAAGTCGTCCAGCGATCCGGACGGCTCCACGCACAAGGAGGTCGCCACCTGCGATGAGCAGGACGAGACCGAGAAGCAGCAACAAGGTATCGGTCAGCATGATGCGATCAGGCTCCTCGTCTTCCTACCAGCGAGCTGGTTGCGGGAGGTGGCGTCGGGACCGGAGCCTTCAGCCGATACAAAGACCGCCGCCAGCCCGGGAGGGTCGGCGATCCCGTCTCGCGGAGCCGACCATGGCGGTGAGTCCGCCCGCGCCCGGTTGCCAACTAGTCGAAGATGTCGAAAAGCGACCCGCGCCGCTTTTTATGCCCGCCATGTCCGTAGCCGTGCTCGCCGCGTTCTCCACGCTCTCCGCGTTCGCCGTGCTCGCCGTGCTCGCCGTATCCGGTGTTCCAGGCCTGGGGCCCCGGCCCAGGGGGGTATGGTGCGGCTTGCGAGGGCGGCGGTGCAGCGTCCTGGGCCCCAGCAGCCATCAGTTTTTCCAACTCGCCACGGTCAAGCCAGACACCCCGGCAATTGGGACACATGTCGAACTGAACTCCGGCCCGATCCACAGTCTGCATGGAGCCGTTGTCATTGGGGCAAAGAAGCAAAGGCATTGTCAGGTCCCTCAATATGAGAAGCGCGATCGCGTGAAGCAGCGTCGGGCCTCAGTGAAAAAGTGCGTGTCCGACATCGCCGAGACCAGCCCATGGGCCGGTCAAAGCCAGAGGTGCCCGGTCCGCCATGTGATCATGGTGGCGAACCTGCTCGGTGGCAAGCGCAGTTGGGGAGTGGCTGCATCAGCGAATGGATGGCTCTTGCCGACCAAGTGTGGACTTTTGTGAGCTCTAGGGGCTCGGCATTTGGTCGGATTTGAACGACACTGCCTTCGACGTAGTCCCATCTTCCGGGCCGCGCCAGGGTTCAGCAATATGCGGTGGAAGACCTCATCATTCGTTCCGCGCAAGGGCCACTGGAGTAGCAACATTGATCGTCATTGAAGACGCCCTGGTTCCAGCGGAGTTAGCAATGGTCTGCGGCGTGCTGGAACGCGTTCCTTTCACGGGTGGCGAACTCACCGCGGGCATCACGGCCGCGAAGGTCAAACAGAATGAGCAGGCGCGGGGCGACGACCCCGAGGTCATCGCTCTCGGCCACAGAGTCAAACGCAGTTTAGAGGTGCATTCGGTCATGCGGAGCCTTGTCCGGCCCGTCCGCTGGAGCAGCCTGTTATTCTCGCGATACGGACCCGGCCATCAGTATGGTCTGCACGCAGACAACGCGACCATGTACGATCCGACTGGCTGGCCTCTGCGTACGGACTTCAGCTTCACCGTCTTCCTTTCCGATCCGGAAACCTACGAAGGTGGTGCGCTGCTCATCCGGGCTCTCGACGGAGACCGGGAATTCCGGCCCAAAGCAGGTTCGGTTATTATTTACCCGACGGGCGTCCTTCACCGGGTCACGCCGATAACTGCCGGTGTTCGGCTGGCCTGCGTCGGCTGGGTCCAGAGTCTGGTTCGCCGGCAGGATCAGAGAGAAGTGCTATTTGATCTGGAGCGACTGCGCGTCGCAGCCGGAGAAGCAGATTCCTTGGTGCTCGATAAGACCCTGGGAAATCTTCTGCGAATGTGGGCAGAAGATTGAATGAACCTGATTAGGCTCAGGACTCATAGCCAGAATAGCACTGTAGCGGCGAGGGCGATGGCGGACAGGAAGACGGTCGGGCACCGAT
>NZ_JBXASO010000030.1:0-5141 GCF_058809375.1 Brevundimonas sp. GW821-FHT10E09 | reverse complement strand
GGACGCCTCCTTCGAGTGCTGTTCAACACCTCACTCTGGCACATAGATGCCGTCGGGGGGCGTCCACCCCATCACCCGACGCCCTGGTCCGCGTCGAAGCCCTGCCGCCGCAGGCGGGCGCCCTCTACGGCGGCGATCCTGGGCGGCGGGTCGTCAACATCGTTCTTGAGCCCGAGTTCAGAAGCCGTGACGCTCTGGCGAAGGCGTCCCGGCCGACAGCCGGCGGAACGACGACCCTCTCGCTCGACGCACGCCAATCAGAAATCCAGGGATCCTCGACCTTCCAGATGGGCCTTCAGGGCGCGAGGACCACGCCGCTCTGGGCGGACGAGCGGCCAGGCTATGGTCGAGACCATCCGGGCGGCGGCGGAAACACGCTCCGCCCGCAGGCGCAGACGGGCTCGGTGAATCTATCGGCGACCGGAACCCTGTCAGACTGGTCGACCTCGTTCAGCGCAAATCTGCAGACCCGGCAGGACCGCTTCGTCTCAAGTTCGGTCGCAGCTGCGGACAGGGCGGAGACCCGACAGGAAACAGACGCCCTGACCATGGCCGGGGGCCTGGCGGGGCGCGCCCTGGGATGGTCGGTGAGATGGGGGCTCGATGGTCTGGTCTCGGAAGGCCGGCAAAGGGGCGCGACGGATGTGACGGCCCGCACGGTGTCGGCCGTCGCGAAACTCTCGGCCGACCGGACCCTGATCGACCTGCCGGCGGGGCCCGCCCAGATGACGGTCGATACGCAGTATCTTCGCTCCAGATCCGACATCAGGGCCGCCGGCGTAACCGCAACCCCCTCGTCCCGCGCGCTCGAGCTCCGATCCGGCCTGACGCTGCCGGTCACGTCCTCGCAGTCAGACCGGGGCGGACCCCGGCGGTTGCTCGGCGACCTGGCGCTCAATCTGGGCGGCCGCCTCAGACTGCTCGACGAGGCCGACGCCCAGGGGACGGGGCTGAACGCCGGCGTCGCCTGGTCGCCGTCCGGGAGAGTCCGTCTGGGCGCGCAATTCGCTCAGGCGACCGATGCGCCCACCCGTGAACAGCGGTTCGACCCGATCCGCTATGGGCCGCCGCGCACCTTCTATGACTTCCGCCGCGGCGAGGCCGTCGAGATCCAGCCGATTCTCGGCAGCGCCCCGGATCTTCAGGCCCAGGAGACGCAAACCCTGTCCCTCTCGGGATCGACGGGCCCCTTCGGCGCGTGGGGTCTTCAGGCCAGTGTCGATCTTCAGAACACGCGGGCGACGAATGCGATCGGAGCCCTTCCCGCCCTGACGCCGGCGACCGAGACGGCCTTTCCGGACCGTATCCTGCGCGACGCCTCAGGTCGCCTGACGGGCATCGACCAGCGGCCGATCAATCTCAAGGCGATCTCGTCCCAAACCCTCTCGTCGGGCCTGACCGCCAATATTCCGCTCGGGAGCGGGGCGCCGGAGGCGTCCAGGCGGGGCTCCGTCCAGGTCGCCTTCAACCACACCTGGCGGCTGGAGGATCGCATCACGATAAACGAAGCCCTACCCCGCCTTGATCAACTCGCCGGAGACGGCGGCGGCCTGTCGCGTCATCAGTTGGCGTTGCGGCTCGACGGACGATACGCGCGATGGGGTTTGAACCTTGCGGCGACCTGGCGAAGCGGCGCGCGCCTTCGTCGCGATCTGGGGCAGGACGGCCCTGACGATCTGCTTCTGTCGCCCCTGACCCTGATCGGCTTCACCCTCAGCACCGTCCTGTCGTCGCCCAGGAGCGAGGCCTCTGACACGGGGCCGCGCCGTCGCACCCAGGGCTTGCGGCTTGAACTGGGGGTGGAGAACCTCTTCGACGCGCGGCCGACCGCGACCCTGGGAGATGGTCGCCCGGCGCCGGCCTATGGTCGCGACGATCAGGACCCCCTGGGCCGCGTCATTCGCCTCAGCCTCAGCCGACGCTTCTGAGCCTCGAGCCCAGCCCCGCCGAGGCGCCCCGGCCCCTAGCCTTGCGTCGACTTGCGCGACGCAAGGCTTTCGTAGACGGCGTCGCGCAGAGACTTGAGGCGGATGTTGAGGTCGCTGAGTTCCGGCATGGTCTGGCCTGAGGCGTCCAGCAGGGCCTCGCCCAGACACCCCGCGCGTTCACGCAGGGCTTGGCCCTCGCTGGTCAGGGTGATCACCACCTGGCGCTCGTTCGCGGGGTTGCGCGCCCGCCGGACAAGGCCGGCGACCTCCAGCCGTTTCAGCAAGGGCGTCATGGTGCTGGGCTCCAGCGCCAATTCGTCGGCGATATCGCCGACCGTCCGGCCGTCCTCCCGCCACAGGACGTTCATCACGAGATACTGCGGATAGGTGACGCCCAGATCGTCCAACAGGGGCTTGTACGCCCGTTGGATGGCCATGCCGGTCGAATAGACGGTGAAGCAAAGCTGGTCCTCCATCGGGACGGGACCTTTGGATTTGGACATTCCGACCTACTCGCTCCTGCACAGGACGAGAGTTATATCGCGATAATTATTCTCTTAACAAGACCGATGGCCTGCCTCGCCAGGCCCGTCTCATCGTGGGCCGGTCGCGGGATTGGATGCGGCGCGCTTCGGAGTGGACGCGCGAAAGGGGCAGCCGGCGGGAATAATTGGCCCTCTTGAGACGTCTAACGTCAGAGCCGCCCGCCCGAGCCAAGGCCGACCATGCCGAACACCTTACTTGTGCATATCCGCAGCGGCCCTCGCAGCCCTGCGACGGTGTTGTGGACCAGCCGCCGCTCTTGGCCAGCTTGGCGTTCATTCCGACCATTACGGAGGGCTGACGCCATGCCCGGCGCCCCGCCTCAGACCGGGAGGCGACAGAAAGTTATATATCGCGATAAATATTGGCTTGACAGAACTCCGGCGCTTCATGCATCTTCTTTTAGCGCGATAAATGTTATCGCGATTTCGCCTTCACTCTCACGTCCGTCACCACCGTCCCAACCCAGTTCCAAAGGAAACGACCATGATCAAGTTCCGCAACATCCTCCTCGCCGCCGTCGGCGCCGCCAGCATCGGCGGAGCCGCTCAGGCCCAGTCCGTCCAGACGATTCCGGCGGCTCAGACCGTCCGCAACGTCGTCCTGGTTCACGGCGCCTTCGCCGACGGCTCGGGCTGGAGGGCCGTCTATGACGACCTGACCGCTCGCGGCTACCGGGTGACCATCGTCCAGAACCCCCTCACCTCCCTGGCCGACGACGTGGCCGCCACGCGGCGCGCCCTCGCCCGCCAGGACGGCGGAACCATTCTTGTCGGCCACTCGTGGGGCGGCGTGGTGATCACCGAGGCCGGCGTCGACGAAAAGGTGAAGGGCCTGGTCTATGTCTCCGCCCTGACCGCCGATGTCGGCGAGACGGCCGGGGACCAGTATAAGGGCTTCGGCATCCCCTCGACCTTCGTGATCGAGGAACAGGCCGACGGATTCGGCTTCATCAGCGCCGAACGCTTCCAGGAGGGGTTCGCCGCCGACGTCGGCGACGCGGACGCCGCCTTCATGCGCGACTCTCAAGTGCCCATCGCCATGTCGGCCTTCGCCACGCCGGTCACCCAGGCCGCCTGGAGGACGCGCCCGAGCTGGTTCATCGTCGCCACCGAGGACGCCGCCATCGCCCCGGCCATGCTGCGTCAGCAGGCCGAGAAGATCGGCGCCGTCAAGGTCGAGATTCGCGCCAGCCACGTCCCGATGATCTCACAACCGCACGCCGTCGCCGACGTGATCGACCAGGCCGCCCGCAGCGCCGGCGACCGGCCGAACTGACGCCTGCAAACCCACCGAAACCCTCGCCTCAAACCACCCTCTCAAAGGACATAGTCATGACTTACCTGACCCTCTCCGACGACACCCGCCTGTTCTACAAGGACTGGGGCCCCAAGGACGCTCAACCCATCGTCTTCCACCACGGCTGGCCGCTCAGCGCCGACGACTGGGACAACCAGATGCTGTTCTTCCTGGAAAAGGGATTTCGCGTCATCGCCCATGACCGCCGCGGCCACGGCCGTTCGGACCAGACCGACACGGGCAATGACATGGACACCTACGCCGCGGACGTCGCGGAACTGGCCGAGGCGCTCGACCTGAAGAACGCCATCCATATCGGTCACTCCACCGGCGGGGGCGAGGTCATCCGCTACGTCGCCCGCAGCCGGCCCGGCCGCGTCGCCAAGGCCGTGCTGATCGGCGCCGTGCCGCCGATCATGCTGGCTACGGCGGCCTATCCCGGCGGCCTGCCGATGGCGGTGTTCGACGGGTTCCGCGACGCGTTCAAGCAGAACCGCGCGCAGTTCTTCCTCGATGTCCCGTCGGGTCCCTTCTACGGCTTCAACCGAGAATTGGCGGCGGTGAGCGAAGGCCTGATCCGCAACTGGTGGCGCCAGGGCATGGCGGGCGGCGCAAAGGCCCAATACGATTGTATCACCGCCTTCTCCGAGACCGACTTCACCGAGGACCTGAAAGCGGTCTCTCTGCCGGTGCTCCTGCTCCACGGCGAGGACGATCAGGTCGTGCCGATCGACGCGTCCGCGCACCAGGCTGTCAAGCTGCTGTCGAACGGAACCCTGAAGACCTATCCCGGCCTGTCCCACGGGCTGTTCGCCACCCATCCGGACGTCGTCAACGCCGACTTGCTGGCGTTCATTCAAGGATAGGCAGGGTCTAGCGGCCGAATGCAGGGAACCGGGCCTCTCGGCATTCGGCTTCCGGGCCGGGGGTCACAGACTCCAGGCCCGGAATGATGTTGAGCGTGTCCTCCACGGCCCCCGGGGTTGACCCGCACACCCGCCAGCTAGCCAGCCTGCCCGAAGTTGGCGTTCACGCCGCGCCGTGTGTCGCCTCGATCATGGGCGCGCGCGGATCTCCCCGGCGATCGGCAAGTTCGACGGAGCTAACGAGACGATATCGGTGGATACCGCCCGAAGCTTCAATCAGCAGTATGTCGGTCAGTTCTCTTTCATCGAACCAATCCGGCACCTGATCACAGGCCGCGAAGGCCTGATCGAAGCACAGCAGAACGGGGCGGGCTTTTCCACCCGGCTGAGCTTCCACGTGGCTTCGACGGTGGATTTTCGAGGGGTCTGGACTTCGGCCAGCAAAAAGCCGCTGAGCGTAGTGCTCAGCGGCTGTTTTGTTTGGGTGCGGGAGTAGGATTTGAAC
>NZ_JBXASO010000029.1:0-5875 GCF_058809375.1 Brevundimonas sp. GW821-FHT10E09 | reverse complement strand
CGTATAGAGCCGCCTCGCTCGGAAACGGGCCGGCCCTGAGGGCTTCGGAGCTTCGGTTTCGGAGGTTTTGAGGGGAAGAAAGAGTTGAGAAACTTCTTGCTTTCCTGGGTTGGTTTCAATAGGTTCCGCGCTCCAATCGAATCGCCGAACGGTTAAGAGGAAAGCCTCTGCGTTTTCCTCCGGTGGTTTTTTGTGGTTTTGAGGCTTCGGTCTTGGTTCTGCAAAATCTCTGAAAAGAGCGGTTGACACGAGGTTCGCGGTTCTCTAAATCGCCGCCTCCGCCGACGACGAGGCGCTAAACAAGTCGGGCCGCTGAGGCGGTTCTGGGTCTTTGACATTGTTGATATGGAAAGAGAAACGCAGGCGGCGGTGTTCTAGCGATGACCTTCGGGTCATTATACGACACTGACTATCTGCGGTCTTTTTGAAAAGATACCATGCGTCGGTCTTCGGATCGATGACGTGGGAACTCGTCAATAAAATACGTAGAACTAATGCCAAGATCACTTCGGTGGTCTTCAAGCTTAGGTCAGAAGTCAACTCAACCTGAGAGTTTGATCCTGGCTCAGAGCGAACGCTGGCGGCAGGCCTAACACATGCAAGTCGAACGAACTCTTCGGAGTTAGTGGCGGACGGGTGAGTAACACGTGGGAACGTGCCTTTAGGTTCGGAATAACTCAGGGAAACTTGTGCTAATACCGAATGTGCCCTTCGGGGGAAAGATTTATCGCCTTTAGAGCGGCCCGCGTCTGATTAGCTAGTTGGTGAGGTAAAGGCTCACCAAGGCGACGATCAGTAGCTGGTCTGAGAGGATGATCAGCCACATTGGGACTGAGACACGGCCCAAACTCCTACGGGAGGCAGCAGTGGGGAATCTTGCGCAATGGGCGAAAGCCTGACGCAGCCATGCCGCGTGAATGATGAAGGTCTTAGGATTGTAAAATTCTTTCAGTAGGGACGATAATGACGGTACCTACAGAAGAAGCCCCGGCTAACTTCGTGCCAGCAGCCGCGGTAATACGAAGGGGGCTAGCGTTGCTCGGAATTACTGGGCGTAAAGGGAGCGTAGGCGGACATTTAAGTCAGGGGTGAAATCCCGGGGCTCAACCTCGGAATTGCCTTTGATACTGGGTGTCTTGAGTGTGAGAGAGGTATGTGGAACTCCGAGTGTAGAGGTGAAATTCGTAGATATTCGGAAGAACACCAGTGGCGAAGGCGACATACTGGCTCATTACTGACGCTGAGGCTCGAAAGCGTGGGGAGCAAACAGGATTAGATACCCTGGTAGTCCACGCCGTAAACGATGATTGCTAGTTGTCGGGATGCATGCATTTCGGTGACGCAGCTAACGCATTAAGCAATCCGCCTGGGGAGTACGGTCGCAAGATTAAAACTCAAAGGAATTGACGGGGGCCCGCACAAGCGGTGGAGCATGTGGTTTAATTCGAAGCAACGCGCAGAACCTTACCACCTTTTGACATGCCTGGACCGCCAGAGAGATCTGGCTTTCCCTTCGGGGACTAGGACACAGGTGCTGCATGGCTGTCGTCAGCTCGTGTCGTGAGATGTTGGGTTAAGTCCCGCAACGAGCGCAACCCTCGCCATTAGTTGCCATCATTTAGTTGGGAACTCTAATGGGACTGCCGGTGCTAAGCCGGAGGAAGGTGGGGATGACGTCAAGTCCTCATGGCCCTTACAGGGTGGGCTACACACGTGCTACAATGGCGACTACAGAGGGTTAATCCTTAAAAGTCGTCTCAGTTCGGATTGTCCTCTGCAACTCGAGGGCATGAAGTTGGAATCGCTAGTAATCGCGGATCAGCATGCCGCGGTGAATACGTTCCCGGGCCTTGTACACACCGCCCGTCACACCATGGGAGTTGGTTCTACCCGAAGGCGCTGCGCTGACCGCAAGGGGGCAGGCGACCACGGTAGGGTCAGCGACTGGGGTGAAGTCGTAACAAGGTAGCCGTAGGGGAACCTGCGGCTGGATCACCTCCTTTCTAAGGATGCTTCTCCAGGCCGTCTCTCACGAGACTGTCTATTGAGGCTCCGATTTAGCGGAGCGCTTCACAGCGCCGAGCACTATGCGGAATGCCGCCGTCTCCGTTTCTCTTTCCACTTTCGTCATCGACGCATCGACCATACGGGTTGATGTATTGGTGACGCGATCGCGAGCCTGGGTCTCTTGACCTGGCTGTCGCTGCCATAGGCCCGTAGCTCAGGTGGTTAGAGCGTACGCCTGATAAGCGTAAGGTCGGCAGTTCGAGTCTGCCCGGGCCTACCAGCTGATGCTGGTTGCTGGGGTTGGCCTCCAGCCCACAGGCAGTATCGTATGACAGCTCTCCTGGGCTTTGCACCATTCCTGTTGGAATGGGGCCATAGCTCAGTTGGTAGAGCGCCTGCTTTGCAAGCAGGATGTCGTCGGTTCGACTCCGTCTGGCTCCACCAGGATCTTGTGATCGCATTCAAGTTTGCCGTTGGCCGTAAGGCCGGCGTGCATTGAAATCGTAAAGGAAGAACGTGACCGGCTCCCCTGAGCTTGTAGGTCTTGTTCGAGAAGAAGACATTGTCTGACAAAAATCAGGCTTGGTCCCCCGGCATCTTTCCAGTCGGGCGGAATAAACCAGGCATGAGTTTTGCTGAGAAACGATCAAACGTTGAAGGGCTTCTGACGGATGCCTTGGCGTAGAGAGGCGATGAAGGACGTGGCAAGCTGCGATAAGAACCGGGGAGGCGCTAGCACCCTTTGATCCGGTTATTTCCGAATGGGGAAACCCACCTTTACAGTCTTCCAACTCTGCTTCGGTTTCGGCCGGAGCGGCGATTGGCGGATTGTTGAAAGGTATAATGAGCTGAATACATAGGCTTCATTAAGCGAACCCGGGGAACTGAAACATCTCAGTACCCGGAGGAAAGGACATCAACCGAGACTCCCGTAGTAGTGGCGAGCGAACCGGGACCAGGCCAGTGCTCTTGTGAAATAAAGACGAACGATCTGGAAAGGTCGGCCATAGTGGGTGAAAGCCCCGTAGTCATCAAACAGCAAGAGACTCGAGTAGGGCGGGACACGTGAAATCCTGTCTGAACATGGGGGGACCACCCTCCAAGCCTAAGTACTCCTCTACGACCGATAGTGAACAAGTACCGTGAGGGAAAGGTGAAAAGCACCCCGACAAGGGGAGTGAAACAGATCCTGAAATCGGAAGCCTACAAGCAGTCGGAGCCCCCAAGCGGGGTGACGGCGTACCTTTTGTATAATGGGTCAGCGACTTCATGTGTCGAGCAAGCTTAAGCCGTTAGGTGTAGGCGCAGCGAAAGCGAGTCTGAATAGGGCGCTAAGTTCGACGTATGACGACCCGAAACCAGGTGATCTATCCATGAGCAGGTTGAAGGTTGGGTAACACCAACTGGAGGACCGAACCCGTGAATGTTGAAAAATTCTGGGATGACTTGTGGATAGGGGTGAAAGGCCAATCAAACCTGGACATAGCTGGTTCTCCGCGAAATCTATTTAGGTAGAGCGTCCGACGAATTCCTTGGGGGGTAGAGCACTGGATGGTTGCGGGCTGCGCGAGCGGTACCAATACTAACCAAACTCCGAATACCCAAGAGAACTATCGGGCAGACACACGGCGGGTGCTAACGTCCGTCGTGAAAAGGGAAACAACCCTAACCATCATCTAAGGCCCCCAAGTCACGGCTAAGTGGGAAACGATGTGGGATTGCTTTGACAATCAGGAGGTTGGCTTAGAAGCAGCCATCCTTTAAAGAAAGCGTAACAGCTCACTGATCAAGCGATCCTGCGCGGAAAATGTAACGGGGCTCAAGCCGTGCGCCGAAGATATGGGTTTGCAGTTTACTGCAAGCGGTAGCGGAGCGTTCCGTAGGCCGGTGAAGGTCAGGCGTGAGCCTGGCTGGAGGTATCGGAAGTGAGAATGCTGACATGAGTAACGATAAGAGTGTGAGAGACACTCTCGCCGAAAGACCAAGGGTTCCTGCGTAAAGCTAATCTGCGCAGGGTTAGTCGGCCCCTAAGGCGAGGCTGAAAAGCGTAGTCGATGGGAAGCAGGTAAATATTCCTGCACCAGCTGGAAGTGACGGATGGCTTAACTCGTACCCACTTATTGGATTGTGTGTGCGGGGGCGTTGTCCCAGGAAATAACTCCAGCAGAGACCGTACCCGAAACCGACACAGGTGGTCAGGTAGAGCATACCAAGGCGTTTGAGAGAACTATGCTGAAGGAACTCGGCAAATTGCACGCGTAACTTCGGAATAAGCGTGACTCACCCTGGGCAACCAGGACTGAGTGGCACAAGCCAGGGGGTAGCGACTGTTTAGCAAAAACACAGGGCTCTGCGAAGCAGCAATGCGACGTATAGGGTCTGACGCCTGCCCGGTGCCTGAAGGTTAAAGGGAGTTGTGAAAGCGACGAACTGAAGCCCAGGTAAACGGCGGCCGTAACTATAACGGTCCTAAGGTAGCGAAATTCCTTGTCGGGTAAGTTCCGACCTGCACGAATGGCGTAACGACTTCCCCACTGTCTCCAGCATAGGCTCAGTGAAATTGAATTCCCCGTGAAGATGCGGGGTTCCCGCGGTCAGACGGAAAGACCCTATGAACCTTTACTATAGCTTCGCCTTGGCGTTAGCGACCGTATGTGTAGGATAGGTGGGAGACTATGAAACCGGGGCGCCAGCTCTGGTGGAGTCGTCCTTGAAATACCACCCTTACTGTCGTTGACGTCTAACCGAGGGCCGTTATCCGGTCCCGGGACATGGCGTGGTGGGTAGTTTGACTGGGGCGGTCGCCTCCTAAAGTGTAACGGAGGCGCGCGATGGTGAGCTCAGAGCGGTCGGAAATCGCTCGTCGAGTGCAATGGCATAAGCTCGCCTGACTGCGAGACTGACAAGTCGAGCAGAGACGAAAGTCGGCCATAGTGATCCGGTGGTCCCGAGTGGAAGGGCCATCGCTCAACGGATAAAAGGTACTCTAGGGATAACAGGCTGATTTTGCCCAAGAGTCCATATCGACGGCAAAGTTTGGCACCTCGATGTCGGCTCATCACATCCTGGGGCTGGAGCAGGTCCCAAGGGTATGGCTGTTCGCCATTTAAAGTGGTACGTGAGCTGGGTTCAGAACGTCGT
This sequence comes from Brevundimonas sp. GW821-FHT10E09, assembly GCF_058809375.1. Taxonomy (NCBI): domain Bacteria; kingdom Pseudomonadati; phylum Pseudomonadota; class Alphaproteobacteria; order Caulobacterales; family Caulobacteraceae; genus Brevundimonas; species Brevundimonas sp. GW821-FHT10E09. Next base: position 727 of record NZ_JBXASO010000029.1, on the reverse strand, counting down.
GAGACAGTTTGGTCCCTATCTGCCGTGGGTGTTCGAAGCTTGAGAGGATCTGTCCCTAGTACGAGAGGACCGGGATGGACATACCTCTGGTGTACCTGTCATGGCGCCAGCTGTGCAGCAGGGTAGCTAAGTATGGAATAGATAACCGCTGAAAGCATCTAAGCGGGAAACTAACCTCAAAACAAGGCTTCGCTGAGGATCGTGGAAGACTACCACGTTGATAGGCCAGGTGTGGAAGTGGGGCGACCCATGAAGCTTACTGGTACTAATAATCCGATCGGTTTGATCGTTTCTCAGCAAAACTCATTCGATGATCATCCTTGACCCGATGATCGTCACGACAATGTCTTCTTCGCAATCTCTCTGTCCGCCCCGTTGACCCGGTGGCTATGTCGGAGGTTCCCCACCCGATCCCATTCCGAACTCGGTCGTTAAGCCCTCCAGAGCCAATGGTACTTCGTCTCAAGGCGCGGGAGAGTAGGTCGCCGCCGGGTCTACCGGGCGGACAGAGTGATTGCTAAATACATGGGCTATCGCGCTTCGCGCTACTTCAGCCCAGGCTTCTCGAACCGTTCTTCCTTCACGACTACCGCTTGCCGCGGGATGGAGCAGCCCGGTAGCTCGTCAGGCTCATAACCTGAAGGTCGTAGGTTCAAATCCTACTCCCGCACCCAAACAAAACAGCCGCTGAGCACTACGCTCAGCGGCTTTTTGCTGGCCGAAGTCC
>NZ_JBXASO010000028.1:0-6729 GCF_058809375.1 Brevundimonas sp. GW821-FHT10E09 | reverse complement strand
TGACGTCCATCCCGAACCTCAAAAGGGGGTCCCTATTGCACGCCGATAGGGGGTCCCTTTTAGACGCCGATTGACAGGCGCTGGACTACGAGGCGCTGATGTCGGTGCCGCTGGAGCAGGCCCGCGCCCGTCTCGGCCTGTCCGGTCCGACCCTCTACGACCGGATTCCGGTCGAACTTCGCAACAGCCTCCTGGTCGCGGCTTGATGGCGCCCCTTTCAGCCGTCCTGATCGCCGGACTTCTGTGCACGGCGGTTGCGGGGCCGGCTGCGGCGGCGGACAGTCGGCTTTTGGGACGATGGCGCACCGCCGCCCAGGGGGGCGTGGTCGAGATCCACGCCTGCGGCTCGGCCCTGTGCGGTCGGCTGGTCGATGCAGCGCCGCTCCGGCGCAATCCGGACCAAAGGGACGTTCGCAATCACGATCCCGCGCTGCGCGACCGTCCGCTGCGCGGGCTGAGGGTTTTGGAGGGATTTCGCGGCGGCCCGACGACCTGGACCGGCGGGCCGCTTTACGACCCGGACAGCGGGCGGCGCGCCGCCAGCGGGCGTCTGGTCCTCATCGATCCCGATCACCTTGCGGTGCGAGGCTGCATCGCTCCCCTGCTCTGCCGAACCCAGACCTGGGTGCGGCTGCCCTAGGGCCGCCGGTCAGGCCATGGCCCGACCGGCGGCGCGACCCGTAAAGAGGCATCCGCCCAGGAAGGTGCCTTCCAGGGCGTTGTACCCATGGGCGCCGCCGCCCCCGAACCCCGCAGCTTCGCCGGCCGCGTACAAGCCTTCGAGCACTGTTCCGTCAGGCTTGAGAACGCGACTGTCCAGATCGGTCTGAATCCCGCCCAGGCTTTTGCGCGTCAGGACATGCAGCTTGACGGCGATCAACGGACCGGACCGGGGATCCAGAAGGCGATGCGGTTTTGCGACCCGGGCGAGACGATCGCCCAGGTATCGGCGGGCATTGTGAACGCCCTGGATCTGGAGGTCCTTGGCGTAGGGGTTGTCGATCTGCGCGTCCCGGGCCGCGATCACCCGCCGCACCCCCTCGACGTCCAGCAGGGGCGTCGGGGTCAGAGCATTCATCCCGGCGACGAGGTCGCCGAGTGCGTCGGCGACCACGAAGTCGGCGCCGTGCGCCTTGAACGCCTCGACCTCCGGCGACGCGCCCTTGCCCAACCGGGTTCTGAGCACTCTCAGCCAGTCTCCAGAGGTGATGTCGCCATTCTGCTCCGATCCGGAAAGCGCGAACTCCTTTTCGATGATCGCCTGGGTCAGAACGAACCAGGAGTGATCGTGCGCCGCCAGGTCGGGCGTGGTGCGCAGGTGGCGAAGAGTCGAAAGCGTGTCATAGCCCGGCAGGGCCGGGAACGGCAGGCGGCGCCCAAGGGCGTCGAGCCAGAGGGACGACGGGCCGGGCAGGATGCGGATGCCGTGCCCTGGCCAGATCGGGTCCCAATTCCGCAGACCCTCGACATAGTGCCACATCCGGTCACGGTTCACGACGCGGGCCCCGGCCGCCTCGGCGATGTCCAGCCCCCGTCCATCGACATAGGCGGGCACGCCCCTGACCATCTCGCGGGGCGGACTTCCCAGGCGCGCGGGCCACAGACGCCGCACCTTGTCATGATCCCCGCCGATCCCGCCCGTCGCGATCAGCACCGACGGAGCCCGCAGGGTGAAGGACCCCACCGCATCCCGATTGGAGGCCCGGCCGCGCCCCGCCGCGTCCGGCGCCAGTCGAACGCCTGACACCCCTGTGACCCGCCCCGCTTCAACGATCAGGTCGTCGACGCGACAGCGCGGGTGATACGCCAGCCTGCCGCGTGTCTCGGCATCGCGCACGCGAGCCGCGAACGGGCCGCTCACGCCCGTCCCGGTGCCCCATGCGACATGGAACCGGGGGACCGAGTTGCCGTGACCATCGGCGCGACCGTCCCCCCGCTCGGCCCAGCCGACCATAGGCGTCAGTCGTATCCCGTGACGCCGTAACCAGGCGCGTTTCTCGCCGGCCGCAAATTCGACATAGGCCTTTCCCCACCGCACCGCCCACTCATCCTCGGCAAGCGCGCCGTCCAGCCGATCCCAGCCCGCGCTGCCCCGCCAATCCGACCAGGCGAGATCAAAGCCGTCGCGGACGCCCAGGCGACGCTGCTCGGGGCTGTCGACCAGGAACAGGCCGCCGAATGACCAGTGGGCCTGCCCGCCCAGGTTTGCGGCGTTCTCTTGATCCACCAGCGCCACTCTGCGGCCGGCCTGAACCAGCTCGTTGGCGGCGACCAGGCCCGCCAGTCCGGCGCCGACGATCACGGCATCACAGTCCATCCTGTTTCCCCTTTTTCGCGACGCGCGCGGGCGAAGATCGACATCCGAACTCCCCCGTTCCGGATGACCGTCAACCAACACTGCTGTCAATATGTATTGACATGACGGTGAGTAGTGCGAAGTTGCCGACAACCGCCGGTGGCCCCGCCCCGTCGAGCGGAAACATCAGGCGGGAGGAAACGCACATCACGCGCCGCCGACAGACCGGCGCGCTTCGGGAGGATTTCATGGCTTCAGCGGTCAGCATTCGCGCGCGCCTCGCGCTCTCGGTATCGGCGACAGCCTTCCTGATGACCGGCGCGCCCGCGCTGGCGCAGACAACCCCACCTCAGCCGGATTCTGCTCCCGTCGTCGTGGACGACATCATCGTCACCGCCCAGAAACGCGAACAATCCGTGCAGGACGTCCCCATCGCCGTCACCGCCCTGTCGGCCGAGGCCCTGCAGTCGCGTCAGATCGATGGGGGTTCGGAACTGCTGCGCGCCGTGCCGAACGTCACCTTCTCCAAGTCCAACTTCAGCATGTACAACTTCTCGATCCGCGGGATCGGGACCAAGGCCGTCTCGGCCTCCAGCGATCCGGCGGTGGCCGTCAGCTTCAACAACACGCCCCTTATCCGCAACCGCCTGTTCGAGCAGGAATATCTGGACGTCGCCCGGGTCGAGGTGCTGCGCGGGCCGCAGGGCACCCTGTACGGCCGCAACGCCACCGGCGGCGTCGTCAACATGTTCCCCGAACTGCCCAAGTTCCGATCCGAAGGCTTCGCCGCGGGCGAACTGGGCAACTATGACAGCCGGCGCGGCCAGGCCATGCTCAACGTCCCCTTCGGCGACACATTCGCCGTGCGCGGCGCCTTCGGCTTCACCCAGCGCGACGGCTTCGACTACAACAGCTTCAACGACACCCATGTGAACGACCGCGACCTGTTCACCACTCGTCTGTCGGCCCGCTGGGAACCGACAGCGCGGTTCCGCGCCAATGCGATCTGGGAGCATTTCGAGGAAGACGACAATCGCTCGCGCACCGGCAAACAGCTGTGCACCACCGATCCGGGTCCGACCCAGGTCGGTTCGGCGTCCATCACCACGGCCTACACCCAGGACCAGCTGAGCCAGGGCTGCCTGCCCGGTTCGCTCTATGCCGACGCCGCCTATGGCGCGCCAAACGGCGGGTCCTTCGGGCCGGTTCGCCTGCTCGGCACGGCGCCGAACCTCGGCTTTGGTCCCAATTTTGAATCGATCAACCTGATCCCCCTCGGTTTCGACCCCTATGAAGGCGTGGTCCAGTCCCGCGATCTGAGAGAGATCGCCACCAGCTATGATCCGGTGTTCCGCGCCGAAAACGATGTGGTGCAGGTCAATCTGGAATTCGATCTCAGCGACACCCTGACACTCTATTCCCAGACCGCCTACGCCAAGGACGACTATTATGCGTCCCAGGACTATGCCCGCTACGTCTCCAACCCCGCCTTTGTGGACAGCAACAGTGTCTTAGACATCTTCGGCGATCCCGCGCCGTCGACCGCGACGCCGGGCGGGGTCTACACCGACCCTCAACTGGGTCCGTCAGACCGCATCCTGGCGGTGGACATCAGCCAATCGGACAATCGGCAATGGTATCAGGAGTTCCGGCTTCAGTCGAAGGGCGAAGGTCGATTCAACTTCAGCCTCGGCGCCAACTATCTCGATTTCAAATCTCAGGACGATTATTACGTCTTAAACAACACTTTCTCGCTGATCGCCGAATATTTCTACAACTTCGATTACCTACCGAACGGCGGAATCGGGACGCGGCCGTGCGACGACACCCAGCCGTTCGAATGCGTCTATGTCGATCCCAATCCGCTCAGCGAGATTAATGGAGAGGGGCACAACTACTTCCGCAGCAAGAACGTCATTCACACCCGGTCCTGGGCCGTCTTCGGTGAAGGATATTGGGATCTGACGCCTGAGCTGAGGCTGACCACCGGCCTGCGCTATACCGAGGATCGCAAGGACACGACCCCCTATCCCAGCCAACTGCTGCTGGGCGCCAATCTGAATGGCGATCCGGGCCTGGCCACGGGCGGCTATGTGCGCAGCGGCTATTACGCCCTGCCCGACGTCGAACAGAAATGGGAGGCGGTCACCGGTCGGATCGTGCTGGACTGGACGCCGGACCTGTCCTTTACCAACGACACCCTGGTCTATGCGTCGCTGTCGCGCGGCTACAAGGGCGGGGGCACCAATCCGCCCCGCCTGGACCTGAACCCGACCGTGGTCCAGTACCAGCCGCTGGCCGGCACCTTTGAGCCAGAATACGTCAACGCGTTCGAGATCGGGACCAAGAACTCGCTTCTGGACGGCATGCTCCGACTGAACGCCACCGCCTTCTACTACGACTACAAGGACTACCAGGTCTCCCAGATCGTCGATCGCATCTCGCTGAACGAAAACTTCGACGCCAAGATCTGGGGGCTTGAACTCGAGACCGTCTACAAGCCCACGCCCAACTTCCAGATCGACGCCAATTTCGGGTATCTGAAAACCCGCGTTGCAGATGGCGAGGGTTCGATCGACGTGATGAATCGGACGCAGGGCAACGAAGACTGGATCACCCTGCGGCCGTGGATCCAGGTGCCGTCGAACTGTATCGCGCCCAGAGACCTGGCCGAGCAGATCCTCAACAGCCCGTTCGGAACTGAACTCGCGATCTTCTCTCTCAGCGCCCTATGCGCCGGGTCGTCGCGGTTCGGGACCTTCAATCCCGATCTGGCCTCCAGCCTGCCCTTCTGGCAGTTCTACGGCTTCACCTACGATCCGCTCACCGAGGCGCCGAACGGCGGGCGGGGCTTCGAGGCCGACCTGAGCGGCAACGAACTGCCCAACTCGCCCAACTGGACCGCCAACATCGGGGCCCAGTACAGTTGGTTCCTGGGCGATTGGGACCTGACCCTGCGCGGCGACTACTATCGCCAGGGCGAGAGCTTCTTCCGCGTCTACAACACGGAATATGACCGGCTGGAGGGCTGGGACAATCTGAACCTCTCAGTGTCCCTGACCAACGAGGCGCGGGGCCTGAAGCTTCAGGCCTATGTCAAGAACGTCTTCGACGATGCGCCCATCGTCGACGCCTTCACCAACTCGGACGACACCGGGCTGACGACCAACGTCTTCACCTTGGACCCGCGGCTGTTCGCCGTGCGGCTGACCAAGTCGTTCTGAGATCGCCGACAGGCCGGTCGACGACCGGCCGCCCTGCAAGGCCGTCCCCCCGGCGTCGAAAGACGCCGAGCGGACGGCCTCATGTGGCATTATGCTATTGAAAAGTATACGTATTTTTCCTTGACTCCAGGTTGCTAACGGCGCTGTAAGTAGGTTGCCCCTAGCGGGTGAACACACGCTCAACGGGTCCATCCAAGGACCCACTCAAAGGGAGGACTATCATGATCAAGACGCTTTCCATCGCCGCCGCGGCGCTCGCTTCCGTCGCTCTGGCTTCCCCCAGCTTCGCCCAATCCTTCTCGCCCAGCTCGGGCAGCGTATCGGGATCAGGTTCGGTCGTCCTGTCTCAGACGACCGTCGTGACCTGCAATGTCTCCATCACCGCAAGCCCGCTGAGCGCGACCAGCGCGCCCATTCCGACCCGCAGCATCACGCCCGGCAGCGCCCTCTGCTTCGCCGTCGGACCCTACGGATCCTGGAGCGCCGCCGTGGTGCCGGGATCGACCACGTCGATCTCCCTGACCATCGGCGCCAACACCGTGGCCAACGACCCCTGCTACGGCACTGTCGTCGCCGCCTGGAACAATGCGACCAGCACGGCCACCTTCAGCAACAATGTGCTGCCGCCCGTAAACGCCGGCGGTCGCAGCTGCACGATCCGCAGCGGCTCGATCCGCATTCCAGGCCTGCAGATCCTTTAAGCCCGGCGCTCCCCTGGATCCCAAACCTGAAAAACCTCGCCGGGCGTCTCTGACGCCCGGCCCTTTTCGCTTTCCCCCTCGGCGAGGCGAGCTGGATCGTCATGCCGTGATCGAGGTCGCGTATTTCATGGGACTTACGATCCAGGACGGGGGTTGATCGTCCATGCTGGCCCTTCTGGCTCTCATCCCCGTCCAGGAAGCGCCGCCCGCTTCGCCTTCGCCCGCCCAGCTAGAAGAGGTCGAAGTGGTCGGGCGACGCGGTGCGGCCAGGGTCGCGCCAGAGCAGGAGCTTGGGCCCGAAGAAATCGACAACCTCGGCGCCTACGACATAGGCGAGGTGATCGCTCGCCTCAGCGAACGTCTGGGCTTCCAGCAACCGCCCGTTGTGATCGTGAACGGCCGCCCGGTCGTGGACGCCCGAAACTTCACGGGCTTCCCATCTGTGGACGCCCCCTTCAGCGCAAGAGTGATTTTCGGGAATTTCTGACACGTAGTCGGATGCTGCCAT
>NZ_JBXASO010000027.1:0-13392 GCF_058809375.1 Brevundimonas sp. GW821-FHT10E09 | reverse complement strand
AACGGTATTTCTAGATCAAACTCCGGGCGAAGGCCCGGCGCCCCGCCCAGCCCTCCGAACTTCGCAGCGAAAGCGCGTCGGCGCCTCCGCTCGCCCGCGTCCGGCGCGCAAAGAAAACCCCGGAATCAACACTGCCTTAACCGTAAGGATTCACCATGCCCGTCTCACTGTTCCGAGGCCGCGTTGCATGTCCGATCTGAAGCTCCCCACCCTGGATAAGCCCACCCTGGCCAAGGACGTCATTCACCGTGGCGATTGCATCGCCGTGCTGAAAAGCCTGCCCGACGCCTCGGTCGACATGGTCTTCGCCGACCCGCCCTATAATCTCCAGCTGGGCGGCGACCTGCTGCGTCCCGACAATTCCAAGGTCGACGCCGTCGACGACGACTGGGACAAGTTCGACAGTTTCGCCGAATACGACACCTTCACCCGCGCCTGGCTGACCGAATGCCGCCGCGTGCTGAAGCCCGAGGGCTCGATCTGGGTGATCGGCTCCTATCACAATGTCTTCCGCCTGGGCGCGGCGATCCAGGACCTGGGCTTCTGGGTGCTGAACGACATCATCTGGCGCAAGTCCAACCCGATGCCGAACTTCAAGGGCACCCGGTTCACCAACGCCCATGAGACCCTGATCTGGGCCGCCCGCTCGCGCGAGCAGAAACGCTACACCTTCAACTACGACGCCCTGAAGGCCTTCAACGAAGACACCCAGATGCGGTCCGACTGGACCTTCGCCCTGTGCACCGGCGAAGAGCGGATCAAGGACGCCGACGGCAAGAAGGCTCATCCGACCCAGAAGCCCGAGGCCCTGCTGCACCGCGTGCTGCTGTCGGCCACCCGCCCCGGCGACGTCGTGCTGGATCCCTTCTTCGGCACCGGCACCACCGGCGCCGCCGCCAAACGCCTGGGTCGCCACTACATCGGCATCGAGCGTGACGAGACCTACGCCGAGGTGGCCCAGACCCGCATCGCCTCGGTCATTCCCGCCAATCCCGAAGACCTGATGGTCATGGGCTCCAAGCGCGCCGAGCCCAAGGTGCCCTTCGGCGCCCTGGTCGAAGCCGGCCTGTTGCACCCCGGCGACCGTCTGTACTGCCCCAAGGGCGAGCGCGAGGCCCGCGTCCGCGCCGACGGCTCGCTGGTGTCCGGCTCCCTGACCGGCTCGATCCACAAGCTGGGCGCCCTGTTCGAGAACGCCCCCGCCTGCAACGGCTGGACCTACTGGCGCTTCAAGACCGACCAGGGCCTGAAATCCATCGACGCCCTCCGCGCCGAGGTCCGCGCCGGGATGCAATAGGAGACGGGTTCAGATCAGGGCCGGTTCGCCGGCTCGATCCAGCGCCTTGGCGAAGACGGTGGGCAAGGCGGCCCGCGCCGCGTCCAGCCCCAGCCACTGATAGTCGCCGGCCGGCCTGACATGGGCGACCCGCACCGTCAGGGTCAGGCTGAAATGGGTGAAGACATGCTCGACCGCCCCCGCCTCGCGCCAGTCGGCGGCGACCGGCGGCGTCGGATCCGGCGCGGCGCCCCAGTCCGACGTCGGCAAGCCGAGCATCCCGCCCAGCAACCCCTTGTCCGGCCGCCGCTCCAGCGCCACCCGCCCTTCGCCGTCGATCATGACGAAGGCCACGCCCCGACGATGCGGCCGCTCCGCCTTCTTCAGTTTTACCGGAAACCGCTCCGGCGCTCCGCTCGCCAGACCCAGACACTGGTCCGCCGCCGGACACTGGCCGCACAGCGGCGACTTGGGCCGACACACCGTCGCCCCCAGATCCATCAGCGCCTGAGCCCAATCGCCCGGCCGCTCGTCCGTCACGAACAGCCCCGCCAACCGCCTCAGCGCGGGCCGCGCCGCCGGAACCGGGGTCTCGACCGCGAACAGCCGCGCCATGACCCGCTCGACATTGCCGTCCACCACATTGGCCGGGCGATCAAAGGCGATGGCCGCCACGGCCGCGGCCGTATAGGCGCCCACCCCCGGCAGGGCCAGCAAGCCCGCCTCCGTATCCGGAAACACGCCCCCATGCTCGCCCGCCACCGCCCGGGCGCAGGCCAGCAGATTGCGAGCCCGGGCGTAGTAGCCCAGCCCCGCCCAGGCGGCCATCACCTCGCCGTCCTCGGCCCCCGCCAAGTCCGACACCGTCGGCCAGCGGGCGGTGAAGCTCTGGAAATACGGCGTCGCATGCGGCGTCGTGGTCTGCTGCAGCATCACCTCCGACAGCCAGACCCGATAGGGATCGGTCCGCGCCTCCACCCCCGGCGGCGCGCGCCACGCCAGACTGCGCGCATGCCGGTCGTACCAGGCCAGCAATTCGGAACGGATCAGAGAGACGTCGAGCATGAGATGGCGCTATATAGGCCCATGCGCCGCCCGCTGCCCACAGACGCCGAGGTCCGCGAGATCCTGTCGCGCCGCCGCACCCGCCCGGCGCCGCGCCCGGCCCCGCGCGCCGGCAAGGCCCTGACGCCGCTGATCAAGAAGCTGGACGAGAAATTCGGCCGCGGCGCCGGCGCGCTGGAGCCCCGCTGGCGCGAGATCGTCGGCGACCGCCTGGCCCGCGTCACCCGCCCCCAGAAGCTGACCAAGGGCAAGGCCGGCCAGCCCGGCGTGCTGGAGCTGCGCGTCGCCGGCGCCGCCGCCCTTCTGGTCCAGCATCAGTCCGAAGACATCCTGGCCCGCGTGAACCTGTTCCTCGGCGCCGGTTCAGTCGATCGCCTCCGCATCGCCCAGGGCCCGGTCAAACCCCTGACCGAGGCCGCCGCCCGCCCCAAGCGCGCCGCCAAGCCCCCGCCCCTGGCCGCCGAGGCCGAGGCCGATCTGGCCGCCTCCATCGCCGACGTTCCCGACGAACTCCGCGCCGCCCTGGCCCGCCTGGGCCGCGCCACCCTGTCACGCTCGAACGACCGCGATTGACAAATCTTCGCCGCACCTGTTCTCGAATGATCAAGGTTGCGCTGTTCCCCGGGAATCGCGCGATCATCCGGCAACGCTCCGACCAAGGAAGTCCAATGGCCAATTTCGAAACCCGTTTCGCCCGCATGAGCCGCCGTGCGGCCATCACCGGCGCCGCCATGGCGACCATGGCCCTGGCCGCCTGCGGCGCCGGCGGCTCCAAGGGCGCGGCCGAGGGCGACATGGGCCTGGGCGCGGCGGAAGGCGCCAAGGTCACCGTGGTCGAATACGCCTCCGTCACCTGCCCCCACTGCGCCGTGTGGCAGGCCAAGACCTGGCCGGCGTTCAAGGCCAAGTACGTCGACACCAACAAGGTCCGCTACATCTTCCGCGAACTGCCGACCCCGCCGGTCGACGCCGCCACCGCCGGCTTCCTGGTCGCCCGCTGCGCCGGTCCGGACAAGTATTTCGACGTCATCCACCAGCTGATGGCCACCCAGCAGGAAATGCTGACCTCGTCGCCGCGCGACTGGCTGCTGCGCACGGCCCAGGCCGCCGGCCTGTCCGAGCAGCAGTTCAACGACTGCGTCACCGACAAGGAGGCCGTCGCCGCCATGGAGAAGCGCGTCCAGTTCGCCCAGGCCCAGGGCGTGACCGGCACCCCGGCCTTCTACGTCAACGACACCCAGGTCATCACCCCCGGCGGCGAAGGCGCCAGCCTGGCCGACCTGTCGACGGCCATCGACGCCGAACTGGCGAAATAAGCCATGATCCGGCGCGCCGTCCTCACCCTCGCCCTCCTGACCGCCACACTGGCGGGGCCGGCCTTCGCCGCCGAGCCCCCGCCGCCCGTGACGGCCCAGGATCATGTGCTGGGTCGGGCCGACGCGCCGGTGACGGTGATCGAATACGCCAGCTTCACCTGCTCGCACTGCGCCGACTTCCACAACGACGTTCTGCCGGCCTTCAAGGCCCGCTATATCGACACGGGCAAGGTCCGGCTGGTCCATCGCAACCTGCCGACCGCCCCGGCCAATGTCGCCGCCGCTGCTGCGGCCGTGGCCATCTGCGCCGCGCCCGGCCGCTATTTCGACGTGGCCGAGGTCTTCATGCGCGACCAGGCCAATCTGCGCACCACCGGCGCCAAGCCCTGGTTCGACGCCGGCCTGGCCGCCAGCGGCAAGACGCGCGAACAGATCGAGACCTGCCTCGGCGATCCCGCGACCGGCGCCGCGCTCCAGGCCCAGATCGAAGGCGCGCAGGAGGCCGGCGTGGCGGGCACCCCCAGTTTCTTCGTCAACGGCAAGCCCGTCGCCGACCACTCGCTGGAGGCCCTGTCGGCCGCCGTCGATCCGCTGCTGCGCCGGTAACCGCCAGGACCGATGCAGTTTCAGCGCCTCCGGCTCGTCGGCTTCAAGTCGTTCGTCGATCCGGCGGAAGTGCACATCGAATCCGGCCTGACCGGCGTCGTCGGCCCCAACGGCTGCGGCAAGTCCAACGTCCTTGAAAGCCTGCGCTGGGTCATGGGCGCCAACTCGGCCAAGGCCATGCGCGGTCAGGGCATGGACGACGTCATCTTCGCCGGCGCCGCCGGCCGCCCGCCGCGCAGTCACGCCGAAGTCAGCCTGACCATCGACAACGCCCAGCGCCGCGCCCCCCAGCCCTTCACCGACAGCCCGGTGCTGGAGGTGTCGCGCCGCATCGACCGGGGCCAGGGCTCGACCTACCGGATCAACGGCAAGGAGGTCCGCGCCCGCGACGTCCAGCTGCTGTTCGCCGACGCCTCGACCGGCGCCAACTCCCCCGCCCTGGTCCGCCAGGGCCAGATCTCGGAACTGATCGCCGCCAAACCCCAGAACCGCCGCCGCATCCTGGAAGAGGCGGGCGGCGTCGCCGGCCTGCACACCCGCCGCCACGAGGCCGAACTGCGCCTGAAGGCGGCCGAGACCAATCTGGAACGCCTTGACGACATCGGCCGCGAGCTGGAGACGGCGCTGAACCGGCTGAGGCGCGAAGCCCGCCAGGCCGAGAAGTACAAGAAGATCTCCGCCGAGATCCGCGCCCTCCAGTCGGCGCTCCTCTACGTCCGCTGGAACGACGCCAGACTGGCGGCCGAGACCGCCGCCGAGGAACTGCGCGCCGCCGACCGCGCGGTGGCGGAAACGACGACCGCCGCCGCCGCCGCCCAGACCGCCGCCCTCGCCGCCCAAGAGGCGCTGAAGCCGGCGCGGGAGGAGGACGCCGTCGCCTCCGCCCTGCTGCACCGAGCCAGCCTGGAGCGCGACCGGCTCGACATGGCCGAACAGGCCGCCCGCGCCGAGGTGGACCGTCTCAAGGCCGAGGCCGCCCGCATCGCCGCCGACGCCGAGCGCGAGACCAATATGGCCGCCGACGCCCGGCGCGAACTGGACCGGCTGGACCAGGAACTGACCCGGCTCCAGGCCGAGATCGCCGCCGCCCCCGAACGCGGCCCCGAACTCGACAAGGCCCTGGCCGCCGCCGAAGAGGCCCGCAAGGCCGCCGACGCCGAGGTCGAACGCCTGGCCGCCGCCCTCGCCGCCGTCGAGGCCCGCGCCAACGCCGAGGCCGCCCGCCGCCGAGACGCCGAGACCCGCCTCACCCGCGTCGCCGCCCAGCGGGATCAGGCGCAGCGCGAACGCGACGCCCTGGGCCCGCTGGAAACGCCCGAGCTGGAGGCCGCCCGTCAGGCGCTGGAGACGGCCCAGACCGAACTGTCCGCCGCCCGCGAAGCCGTCGAGGCCGCTGAGGCCAAACGCGGCGACCTCGCCCGCGCCGAGCAAGAGGCCCGCACCGCCGCCCGGGCCGCCGAGGACCGGTTGGGCCGGCTCCAGACCGAGGCGCGCGGCCTGGCCCAGCTGCTGGTCGGCGGCAAGCGCGACCATCCCCCCGCCCTCGACAAGGTCCGCGCCGACCGGGGCTACGAGGCCGCCCTGGCCGCCGCCCTGGGCGAAGACCTCGACGCGGCCCTGGACGCCCGCGCCGCCGCCTACTGGGGCGGGGCCGATCCCCACCCGCCGGTCTGGCCCGCGGGGGTGGAGCCCCTGTCCGACCACGTCCAGGCGCCCGAGCAGTTGGCCGCCCGCCTGGTTCTGTGCGGCGTCGCCCCTCGCGCCCAGGCGGCCTATCTCGCTCGCACCCTGCCCGTCGGCGCCCGTCTGGCCACGCCCGAGGGCGACCTCTATCGCTGGGACGGTTTCGTCAGCCGCGCCGAGGCGCCCCGCCCCGCCGCAGTCCGTCTGGCCCAGCGCACCCGCCTGGCCGAGCTGGAAACCGAGATCGACAAGGGCAAGCCCACGCTGGAGCAGGCCCAGGCCGCGCAAAAAGCCGCCGCCGACGCCTTCCGCGCCGCCGAGGAGGCGGTGAAGACCGCCCGCCTCAGACCCTTCGCCCTCGACAAGGCCGTGACCGCCGCCCGCGACCGCGTCGAAAGCCTGACCCGCGACCAGACCCGCCGCGAGGCCCGCGCCCAGGCTCTGGATGAGGCCCTGGCGCGTCTGGCGGCCGAGGTGGCCGAGGCCGAAGCCGCCCTGGCCGCCGCACAGACGGTCGAGGCCCCGTCGGAAACCCTGGCCGGCCTGCGGGACGATCTGACCGCCGCCCGCGCCGGCGCCGACGCCGCCCGCATCGCCGCCCAGACCGCCCGCTCCGATCGCGACGCCGAGGCCCGCGACCGCCAGGGCCGCGAACAACGCCTGGGCGGCCTGACCCGCGCCCGCGACGGCTGGATCGCCCGATCCAGGGACAGCGGCGCCCGGGTCGCCGCCCTGACCACGGACGCCGAGCGAACCTCCGCCCAGCTGAAACAGGCCGAGGTCGCGCCCCAGGGTTTCGCGGAACAGCGCACCAGGCTGCTCGACACCCTGACCGCCGCCGAACAGCGCAAACAGGCCTCGTCCGACGCCATGGCCACGGCCGAGACTGCTGCAAGCGAGGCTGATCGCGCCGCCCGCGCCGCCGACGCCGCCGCCTCCCAGGCCCGCGAAGCCCGCGCCGGTCTCGCCGCCCGCGCCGATGCCGCGGCCGAGAAGCTGACCGAAGCCGAGACCACCGTCCGCGAAACCGCCCAGATGTCGCCGGAAGACCTGGCCCGCAAGCTGACCGACGAGGCCGTGGCCCGCCCGCCCGACGCCGCCGGCGCCGAGAGCCTGCTGTACGGGCTGGAGCGCGAACGCGAGGCCCTGGGCGCCGTCAACCTGCGGGCCGAGGACGAGGCGACCGAATACGGCGACCGGCTGAACAGCATGAAGTCTGAGCGGATCGACCTGACCCAGGCCATCGCCAAGCTGCGCGACGGCATCGACGAACTGAACGCCGAGGGCCGCGAACGGCTGGTCGCCGCCTTCGACGTCATCAACGCCAACTTCAAGGCCCTGTTCGAGGCCCTGTTCGACGGCGGCCAGGCCGAGCTGAAACTGGTCGAGAGCGACGATCCGCTGGAGGCGGGCCTGGAGATCTACGCCTGCCCGCCCGGCAAGCGGCTGTCGGTCATGAGCCTGATGAGCGGCGGCGAACAGGCCCTGACGGCGGCGGCCCTGATCTTCGGCGTCTTCCTGGCCAACCCCGCCCCCGTCTGCGTGCTGGACGAGGTGGACGCCCCGCTGGACGACGCCAACGTCGATCGGTTCTGCAAGATGCTGCACGAGATGCGGTCCCGCACGGACACCCGCTTCATCGTCATCACCCACAACCCCGTCACCATGAGCCGGATGGACCGCCTGTACGGCGTCACCATGCCCGAGCGCGGCATGAGCCAGCTGGTCAGCGTGGACCTGCACCAGGCGGAGAAGCTGGTCGCATGATCCCCCTGCTGCTGGCCTTCCTGCTGACTGGGACAGATCCTGAACTGGTCCCGACCGGCGTCGGCCGTTTCGCCATCTATGCCGATGTCGCCTCCATCGAACGCACGGGCGACGTGGCCCATATGCGCGAGCTTCAGGTCACGGAGGCCGGGTTCAAGGTCGGGGACGTGACCTATGTCGGCGGCTGGTCGCGCTGGGCCTTCGATTGCCGCGCCGGCACGGCGGACCGGCTCGACTTCGCGTCCTTGAAAGCCGACAGAACCGAAGGCCCGGCGACGCCCGACCCCGCCCCGCCCTATGAAGCCGCGCCGGGCGGAGACGCGGCGGAACTGATGGCCGTGGCGTGCGGGGAGGCTGCTGCTCGCGAGACCCTCAGGCTGGACGAAGCGATCCTTCAGGGTCAAGCCGCGCTGAAGGATTGACCCCTTGCCTCTCCCTCCCCTTCAGGGGAGGGTGGTCGAGCGCAGCGAGACCGGGTGGGGGCGGCCCAGAATGGCCAGGATTGCCAAGGCCAGAGCCATGCGAAAATCCATGAGCCCGCCGGAAGCGCGGCTTTGGCTGTCGCTGCGTCGCCTGCGCGCACAGGGCTTTCACTTTCGACGCCAGCACCCCCTGCTTGGCTATTATCTCGACTTCGTCTGCCTCTCGCGAGGACTGGTGGTTGAAGTCGATGGCGGTTCGCACGAGGGGCGCAGCGACTGGGATCGACGACGCGACGACGCCCTGTTGCAGGTGGGGTTGAAGACGCTTCGCATCCCGGCCGTCGATGTCAGGGATCGCCTGACAGATGTTGTGGACTTCATCTTACGCGAGCTTGAGGCGGCCGCCCCCACCCGGCCGCTGCGCGGCCCCCCTCCCCGGGACGGGGAGGGAGACTAAAGGGCTGAAGGACTGACCGGCCGCTCCTCCCCCTGCGGCCATTCCAGCCGGTCGCGCGGCAGGGCTTCGCGGCATTCGTCGCGCATGAAGGCCATCAGTTTCTCGCGGATCTCGCAGCGCAGGTCGAAGGCGACGCCGGCGGAGCGGGCGCTGGCCAGGCAGCGGACCTGAAGCACTCGTGCGGTGATGTCGGTCACCTGCATCACCTGGACGTCGCCGTCCCACAGCTTGGACGCCTTGACGATGCCCTCGAACGCCGTGCGCAGCCGGTCGATCGGGGCTTCGTAATCGACGTAGAAGAAGGCCGAGCCGATCAGGCGGGCGTTCTCTCGCGTCCAGTTCTGGAACGGCGTCGAGATGAAGTAGGACAGGGGCAGGACCATCCGCCGCCAGTCCCACAGCTTGACCACCACATAGGTGGCGGTGATCTCCTCGACATTGCCCCACTCGTTCTCGACGATGACGGCGTCGTCCAGGCGGATCGGCTGGGTCAGGGCGATCTGGATGCCCGCGACCATGTTCGTCAGGATCGGCTGCAGGGCCAGACCGGCGATGATGCCGACCACGCCCGCCGAGGCCAGCAGGCTGACGCCCCACTGGCGGAAGCCGGCGATGGTCATCAGGGCCAGGCCCACGGTGACGATGAACAGGATCACCTTGGCCACCCGTTGCAGGATGCGGGTCTGGGTCAGGTGTTTGCGGGCGAGCAGATTGTCCTCGACGGCGATATTGTACCGCTTCAGGTGCATCACCGACCACATGTCCAGCAGGCCCGAGGCCAGCCAGCCCAGGGTCAGGACGAACAGGAAACGCAGCACTTCGCGGATGTCGGCCGACGGCGCGGGATCCATCGGCGAGACGGTCACGCCGATGCCGATGCCGATCAGGATCATCATGACCCGCAGCTTCTTGCGCGCCCGCTCGACCACGCCGCGCCAGAAGACGTCGCGGTTCTTCACCACCCGCCGCAGGATCATGAAGACGATCTTGTGCGCCACCCATCCGCCTGCGACGAAGCCGGCCGTCACCAGCACGATCACGGCCCATTCGGGCAGCCAGTCGAACCGGCGCCACAGGTCATGAATCTGGCGGGTCAGGGCGGTGATTTCAGGAGGCATGCGTAAGGGACGCATTGACGCCGAATGGGTTCCCGCAAAGCTTGGCGAACGGGGTTCAGCCCCTCGCCGTCTTCTCCACCAGATCGGCCAGGCGCTGCGCCGCATCGGGGATGGCGACCGAACGCGCCGCCGCCGACATGGCCGCCAGACGCCCCGGGTCGGACAGCAGTCCCTCCAGCGTCACCGTCAGGCCCTGAACCGTCAGATCATCCTCCAGCACCATCTCCGCCGCCCCGGCGTCGACCAGGGCCTTGGCGTTCAGGCGCTGGTGGTCGTCCATGGCGATCTTCAGCGGAATCAGCACCGACGGCAGGGCCGCGACGGCCAGTTCGGCGCAGGTCGAGGCGCCCGAACGGCCGACGACCAGATGCGCCTTGGACAGACGCTCGGCCATGTCGCGGAAGAAGGGCGCGACCTCGGCCTCGATCCCGGCCTCCAGATAGATCTGGCGGGCGGTCTCCAGCGTCTCGGGCCGCGACTGCTGCTGCACCTTCAGACGACGGCGCAGGGCTTCCGGCAGGGCGGCCAGGGCGCGGGGCGTGGTCTCCGACAGGATGCGCGCCCCCTGGCTGCCGCCCGTCACCAGCACCTGGATGGGGCCGCCGTCGACCGGGGCGGCATAGGCGCGGTCGAACAGGGCGCGGATCTCGCTCCGCACCGGCGAGCCGACGACGTGCGACCGCCCCTGCACCTTGGCCGGCGCCCGCTCCAGCGTCGGGAAGGACGAGGCCACTTCGCCGACATAGGGGGCCAGGATGCGGTTGGTGCGGCCCAGGACGGCGTTCTGTTCGTGGATCACGGTCGGCCGCTGCGACGTCACCGCCGCCACCAGGGCCGGCGCCGACGGATAGCCGCCGAAGCCCACCACCACGTCCGCCCCCAGCCGATCGAAGGCCGCGCGCGCCTGCATCACCCCCTTGAAGATGGCGACGCCCGCCTTGATCAGGCCCAGCGGACCCGATCCGGTCGCCGCGTCCAGGGCCAGACGTTCCTCGGCCGGAAAGGCGTGGGCGTACTGCTCGCCGCGATGATCGGTCGCCAGCACCACGCGCCAGCCGCGCGCGGCCAGTTCACGCGCCAGGGCCTCGGCCGGGAACATGTGGCCGCCGGTGCCGCCGGCGGCGACGACGCAGAGCTGGGTCATGGGTGCGGTCTCCGAAAAACACCGTCTGAATAGTCCGAAACCCGGACGACAGGGAGCGGGATCACCGACGCTCTAGCGCGCCAGAACGATCTCGCAGCCCGGCGCGATCACGGCCTGAAGGGCGCCTGGCTTCTCGATCCGCACGGTCGCCCGCCGCACCCGCCGGTCCTCCAGACAGGCCCGCGCCAGCCGTTCGGCAAAGGTCTCGACCAGGCCCACATGCCCCTCGGCGGCGATGGCGCGCGCCGCATTGGCCACGGTCTCATAGTTGATGGTGTCGCCCAGCCGTTCGATCGGCCGCGGCTCCAGCTCCAGCGTCACATCGATCACCAGCCGCTGCAGCCGCCCCTGCTCATGGTCATAGACCCCGATCCCGGCCTCGACCTCCAGCCCGCGCACGAAGACGCTCAGCCGCTCGAAACGCAGCGGCTCGTCCGCCGGAAACGGCGTCACCTGAGAGGACTGGACCACGCGCTACTCCTGGATGTCGGGGGTGCGCCAGGCCAGGTGCTGGCCCCCGTCGACGGCGATCATCTGGCCCGTGACCATCCGCGCGTCAATGAGCCACAGCACGGCCTCGGCCACCGCCTGCGGGCTGCCGGGCGTCTGCAACAGGGTGCCGCGCGCCTCGGCGGCGAATTCCTCGGAGGTCTGGTGGATCGACGGCAGGGTCGGCCCCGGCCCCACCCCATTGACCCGGATGCCCGGCGCCAGGGCCTGGGCCAGGGTCCGGGTCGCCCACCACAGGCCGTTGCGCGACAGGCTGTAGGAGAAGAAGCGCGGATCCGGCTTCAGCACCTTCTGGTCCAGCAGATTGATGATCGCCCCTTCCACAGCCTGGGCGGCGAAGGCCTCGGCCAGCACCAGGGGCGCCCGCAGATTGGTCTCGATATGCCGGTCCCAGCTGTCGCGCGTCAGGCCGCCGACCCGGTCGTCCTCGAACACAGAGGCGTTGTTGACCAGCACCGTCAAAGGCCCCAGCGCCTCGACCGCCGCCGGAACCAGCGCCCGCACCTTGGCCTCGTCCGTCAGGTCCGCCTGCAACAGACAGGCCCGCCGCCCCAGGCCCGCGACGGCCTCGGCCAGGGTCCGGGCGTCCTCGCCCGACGCATGATGATGAATCGCCACGTCGAAGCCCGCCCGCGCCAGGGTCAGGCAGATCTCCCGCCCGATCCGCCGCGCCCCGCCCGTGACCAGGGCGACGCCCCGCGCCGGGGCGACGCCGGCGGCGGGCGCAGCCGGGACTTCAGTCAACCCGACCGAACTCGAAGACGTTGAACGCCGCAATGACGGCGACGAAGCCGAAGATGATGCCGAGAGCCAGCATGGGATGCTCCTGTGTCTGATCTTCGATTAGAGCGGTCCGGGGCGCGGTTCAAGCGGGAGCGGATTTGGGGAGGAGCGGGATGACGGATAGGTGGGGCGGAATGCCTTAACAACTCGGATGTCCGTTGCCGAAGCCAAGCCGACCTCCACCGCAGTCGAGACAGTGGCTACACAACCGCCCGTTGACGTGTCACCGTTACGGTTAGCCGAACATAAGTCGGCCGACTGAATCGGAGTAATGGTGAGCGGGGCCGAGCACAAATTTGGCGGAGCGTGGACCGAGCGAAAGCTTCAGGCCATCAGCTATTATCAGCAATTCTACACGGCGGCTCTGCGCGGGAAGCCAGGCGCTTCATATCGCTTTGATCTCTGGTACATCGACGCATTCGCCGGGAGTGGTGAACGGACAGAGACCGTAGAGACAGGCGGCCTTTTTGAGGGCGCGCCCATCGATTGGACGACAGTACAACTGGATGGCTCGGCCAAGCGCGCAATGGCCACCCAGCCACCATTCAAGCATTTGGTCTTTATTGAGCCTGACGCCAAGAGGTTTGCCGCCCTTCAAGCACTGGAAATGAAAGACTCTAGAGTCCGCTGTGTCCAGGGCGATGCGAACACGGCGCTCCCCGCAATCCTTGATAGCGAGGAATGGAGAAAGCCAGAACGCGGCAGAGGCCTTCAGCGTGGCATTGTGTTCCTAGACCCATACGGCATGCAGGTGAGCTACAGTACGCTTGAGCAACTGGCTGCGTGCAAGCGGGTGGACGTCTTCTATCTGTTCCCGCTTGAGGCAGTTACTCGGCAGTTGGCCCACGACTACCGCGCTGTCGATCAGTGGAAACAAGATCGACTAGATGCCGTCCTAGGTGGCCCAGATTGGCGAGAGGAGTTCTATACGGATCGTCAAGATCAGGACGTCTTCGGCCACGTTGACACTCAACGTCGACGCAAGGTGACTCGCGTAGAGATCGAGGCGTGGTTCAAACGTAGGCTTGAGCGAAATTTTGCGTTCGTATCGCCGCCCATAGCCTTAGGTGACGGAAATCTACAGAAGTTCTCTCTGTTCGTGGCAATTGCGAATGACGCACCTGCCGCCGTTCAGCTTGCAAAGAACGGAATTCGAGACATGCTCAAGCTAGGCTCAGGACCCATTGATGTGATGTGCTCGATCTGATTCAGGCTCTGTAAGGAGACTGGATATGAGCGACCTCT
>NZ_JBXASO010000026.1:0-14439 GCF_058809375.1 Brevundimonas sp. GW821-FHT10E09 | reverse complement strand
GAGGTCGCTCATATCCAGTCTCCTTACAGAGCCTGAATCAGATCGAGCACATCACATCAATGGGTCCTGAGCCTAGGCCGCCATCCCAATGACTTCTCAATTTGTCTTGCGAGATCGTGGATTGGCAGTGTAGATGGCCAATGTTCGCACAGTTTTATTATGCGAGGAGCCGCGTAAAGCTGTTCGATGCATCTATACAACTCTAGAAACAGGCTGCTCCAATATATTGAGAGCATCCCTTGAAGTAAGTTTTCGAACGGAATGTGTGGCGATCCGCCCTCGATGATTCCAACCAAGCTGCGTATATTCTGTTCGCCGAGTTCCAGAGGACCGTCTTCATATGACTGGGCGATCAGTGCCGAAATAACCCGCAGGTTTGACGAATGAAAATCTTCATTTGTGGAGGCTTTGAATACGGCCGCAGGCGGAAAAAGCGCAGCTACCGGCGCGAAGTCATGCCCGACATATCTTCCGTCATCATCTAAAGGAACTATCTCTATTGCATCCTTGATGTCATAGCCGCTGACTGTTCGGCGAGGCTGTATATCGCCTTCAACGATGCACGATTGAAGTATGCCAGGCGTCAACGGGTGGTCGTCCAAGCCAGTCGGCAACTCTTCGAGTTTGGGCAAGCCGAAGACGCAGAAGTATACGCATTCGTTATGGACCAACCGGAATAGCCGTATTTTTCGCGTCACGTCGTAGAAGGTGACTTTGGCCTTGGCCATAAGGTCGGCATCTTCATCCGAATGGCGAGCTACAAACCTAGTCGTTGTGGGGTCGTTTATCGGCACGCCGAGCGCGCCTGCAAACGCGATAAGCCGCCCGAAAATTACGTTGCTCATAGCCATTCTGTTCCGGGCCACATCAGGCTCTCCAGCACACCTCCATTCGGGGTATGGCGAAGTTTTCGTCGATAAGCGCTTTGAATGCAGTTTCGAAGAATGCTCGTTCCTGCCGGCCCACGCCCGACCGTTTCTGGACGCCGATTTTTTCGCTTAGGACGTCCAAACTGAGGAATTGGCCCAGTTCCGCTGGACTAAGGGTTTCCAGGTGCGCGACCAAGGCCGACGAGCCTTCCTTGAGTCGGTCCATCGCTGCAGTGCTGGCCGCTGGGTCACGATCCATTCCTAGACGTCCGAGAACGCCGACAGCACACGCTACAATGAACCCGACGCGTGCGGGCTGGCTGTCGAAGATGTTGCGACCGAAGCGGAATTTGGAGGGCGTCACGCCATCATTAATGTCCGCCCCTTCCATCTGTTCAGCAACAGTATCGTGCCGAGAGAACGCTTTGTCGATATCCACTAGGACTTGTACAATGGGATAGAAGAAATCATTGTACTTTGAGGTGGTAATTGCCTCCGCCATATCGAGGCGAGAGAACTCATCGGCCAGAGATTCTTGGGTGTCGATTTCAGTCTTTCGAAGTCCGAAAGCCAAGTATGCTTCGACTAAACTGTCAGCACTAAACTCGCCACCTTTGTATCGTCGTTCACTTTTCTCCATGGTAAGGAGGCGCTCAAACGTGATGCGCCGTTTCATCTCTTCAATCAGAGGGGCGTAGACTACTTGAAGCTGACGTTTCAGGTTCCATGGGACCTGTCCCGTGTTGAGGACCAGCATTCTGTATATAAGACTGTCAGTACTTTCTGATATCCAGCACTCTATACGGACTGTTTGATTGTATACGTGATTCTTATCCTCAGCGGCCGCCATCAACGCTGTCGTTCTTTGCATGCCATCAATAATCGAGATGCTTCCTGACCATTCGTCCTTGACGTGATCGAGGATTTTTTTCGCAGGCCAATCCTTCAGGTTGACCATGTCGTCTCTATTCACAACCGCGCCTATGACGACAGGCGGTAGAATGGCGCCCTTCTTGATATCGTCGATCATACGTTCGCGAATGCGCCGCCCAGATGTAGTTTTCAGGGCCTCGCGTTGGTACTTAATGCCACCCCGAGCGCGGTAGGCGTTTTCGACAAGGTTGATGTAATCCCCAACCACCATTGTGGTCATCAAGGACCAACAGTGGACGCGTTCGTCCATCAAGAGGCTTGAATAGGTTGTGTCGCTCATAGCAGTCCCCGAATCACTTCCCATAGTTAGCGAATGCAGGCGAGAGGGCTAGGGTAGTTTCACCTCCACCACACTTCCCCCTGCTCGGAACTTCGCTGACATCTCCGCCATCCCGGCCTCCGCCTCCGCCAAGCTCGCCCCCGCATCATTCTGCGCCATGGCATCGCGGCGGATGTCCTGGCTGATCTTCATGCTGCAGAATTTCGGGCCGCACATGGAGCAGAAGTGGGCGGTCTTGTGGGCTTCCTTCGGCAGGGTGGCGTCGTGGTATTTGCGGGCGGTTTCGGGGTCGAGGCCGAGGTTGAACTGGTCCTCCCAGCGGAACTCGAACCGGGCGCGCGACAGGGCGTCGTCATGGAGGCGGGCGGCGGGGTGGCCCTTGGCCAGGTCGGCGGCGTGGGCGGCGATCTTGTAGGTGATGACGCCGTCCTTGACGTCCTGACGGTCGGGCAGGCCCAGATGCTCCTTGGGCGTGACGTAGCAGAGCATGGCCGTGCCGAACCAGCCGATCATGGCCGCCCCGATGGCGCTGGTGATGTGGTCATAGCCGGGGGCGATGTCGGTGGTCAGCGGGCCAAGCGTATAGAAGGGCGCCTCGTGGCAGTGTTTCAGCTGCTCATCCATGTTCGCCTTGATCTTGTGCATCGGGACGTGGCCGGGGCCTTCGATCATGACCTGGCAGCCCTTGGCCCAGGCGATCCTGGTCAGTTCGCCCAGGGTCCGCAGCTCAGCAAACTGCGCCTCGTCATTGGCGTCGGCGATCGAGCCGGGGCGCAGGCCGTCGCCCAGGCTGAAGCTGACGTCATAGGCCCGCATGATGTCGCAGATGTCTTCGAAATGCTCGTAGAGGAAGCTCTCCTTGTGGTGGGCCAGGCACCATTTGGCCATGATGGAGCCGCCGCGCGAGACGATGCCGGTGACGCGTTTCGCCGTCATCGGCACGAAGGGCAGGCGCACCCCGGCGTGGATGGTGAAATAGTCGACGCCCTGTTCCGCCTGTTCGATCAGGGTGTCGCGGAACACCTCCCAGGTCAGGTCCTCGGCTATGCCGTTCACCTTCTCCAGCGCCTGATAGATGGGGACGGTGCCGATGGGGACGGACGAGTTGCGGATGATCCAGTCGCGGATGTTGTGGATGTTGCGGCCGGTCGACAGGTCCATGACGTTGTCGGCGCCCCAGCGGGTGGCCCAGACCAGTTTGTCGACCTCGTCGTCCACCGACGACAGGACGGCGGAGTTGCCGATGTTGGCGTTGATCTTCACCAGGAAGTTGCGGCCGATGATCATCGGCTCGACCTCGGGGTGGTTGATGTTGTGCGGGATGATGGCGCGGCCGCGGGCGATCTCCTGGCGGACGAACTCGGGGGTGACGAAGTCGGGGATGGATGCGCCGAAGGATTCGCCGTCGCGCTCCAGTGGCGAGTGGCGAGTGGCGAGTGGCGAGGAGGAAGAGGGGAGGGGGACCGTCGTGCCGTCGGCCAGGGTGATGGTCTGAGCGGTTTCGCTCGCCACGCGCCACTCGCCACTCGCCACTTCCCTGCGCAGGTTCTCGCGGATGGCGACATATTCCATCTCGGGCGTGATGATCCCGGCCTGGGCGTATTCGTACTGGGTGACGGGGCGGCCCTCGACGCCCTTGAAGACGCGGTGGTGCGAGGTGTCGAAGCGGGGGGCCAGGTTCTTGCCGCTGGCGTGGCCGTTGTCCTCGGGCTTGACCTCGCGCGGGTTGGCGACGGGGGCGATGTCGCCGCGATCCAGTTGCCAGGACGACTTAACGCGCGGCAGGCCGCGCTTGATGTCGATGGTGACGGTCGGGTCGGTGTAGGGGCCGGAGCTGTCATAGATGGTCACCGGCGGCTCATTGGCCGACGGGTGGACGGCGACCTCGCGGAAGGGGACGCGGATGTCGGGGTACAGTTCGCCGGCGACATAGACCTTGCGCGATCCGGCGCGTTCGCCGGTGGGGATGGCGCCGGTCTCTCGCATCACCTGCTCGCGGGCGTCCTTGAGGGCGAGCTCGACGTTCGGCTCTTCAGGCAGGGCGGGCGGGGTGACTTGGATGTTCATGGCGGCCTCAAACGGTTTGAGGTCCGCCGACGTCGGGCGCGAGGGTCCTGTAACGGGGACCGGAAAGCGTACTCATCCCTTCGCCGGCATGACCCGGATCAGGTTCGACGGGTCAGAGGAGAAACCTCTATCTCAGCCGCTCGATTGCGACCCCCCGGAGAACGAGGCTCAGGGTGACGCCGGGGGAGGCGGACGTCAAGCGGGCGCAAGCGTGGCTGGAAAAGGCGTCGGATTCGCGTGGGATAAGCGGTGAAACGGACTTGCCCGCCGACGTCCGGAGCGTCAAACGAGGGATGTGTCTATCCAATCCCTGATCATCGATTGCGACCCCGGCGTGGATGACGCCGTGGCGCTGTTCCTGGCCTTTGCGGCGGCCGAGCCGACGCTGCTGGCTGTCACCACCGTGGGCGGCAACGTCCCCGCCCACCTGACCCAGCGCAACGCCCGGATGATGCGCCAGATCGCCGGCCGTGAAGACGTGCCCGTGTTCGGCGGCGCCGAGCGCCCGCTGAAACGGCCCCCCGCCGGGGCGGGCGACTTCCACGGGCCCGAGGGGCTGGGCGACCTGGAGCCCTTCGCGCCGACCGGCATCATCGGCGACGGACCCGCCGCCAACGCCATCGTCGACCTGGTGATGAAACGCCCGGCCGGATCGGTCGCCGTCGCCGTCCTGGGGCCGATGACCAATCTGGCCCTGGCGATGAAGCGCGAACGGCGCCTGGCCGAGCATCTGGGGCCGGTCGTGGTCATGGGCGGTGCGCGGTCGGAGGGCGGCAACATCACCGCCTCGGCCGAGTTCAACATCTGGGCCGACCCGGACGCGGCGGCGGTGGTGTTCGGTTCGGGCTGCGAGGTGATCGCCTTCGGCCTGGACGCGACCCATCAGGTGCGGGCCACCGAGGCCCGGATCCGCGCCGTCGAGACGATCCGCACCGACCCGGCGCGCACCGTCGCCGCCCTGCTGCGCTTCTCGCAGCGGACCGAACGGCAGGTCGTGGGATCGGACGCCCCGCCCCTGCACGACCCCTGTCCCATCGCCTGGCTGATGAAGCCGGACCTGTTCACCCTGAAACCCTGCCGGATCGAGGTCGAGACAGGCTCGGACCTGACGCGCGGCCATACGGCGGTGGAGTTCCGCGTCGATCCCGCCACGGCGCGGCACCGCTGGGCGGTGGCGGCGGAAGGACAGGGGGTGTTCGACCTGCTGACCGAGACGCTGAAGGCGAAATGATGCGGATCACCGTCGTCGGCTCGATCAACCTGGACCTGGTCGCGACGGCGCCCCGGCTGCCGGCGCCGGGCGAGACGGTGACGGGGGCCAGCCTGGCCCGCTATCCGGGCGGCAAGGGCGCCAACCAGGCCTATGCCGCCGAGAAACTGGGCGCCGAGGTCAGCCTGATCGGCCGGGTCGGCAACGACTCCCTGGCCGGCGAGGCCCTGTCCCTGATGTCGGACCTGGGCGTCGATCTGGCGGGGGTCGAGACGGATGTGGCGGCGCCGACCGGCGTCGCGCTGATCGCCGTCGATCCGACGGGCGAGAACCAGATCGTGGTGGCGGCCGGGGCCAATCATATGGTCACGCCCGAGCAGTTGCCCCAGCGGATCGAGGGCGCCCTGATCGTCCAGCTGGAGCTGCCGGTCGAGACGGTCGAGGCGGCGGTGGGCCGGGCCACCGGCTTCGTCTGCGCCAATCTGGCCCCCGCCCAGCCGGTGTCGGAAATGCTGCTGCGCCGCGCCGACCTGATCGTCGTCAACGAGACCGAGGCCGCCTTCTATGGCGACGGCCTGCACCGCGGCGGCGGCCGGGTGGTGGTCACCAAGGGCGCCAGGGGCGCGGCGATGTATCAGCGCGGCGTCGAAATGGCCTGGGCGACCCCGCCGACCGTCGAGGCGGTCGACGCCACCGGCGCCGGCGACGCCTTCGTCGCGGCCATCACCGTGGCCCTGCTGGAAGGCATGGAGCCGACGCAGGCCCTGCGCTTCGCCTGCGCGGCCGGGGCCTTTGCGGCGACGCGGCCCGGCGCCCAGCCGTCGGCGCCGGAGCGGCATGAGGTCGAGGCGCTGCTGGCGGGTCAGTAGGCGTCGTCGCGCCCAAGCTGTGCTGTGCTAGTGTAACGTTTTTGACACAAATTGGTCCAGGCTGGTCGTAAGCCTATTGCAGTCGGGAAATAATACGGCACGGTGGCTCCCAGGATTTTGAGGGGAGTGCACGGCATGATTGAACGTAACGGGACGGGTCGTCGTCGCTGGCTGGCGACGGCGTCGGTGATCGGGCTGATCGCGGCGGCGGGAACGGCGGCGGCGGAGGTGCCCAATGACAACTTCAGCCCGAACGCGCCGCCGGTCCTGGCCGACCCCGATGCGATCAACGGCATCGGCAACATCATCGTCGACACCGGCGGCGGCTCGGTGGGGGTCTGCACCGGCAGCCTGATCAATCCGCGCACGGTGCTGTTCGCCGCCCACTGCGTCAACGACCTCCCCGACGTCGCCTACGGATCCCAGGGCCAGGGCAGACCGATCAGCATCGGGTTCAAGGGCGACGCCTTCGACGGCATCCTGAACTGGATCACCAGCGGCGACTACGCCACCAGCTATATCGACCAGCACTACAATATGAGCCGGGTCTTCTATGACCCCCGCTCGCTGGAAGACGCCCAGGGCGGCGGCTTCTATGAGGGCGATGTCGCCATCGGCGTGCTGGATTCGCCGGCCAAGGGCGTGCCGACCTGGGCCATGCTGTTCTCGCCCCTGACCGGCGACGAGGACCGGCACGTGATCACCGGCGGATACGGCCGCAGCGGGACGGGGTCCCTAGGTTCGGTTCAGGGGATCGACTTCCGCCGTCGGGCCGCCGAGAACATGATCGGCGCCCTGACGTCGCTGGACGACATCAACCTGTTCCTGTTCGGCGACGGCGCCCAGGGCGGGCTGAGTCAGAACCTCTATATGGTCGATTTCGACGATCCGGCCGGGACCGCGACCTTCGACTTCAACATCTTCGGCGACGACGTCGCGCTGGAGAACGAAGGCATGACGGCGGGGGGCGACTCGGGCGGTCCCCTGATCCTGGATCGGGCCTTCGACACGCCGGTGGTCGTGGGCGTCCTGTCGCTGGGATCGCGCTATTTCAACGGCCAGGGGGCGGCCAGCTACGGCACGACGGCGGGCTATCAGCCCCTGTATCTGTTCACCGACTGGATCGTCGCCAACAACCCCTACAAATACGTCACCACGACCGGCGGGAACGGCGACTGGTTCGATCCGACCCACTGGGTCCAGATGATGGATCCGAACTACAAGATCATCGACGCCAACGGCAATCTGGTCACGGGCCTGCCCGCCACGCCGGCCGAGGGCGTGGATTCGCGCGGCGGCGAATGGGGCAGCATCTGCTTCTTCGGCGATTGCGCCGATGCGGGACAACTGGCCGACTACAACCATGACCGCGAGGACGGCTTGAGCGGCGGCGCTCAGCCGGTCAAGGCCGAGGTGACCGGCGGCCGCACGATCGTCGATATGAGCGGGATCGTCGCGGGCGGGGCCGGCGGGGCGGCCGGCAGTTCGCGCGGTCAGACCGCCTCCGGACTGGCGGTGCGGCACGAAGCCTCGGCGGTGGGCACGGCGCCGGGCGCGACCCTGCCGTTCGAGATCGTTCCGGGCGGACCGGGTTCGACGAATTTCGTGCCGTTCAACGTCCAGGGCGATGTGCTGGCCGGCGAGAAGCCGCTGTTCTACGACGTCAACCTGATGTCGGCGGGAACGACGACGCTGAACGCCCCCGCCGTCATCGACCGGTTGACCATCGGGACCAGCGGCGCGGTGCTGGACATCGGCGCGGACGGCCTGTTGTTCGCCCAGAACGACGTCGGCGTCTGGGCCGGTCAGCTGAACGTGGACGGCGCGCTGCTGACCTTTGAAATGCTGCTGGCGGGCGGGGTTCTGAGCGGTTCGGGCGTAGTCGACTCCACGGTCCTGACCTCGGCCATGGGCTCGATCGCCCCGGGCGGGCAGGGCGAGATCGGCGAACTGACCCTGTTGAGCGATCTGGTGCTGGCGTCGGGCTCGCGCCTGTTCATCGACATCGGCGGTGATCAATCCGACCGTCTGACGGTTCTGGCCGACAGTTTCGAGGGCACGGCCGGCATTGCCTCGCTGGGCGGGCTGCTGGGGCTCAACTTCATCAGCGCGCCGAAGTTCGGCCAGACCTATACGGTGCTGACGGCCCAGGGCGGCATCGACGGCGAATTCGACGCCGTCACCGACATCTCGGGCGTGCTGTACCCGGTGCTGGACTACACCACGACCAGCGTGGAGGTGGAGATCGAGGCGGGGTCCTATCTGGACTTCATCAACCCGAACTCGCGCGCCCAACGCACCGTCGGCGGGATGCTGGATGCAGCGCGGGCCACGGACTATGCGGCCCTGGGCGACATCTACGCCCAGACGGACCTGCTGGAAGGCGAGGCCCTGGAGGTCGGGCTGGAGAGCCTGTCGCCCTTCGCCGCCCACTCCGGCGTGACCCTGCTGTCGGCCCAGACCGAGGCTCTGCGCGGCGTGGTGGACGGACGGATCGCGCGGGATCGCTCGGGCGGGGCGAGCGAAGGCCTGACCCTGATCGGGTCGGGCGTGGAGGTCGCGTCGCTGGATCCGGCGGCGACGGCCGCAGCGGCCGGCATGGCGACCCGCCAGGCCCAGGAACGGGCGCGCTGGGGCGGATGGAAACAGGGAGTTTCGGCCTATTTCGGCGCCGGCGCCATCGAGGGCGAGGCGGGCCAGTTGCGCGGAACCCTGGCCGACAGCCGCAGCGACGACCAGAGCGCCTGGTATGTCGTCGGCGGCCTGGAACGGACCATCGACGCCCTGACCGTGGGGGCCAGCCTGGCCTATGCCGAGGGCGAGTCCGACTTCGCCGAGGGGATCAGCACGGCCGACAGCCGTCAGGTTCAGGCGACCCTCTATGGGGCGGTGGACCTGGCGTACGGCGCCTATCTGGGGGCCAAGGTCGGTTATGGCGCGGCGGATCTGGACACCGAACGGGCCTTCGCCATCGGCGGCGCCGGCTTCCGCGCCGACGGGGAGACGGACGGCAAGGTGGTCAGCGGCGGGGCCGAACTGGGCTTCAACCTGACGCGCGGCGGGCTGAAGCTGCAGCCGAACATCGGGCTGAACGCCTATTCGGTCGATCTGGACGCCTATCAGGAGACGGGCGGGGTCGCGGCCCTGAGCGTCGCCGACCAGTCGTTCGATTCGCTGCAGCACCATATCGGGCTGCGGGTCGGCGGCGAGACAAGTCGCGGCCGCTGGAGCATCAAGCCGGCGCTGGACGTGCGCTGGGTGCATGAGCTGGCGGGCGACAACCGCAATGTCGAGGCCGCCTTCGTCGCGGCCGACGGCTTCGGCGGGGTCTTCGCCGGCGCCAGCAATGACAGTGAATGGGCCGAGATCGGCGGTTCGGTCGCCATCGAGGGCGACCGGTTCGGCGTGACGCTGAAGGCCGCCTCGATGGTCGATCGCGAGGATCTGGACTACCAGACCTACAACGCCACGGTGACGATGAAGTTCTGATCCACCGGGTCGGGACGTGGAGACGGCGGCCCCGGCGGGGTCGCCGTTTTCGTTGAGCGGTCCATCGGGCCAGTAGGGCGACTGTGACAGTGTAACGTCAAAACGGCTTGGCGCCGCGCGTCGGGTGTCGTTAGGTCTCACGCTTGTAACTCGTGGGGGATTTCGGATGATGATGCGTGTTCGTGGGGCCGGTCTTGCGCTGGCGGCGGTGTTGATGGCCTCGACGGCGAGCGGGGCGTTCGCCCAGACCGCCGCCGCGCCGGCGGTTTCGGTCTATCAGCAGCCGCCGTCGCCGATCGCCGACATCCTGGACGCCAAGCCGACGCCGTCGCCGATGCTGAGCCCCGATCGCAAGATCCTGGTGCTGCTGGACCGGTCCAACCTGCCCAGCATCAAGGCGCTGGCCGAGCCGATGCTGCGGCTGGCGGGGACGCGGATCAATCCGCGCAACAACGGCATGGCCGAGAGCCGGGTGTCCTGGCTGACCGGGCTGAGCCTGCAGGCGGTGGACGGGGGACCGGCGCGGGTCGTGGCCCTGCCGGCCGAGGCGCGGTTCACGGCGCCGCGTTTTTCGCCCGATGCGAAATCCCTGGCCTTCGTGCTGGACCGGCCGACGGGGCTGGAGCTGTGGGTCGTGGATGTGGCGACGGCGCGGGCGCGGAAACTGACCGAGCCGGTGGTCAATATGACGGGCGGGACGGGCTATGAGTGGCTGCCCGACAGCTCGGGCCTGCTGGTCGAGGCGGTTCCGGCGGGACGGGGGCCGGCGCCCGATGTGACGACGGCGCCGACGGGGCCGAACATCGAGGAGACGGCCGGGCGTGTGGCGCCGGTGCGGACCTATCAGGACCTGCTGTCGAACCCCGGCGACGAGGCCCTGTTCGACCATTATTTCACCTCGCAGCTGACCCTGGTTCCGCTGAACGGCCGTGTACGGACGATTGGGGCGCCGGCCGTCTATCTGGACAGCGCCGCATCACCGGACGGGAAATACATCCTGCACGAGATCGCCAAGCGGCCTTACTCCTATGCGGTGCCGGACGACCTGTTCCCCACCGAGATCGTGGTGACGGACCTGAACGGGCGTGTGGTGCGGACCGTCGCCGATCTGCCGTTGCGGGACGATGTACCCACCGCGTTTGACGCCGTGGCGCCGGGGCCGCGCTCGGTGGGCTGGCGGGCCGATGCGCCGGCGACCCTGACCTGGGTCGAGGCCCTGGACGGCGGCGACCTCAAGCGCGAGGTGGAGTTCCGCGACCGGGTCTTCATGCAGGCCGCGCCCTTCACGGCCGAGCCGGTCAAGCTGATCGACCTGAAGGAACGGTTCGGCGGGATCGTGTGGGGCAGGGACGACCTGGCCGTGGTCAACAGCCGCTGGTTCAACACCCGGCACGAGACGCGGTTCGTGGTCGATCCGTCGAACCCCGGCGAGGGGCGGGTGCTGCTGGAGCGGAACTATCAGGCGCGCTACGACGATCCGGGCCAGCCGGTGACCCAGCCCAATGCGGCGGGCCGGTCGGTGATCCGCTTCGATCCCCAGGGACGCATCCTGATGTCGGGGGCCGGGGCGACGCCGCGGGGCGCCTTCCCCTTCCTGGCGGCCATGGACCCGGCGACGGGGCGCAGCGAGCGGCTATGGACCTCGGCCGATACGGATTACGAGGCGGTGGTCGGCTTCCTGGACGCGGACGGCAAGCGGGTGGTGACGCAGCGCGAGACACGGCTGGATCCGCCGAACCTGCAGATCCGCGACCTGACGACGGGCCAGACGACGGCCCTGACCCACTTCCCCGATCCGGCGCCGCAGCTGGCTGGGGCGACGCGCCAGCTGGTGACCTATGAGCGGGCCGACGGGGTCAAGCTGTCGGGGACCCTGTATCTGCCCGCCGGTTACGACAAGGATCGCGACGGGCCCCTGCCCATGCTGATGTGGGCCTATCCGGCCGAGTTCACCGATGCGGCGGTGGCGGGCCAGACGGTGGATGTGCAGAACCGCTTCGTGCGGCCGGGCGGGTCCAGCCACCTGTTCCTGCTGACCCAGGGCTATGCGATCTTCGACAACCCCTCCATGCCCATCATCGGCAAGGACGGGGCCGAGCCGAACGACACCTATGTCGAGCAACTGGTCGCCGACGCGAAAGCCGCGGTCGATGCGGTGGTCGGCATGGGGGTGGCGGATCGCGACCGGATCGCGGTCGGGGGCCACAGCTACGGCGCCTTCATGACCGCCAATCTGCTGGCGCACAGCGACCTGTTCAGGACCGGCATCGCGCGGTCGGGCGCCTATAACCGCACCCTGACGCCGTTCGGCTTCCAGTCCGAGCAGCGCAACTATTGGGAGGCGACCGAGATCTATACCGAGATGTCGCCCTTCACCTACGCGAACAAGCTGAACGAACCGATCCTGCTGATCCACGGCGAGGCGGACGACAACTCCGGCACCTTCCCGGTCCAGTCCGAGCGCTTCTATGCGGCGCTGAAGGGGCTGGGGGCGACGGCGCGTTACGTCACCCTGCCGCTCGAGGCCCACGGCTATCGTGCGCGGGAATCGGTGGGCCACACGCTTTGGGAGATGACCCGCTGGATGGACCAGTATGTGAAGAACGCCCCGCCGCGCGCGGCGGAGTGACTTCAGGGCTGGTGGTCAGGGCCTGACCACCAGCCGCACCACCTCGCCGGCGTGCAGGCGGTCGAAGCCGGCGTTGATGTCGTCCAGCGGGATGACGCCGCTCATCAGCCGATCCACCGGCAGGCGGCCCTGGCGGTAGAGGGCGACGTAGCGGGGGATGTCGCGGCTGGGGACACAGGTTCCGATGTAGGAGCCCTTCAGGGTGCGCTCCTCCCCGACCAGGGAGACGATGTTGACGGCCAGGGCGGCGTCGGGCGGGGGCAGGCCGGCGGTGACGGTGGTTCCGCCGCGCCGGGTCATCTTCCAGGCGGCGTCGAGGGCGCGGGCCGAGCCGGCCATTTCGAAGGCGAAGTCGGCGCCGCCCTTGGTCAGGGCGCGGACCTGATCCACCGCATCGGGATCGGCGCCGTTGACGGTCTGGACCAAGCCTGAAGTGGCGCCGAGGGTGCGGGCCAGGGCCAGCTTGTCCTCCGACAGATCGACGGCGACGACGGGGGAGGCGCCGGAGGCGAGGGCGCCCAGGACGCTGGACAGGCCGACGCCGCCCAGGCCGATGACCACGACGCTCTGACCCGCCTTGACCCCTGCGGTGTTCACCACGGCGCCGACGCCGGTCAGGACGGCGCAACCGAACAGGGCCGCCTCCTCGAACGACAGGTCGGGATCGATCCGGACCAGGGACCGGCGCGAGACGACGGCGCGTTCGGCGAAGGCGGAGCAGCCGAGGTGGTGGTTGACCGGTTCGTCCTCGCGGAAGAGGCGGCGGGCGCCGGACAGAAGCTCGCCCTTGCCGTTGGCGGCGGCGCCCGGCTCGCACAGGGCGGGACGGCCGCCGGCGCACGGGTCGCAATGGCCGCAGGACGGCATGAAGACCATGACGACGTGGTCGCCGATGCTGAGGTCCGTGACGCCGTCGCCCAGGGCCTCGACCACGCCTGCGGCCTCATGCCCCAGGGCCATGGGCAGGGGGCGGGGACGGTCGCCATTGATGACGCTGAGGTCCGAGTGGCACAGGCCGGCGGCCCTGATCGCGACCAGGACCTCGCCGGGGCCGGGCGGGTCCAATGTGACCGTCTCGACGGAGAGGGGCCTGCTGTCGCGGTAGGGGTGCGCGGCGCCCATGGCGGACAGGACGGCGGCGCGGGTGGTGATGCTCATGGGTCAAGCCTTCGTCATCGATGCGCTATCGATAGGCGCTTGACGCAACGGCGTCCAAGCCCGAGCCTCGCATCGAGAGCGACGCCGAATGTCGCCCAGGAGGAAGACCGCAATGCCGAAGACGGAACTGGGCCCCTTGGCCGAACGCGCGACCTACAAGGCGTTTCACATGGTCTCGACGCGCTGGGCCGACAACGACCAGTATGGCCATATCAACAACGCGAAATTCTACGAGTTCGTGGACTCGGCGGTGAACGCCCATCTGATGATCGCCAATGCGCTGGACGAGTCCATCGGCCTGGTGGTGGATAGCGGCTGCCAATACACCTCGGCGCTGAAGTTTCCCGATGTGATCGAGGTCGGGATCAAGGTGGACCGGATCGGCACCTCCAGCGTCAGCTATGGCTTCGCCGTGTTCAAGCGCAGCGCCGACGTGCCGGCCGCCGTCGGCCATTTCGTCCACGTCTATGTTGACGCCGAGACGCGCCGACCCAAGCCCCTGCCGGCCAAGCTGAGAGCGGTGGTGGAGAACCTGAAGGCGGGGTGAGGGAAGGGCGGCGTCCTGGGGCGGGCGCGGCTTTCGGCGCAAGTGTCGATGACCGCCTTCGACCCGTTGCGGGCTTTCAGTGTGCTCGATAGTCGCCACTGGAGTATGTATCGACTATGGGCGAAATGCCGCCGTCCACTAAGGTAACCCACATGTTCGGTGTGCTCTTATCTCGAGCCTGCGTGGCGTCGATGGCTCTCACGGTCGCAGGCGCAGCTGTCGCGCAGGATATCGAGGATTCGACGGTAACCGCTTCCAACGGCGTTCTGGTCAGCATCAAAACCATAGCACGCGCCAATCGCCGGGAGATTTACTCTCCAATGGTGGAGGGCGACAGCACCGACATCTACGCGGGACGGATCGACATTGGCGGGGCTGCAGGCGCTCT
>NZ_JBXASO010000025.1:0-20624 GCF_058809375.1 Brevundimonas sp. GW821-FHT10E09 | reverse complement strand
TGACGTCCATCCCGAACCTCAAAAGGGGGTCCCTATTGCACGCCGATAGGGGGTCCCTTTTAGACGCCGATTGACACCTTCAACGTTTTAGAGGCCGATGAAGATCAGAAGAGCACGCCGTCGGAACGGCTCGCGAAAACCATTTACAAGCTAAGAAATAGTATTGTTCACTTTCGACCCGCGACGAAGGTCGAGAAGAAGGGTGATGCCGAGTGGCGCGTCATCACCGATGCAATGATTAACTTGGTGGACGAACTTTACGCGAAGCACGGCGAACGATTTTTCCCACCCTTGGCTGCCTAGTTATTCGAACATCCCCCGAAATACCTCCTTAAACACCGCCACCGGCTGCCCGCCCCGCCCCCCTCCCCCCATGCCCACCCTCGTCCTCCTCGCCGGACCCAACGGCGCCGGCAAGACCACCTTCATCAACCAGTTCCTGCGGGAACGGGCCGAGACCTTCCAGTTCGTCAATCCCGACGAGGTGGCGCGCCCCCTGACTCCCGGTTCGGGTCGCGATCTGGCCGCCGGGCGGATGGTGCTGGAACGGCTGGAGGACCTGATCGCCGCCCGCGCCGACGTGGTGCTGGAAACCACCCTGGCCACACGCACCCACGCGCGGCGCATCCGCGACTGGAAGGTCGCCGGATACAGGTTCGAACTGATCTATCTGCGCCTGCCCTCGGTCGAGGCCTCCATCGCTCGCGTGGCGCATCGGGTCGAGCGCGGCGGCCACGGCATACCGGAAGAGACGCTGCGCCGCCGCTATCCGCTCAGCCTCCAGTACCTGGAGACGACCTACAAGCCGCTGGCCGACGACTGGCGGATCTACGCCAGTGGCGGCGAGGTGCTCGAACTGCTAGATTGGGGACCGCGATGAACAAGCCGCTTTTCGATCACGAAACCATCCTGAAGGCGGGCAAACGGGCCGCCTGGGTCGCCAAGCACGGTACGCGCGAGGAACAGTCCGGCAAGTTCCTGCCGCCGCCCGGCTGGAAGGGGCATCTGGTCACCGCCGCCGACGTTCCGGCCGCGCCCCGGAAGAAGCGGGCCTAACCCTCCCCTTTCGTCATCCTCCGGCAAGCCGCGTCTTCGCGGCGCAGACCGGGGGACCCAGCGGCCTGCGTGAGCAGGACCCTGTCGCGGATGCGGGCGTCTGACATCGCGCGGCGGACGCATTTCGCCTTCGGCGCCTCCCCTGGTCCAAGCTTCGCTTGGCCAGAGGATGACGAAGGGTCCCCCGGTTCCGCTGCGCGGCCCGGAGGATGACGAAAGGAAGGGAGGCGGCCGGGGGCGGCAAAAGCGGGATCACCCCTCAGCGCTCCTAATTCCGTCGTTCCACCCGTTGACTATATTCAGCTTTTCCGGCTCGCGCGCCAATCAACCCAGCACGGTTTCCCGCCGCCGTATAATCCCCCGGTCCCGTTCCGGGGCGGATCGGCCCGGGAGGGGCGTATGGATGGGATCGAGGGACGCCGGCCCTATGGGGACGAGGGCGAGGGCGGCGGCTATGGCGAGAGCGACGGCGGGGGCGGCTATTTCGACCGGCGCCTGACCAACGAGGACTTCGTCGATCCGCCGCGCCGGTCGTCCTGGGATAAGTCGTCCTGGGACGAGGAGCCCCAGGATGAGGCGTCGCACGAGACCCGGCCGCTGTATGACGGGCGGCCCGTGCGCGATCCCTATGACCGGGGCGGCGGCTATCGCCGGGCCTCGGACCAGGCGTGGGCGGCGGCGCGCGACGACTATCTGGCCGGCGACACGGCCGAGACGGTCAGCGCCCGCTACGGCATGGGGGTCAGCACCTTCCGCCTGCGCGCCCGGGACAAGGGCTGGCGGCGCATGGACCAAGTCGATCCCCCCTATGATCCGCTGGACCCGGACGAGGCGGCGGCGGACGGCCCGGCCGACTATGGCCGGATGGCGGACCTGGCCCGGATGCGGCTGAACCGCGCGCTCGAGGCCGGCCGCGCCGTCGAGGCGGCGCGCTGGATGCGCCTGCACCTGGGTCTGACGGCCCTGGCCCGGGATGTGTCGCCGGCCCCGCCGCCTGCGCCCCCCACGCCGGAAGCGCCGCCGGAAGCGCCCCCGCCCGCCCCGAAGGAACCCGACCTCGCCGCGCGCGCCGAAGCCCTCGCCCAGCAGATCTGCGTCATCGCCCAGGAAGCCGCCGCCCTGAAGCCCGGCGACTACGCCGGCCGCGACGCCCTGATGGCCCGGATCGACGCGCTGGACGACCTGGAGCCGGCCGGGATTTCAGACGAATTAGACGATTCAGACGGTGTTTTTTCGCAGGGAGAGTCTGAAACCGGGCCGCCGTGACCGGGGCGGGTGAGGCGTGCGCGTGAGCGAAGGCGTGAGGGGTGAATCGTGATTGGCGAGGGGTGAGTAGCGAGCAAGGGGCGAGCGGGGCGATGCACCGGCGCAAGATCTGCGCTCACCAATCACCAATCACGACTCGCCAATCCCCCTCCCCTCACACCTCCGACGCGATCTTCCTCAGCGCCTCTTCGAACACCTGGGCCGGCTGGCCGCCGCTGATCAGGTATTTGCCCTCGACCACCACGGCGGGGACCGAGCTGATGCCGCGCGACCGCCACAGGTCCTCGGCCCCGCGCACGTCTTGCGCATAGCGGCCCGAGGCCAGGACCTCGCCCGCTTCGGCCCGGTCCAGGCCGGCGGCCTCGGCGGCGCTGGTCAGGACGCCGGCGTCGGTCAGGTTGCGGTTCTCGGTGAAATGGGCCGTGAACAGGGCCTGTTTCAGCGCCTTCTGCTTCTCGGGCGCGGTCTCGTGGGCCCAGTGCAGCAGGCGGTGGGCGTCGAAGGTGTTCCAGATGCGGCTGTCGTCGGTCATGCGCATGTCGAAGCCGACCTCGGCGGCGCGGTCGCGGATCATGGCGCGGTTGGCGGCCGACTGCTCGGGGCTGGCGCCGTATTTGCGGCCGATGTGTTCGACGATGTTCTCGCCCTCGGGCGCGATCTGGGGGTTCAGCTCGAAGGGCTGAAAGGCGATGTCGGCGCCGATCCCCTCGCCCTTGAGGGCGTCCAGCGCCGTCTCCAGCCCGCCCAGGCCCACGACGCACCAGGGGCAGACCACGTCGGAGACGAAGTCGATCTTCAGGGTCTTCATCGGCACGGCTTGGGTCATGGCGAGGGCCTTCTGGAACAGGATGTGTTGCGGAGCATATGGGAAGGCCCCGCGCGACGCCAAGGCCTCAGCCCAGCGTCAGGTCCCGGGGCGACCGGATCCTGCGCCAGCGCGCCTCCACGAAGGCGAAGGCGCCGAAGGCCATCAGCCCCGCCGCCGTCAGCCCCAGCACCCACGACCCGCCGGGCTGGGCCTCCAGCGCGTCCAGCGCCGCCGCCGTCGTCGTCACCTCGCCCGACCGCGCGTGCAGCCCCGCCAGGACCACGAAGGTCCCCAACGGCAGATAGGCGAAGCCCCGCGCGCCATAGCCCGCCCGCGCCAGGGCCGCCGCCGGCCGGCGCACCGCCTCGGGACAGGCCAGGGCCGCGTCGAAGTCGTCCCTGAAGGCCCTGACGATGTTGCCGATCCCGACGCCCAGCACCACCAGCCCCGCCGCGATCAGCAGCAGGCCGCCGAACGGCAGGTCCAGGATCCAGGCCGCCTTCTCCTGGTTCTCGGCGATGCTCTCGGCCCGTTCCGCCGCCTGGCTGGTCGCCTCGCCCGCCTCGTCCAGATACTCGAACACCCCCGCCGCCAGCAGGCCGTAGAACAGGCCGCTGGCCGCCTGCCCCGCCCGCGTGGCCCAGCCCTTCAGGTCGGTTCCCTCATGGTCGGCGTCGAACAGGGCCTGCAGCACGCGCCAGCCGACGAAGGCCCACAGCCCCAGCCCCAGCAGCACCAGCCAGACCCGCCCGAACGGCTGCTCCGCCAGCCAGCCCGCCGCCCCGCCCGCGCCGACCGCGTCGCCGATCCTGTCGGTCGCCGCCAGCAGGGTCAGGGCCCCCGCCGACAGATAGACGAAGCCCCGGGCCCCATAGCCGACCCGCGCCGCCCCCTCGATCAGGGTCGTCAGCTTGGGGATGCGGCGCGTGGCGGGGACGCGGCTGCGGACGGCCTCGCCCAGGGCGGCGGCGGCGTGACGAAGACGGGCGAACATGGCGGCTCCAGCGCGGCGGAGCGGTTCAACGCCCCCGCCCGCCGATGGCTCCCGAGCTCAGGCGCGCGCGGCGTGAGCCGCCGGCAGCTCCAGCACGACCTTCAGCCCGCCCATGTCGCTGTCGCCCAGGGTCAGCCGGCCGCCATAGGCGCGCGTCAGGTCCTCGACGATCGACAGGCCCAGGCCCGAGCCGGGCGCGCTCTCGTCCAGCCGGGCGCCGCGCTTCATCACCGTCTCGCGCTGGTCGGCGGGCAGGCCGGGGCCGTCGTCCTCGACCACCACCACCATCTGGCCCAGGCCGTTCTCGCCGGCCGAGACGCGGACGCGGCGGGTGCTGAACTTGGCGGCGTTCTCGATCAGATTGCCCAGGATCTCCTGCAGGTCCTGGCGTTCGCCCAGGAAGGCCAGGTCGTCGGGCGCGCGCCAGTCGATCTCGGCGCGCTTGTCGCGGAAGACCTGTTCGATCATGACCGCCAGCTCGTCCAGCACCTCGGGCACCGGCGTGGTCTCGCCCAGGCCGTGGGCGGCGCGGGCGGCGGCGCGGGCGCGGCGCAGATGGTGGTCGACCTGGCCCTGCATGACCCGGGTCTGGCGCCGCACCAGTTCCGGCAGCGGGCCTTCGGCGGTCCCGGCCTCGGCCAGCATGACCGAGATCGGGGTCTTCAGCGCATGGGCCAGGTTGCCGACATGGGTGCGCTGGCGCTCGACCACCTCCTGGTTATGGGCCAGCAGCCGGTTGACCTGTTCGGCCAGGGGCTGGATCTCCAGCGGATAGGACCGTTCGATCCGCGCCGCCTGGCCGTGGCGCACGGCCGCGATCTCGTTGCGCAGGTCATACAGGGGCCGCAAGCCGACCTGAACCTGAATGAAGACCGCCGACACCAGGATGAAGCCCAGGATCAGCAGGGCGACCCAGGTCAGGGTGGCGAACTGGCGGGTGTCCACGTCGACGTTGGACCGGTCGATGGCCGCGAAGAAGACCACCGGCGTCGTCCGTCCCGGCAGGGACTTCATGCTGGCCGCCACCCGCAGCGGCTCGCCCGCCGGGCCTGTGGCGTTATAGGTGATGGTCTGGCCATAGGCGTCGTCCAGCCGCCCCGGCAGGTCCGCCGGCACCGTCAGGTCCTCGCCGTACAGCGAGTCCGAGCGGGTGATGATCCGCAGGCCCCCGGCCAGGGTCGGCTCGGCCGTCATCCAGTACTTGCCGGAAAACACCCGCAGAGTGGGGGCGTCCATGATCTGGGGCGTCAGCACCTTGCCGCTCGCCGTCACCGTGCGCACCACCAGTTCGTCGGTGGTCTCGCTCAGCACGTTTCCTAGGCGGCGCAGGGCCGATTCCTGGAACTGGTTGGTCAGGACGAACCCGGTCGCCACCAGGGCCAGCAGAATCCAGCCGGCGGCCAGCCAGATCAGCCGCCGCGTCAGCGACCTGCCCGGCCGCCCGAACCAGCGGCCCCAGCCGCCGGGCGGCGTCCGACGCGCCCCAGCCCCCGTTTCGGTCATTGCGGCGTGATCACGCCGCCTCGGACTCGCCCGTCAGGGGCGCCAGGCGATAGCCCAGACCGCGCACGGTCTCGATCCGGTCGGATCCGATCTTCTTGCGCAGCCGGCCGATGAAGACCTCGATGGTGTTGGAATCCCGATCGAAGTCCTGATCGTACAGATGTTCGACCAACTCCGTGCGGCTGATGACCCGGCCCTGGTGCATCATCATATAGTGCAGCAGCCGGTACTCCAGCGAGGTCAGGCGCAGGGGCTCGCCGTTGACATTGGCCCGGGCCGCGCGCGGGTCAAGACGCAGGCCGCCGCACGACAGGGTGGCCGAAGCGATGCCGGCCGAGCGGCGCAGCAGGGCCCGCAACCGCGCCAGCAGTTCTTCGGTATGGAAGGGTTTGGTCAGATAGTCGTCGGCCCCGGCATCGAAGCCCGACACCTTGTCCGACCAGGCGCCGCGCGCCGTCAGGATCAGGACCGGCGTCGCCTTGCCCTCGCGCCGCCAGCGCTCCAGCACCGAGACCCCGTCGATCTTGGGCAGGCCCAGGTCCAGCACGATCACGTCATAGGGTTCGGTGTCGCCCAGGAACCAGGCCTCTTCGCCGTCGGCGGCGTGGTCCACCGCATAGCCGGCGTCGGCCAGGGCGCCCTTCAGCTGACGCGACAGGTCGGCGTCGTCTTCAACCAGCAGGACACGCATCGTCAGTCTTCTCCCACCACGCGGCCCGAGCGGGCGTCCACGCGAATATCAGCGACCCGCCCGCCGGGATATTCCCAGCGCACCACCACCGTGTCGCCGCGCGGGCTGACGCCCAGCATGCGTCCGTCGCGTCCGGCCCCGACCCGGCGCACCACGGCGCCCAGATCGGCGCGCGGCCCGTCGGCCGAGGGTCGGTCGCGCGAGGGGGCGTCGCGGCGCTGGTCCTGCTGCGGACGCTCTCGGTCCTGGTCGCGCGACTGCGCCAGGGCCTGGGTCGCGGGGACCAGGGCCATCAGGGCGGCGATCAGGAGGGCGCGGGTGCGGTTCATGAAGTCGCTTCTACGGGGCCGGCTCTGAACAGCCGCTGAACGGGGTGTTTGGAAACGGGCGATACGGCCGAAAAGCCGCACGTCCGTCGAATCTATAACAGAGATCGCGCGAACGGGTCTTCCTGCGCCGAAAAGATGAACGGCGGCTGAAACGCGGCGTTCAGATCGGGCTCAGGCGGGAGATG
Organism: Brevundimonas sp. GW821-FHT10E09; assembly: GCF_058809375.1. Lineage (NCBI taxonomy): Bacteria > Pseudomonadati > Pseudomonadota > Alphaproteobacteria > Caulobacterales > Caulobacteraceae > Brevundimonas > Brevundimonas sp. GW821-FHT10E09. Next base: position 13,792 of record NZ_JBXASO010000025.1, on the reverse strand, counting down.
GCTTTCTGGGGACATCGCAGCCCCCGCCGGGGCGCCCCGCACCAGAAGGAACGATCCGATGCTGAACAAGAAAGTCTTCCTGCCCGCCCTCATCCTCGCCGCCGCCGCCTCGGCCGCCCTGCCCGCCGCCGCCCAGTCCTATGGCCCGTCCCATCACGCCCGACCGCCTGTCCATCATGCGGGCTACGGACACTGGTCGTCGATCAACGCCCGCCAGGCCAGTCTGGACCGCCGCATCGACCAGGGCGTCCGTTCCGGCCAGCTCAGCCGCCGCGAGGCGACCCGTCTGCGGGGCGAGTTCAACGGCCTGCTGCGGCTTGAGGCCCACTATCGTCGCGGCGGCCTGACCGCCTGGGAACGCACCGACCTGGACCGTCGCTTCGACCGTCTCTCGGCCCAGATCCGCAACGAACGCCACGATTGGGACCACCGTCGCGGCTGAACGCCATCTCGGTGATTTCCACGGGAGCGCGGTCCGAAAAGGGCCGCGCTCTTTCTCTTTGGGACGGCCCCGTGGGGCTTCGCCCTCGCTTCACAACCGCCGCCGCCAAAGATCGTCATTCGCCCTGGTGCGAAGTTTGAATGACCGTCAGACCTGGCCCGCCTACAGCTTGATGAACGGCTGCATCAGCCGCCCCAGCCAGCCGTCCAGTTCGATCTGCCCGTCCAGCGCCACCACGCACAGGCAGGGACCGGGCGAGACCACGCGCGGCTGGTGCAGCACTTCGCCGTCCGCCTCCTCGAAATCGCCGACGTCGAACCGGGCGGTTTCGGTGGCGTAGGCGCCGTGGATGACGCAGGTCAGTTCGATCCCGCCGTGGGTGTGGCGCGGCGTCTCACGCCCCGGCCCGATCTCCAGCAGGATGACGCGGCAGTCGCCGTCGCGCGGCGCATGGACGTCGCGGGCGCGCATGCCCGGTCCCAGCCATCGCCACGGTCCCAGCGCATAACGGCGCAGGGGTTCAGGCAGGCCGACCATGTCGTTCAGCGGCGTAGACGTCAGAACCTGTCCGGCGTCGGCCTCGGCCCGCGCCAGGACGCGCGCCAGGGCGTCGTCCGGCATCGGTTCGGGCTCCAGATCGTCCAGCAACTCGCCGCCCACGGACTGAAGCGTGCGGACCCAGGCGTCGTTCTGCGGCCGCATCGCCAGATGGGCGGCGACCACCACGGCCTCGGGCGGGCTGAGTGTGCCGGCCGCATAGGCCAAAAGCCGTTCTTCGGAGGGGTTGTGACGGCCGGTCATGCCTCGCCTCCCTTTTCATCGTCCAGCAGGGTGCGCAGTTTGATCATGGCCTTGCGTATTCGGGATTTCACTGTGCCCAGCGGCAGGTCCAGCCGCCGGGCGATTTCGGAGTGGGGATTGTCCTGGAAGAAGGCTAGGCGAAGGACCTCGATCTGATCCGCCGTCAGCCGCGCCATCGCCGTCTTCAGGCGCGCCGCATCCTCGGCCATCAGCACGAGCTGGTCCGGCCGTTCCGGCTCTTCCTGCGACAGTTCGATCTCGGGCATCGGGGTGCGCCGGGCGTCCTGGCGCAGCACGTCCAGGCGCCGGTTGCGGGCGATGGTGAAGATCCAGGTCGCGGCCCGCGCCTTGGAGCTGTCGAACAGCTCGGCCTTGCGCCAGACGGTCAGCATGGCGTCCTGGGCGAAGTCCTCGGCCGCCCCCGCAGGCGCGCCGGCCTTCATCAGATAGGCCTTCAGACGCGGCGCGAAATGTTCGAACAGGCGCGCGAAAGCCTCGCGGTCGCGCCGTAACGCCACCGCCTCGATCAGTCGGTCATGCTCGCCGCCCATGGACGTCACGGGTGGCCGAATCCGCTGAAGCGTTGAAACCTGTCCATGCATGGAACCTAGTACGGTTCTGACGAAAGTCTGGATCATTTCGTGATCCGGCCGCGTACTGGGCGCGTATCTTCGCCACCTGTCGCCCGTCGTTCGGAGTCTTTATGTCCTTGTCGTCCCCTTCCAGCGAGACCGGTCCGCGCCTGCGGATCGCCGTCGTGGGCTCGGGGATCGCCGCCCTGTCCAGCGCCTGGCTGCTGTCGAAGCGCCACGATGTGACGATCTACGAACGCGACGACCGCCTGGGGGGCCATTCCAACACCGTGGACGTCCGCGCCCCGACCGGAGAGACGGCGGTGGACACCGGCTTCATCGTCTTCAACGACGCCACCTATCCGAACCTGATCGCCCTGTTCGCCCATCTGGGGCTCGAGACGCGGGCCACCGACATGTCCTTCGCCGTCTCCCTGGATCAGGGCCGGTTCGAATACGCCGCCCCCGCCCTGTTCGCCCAGCGCCGCAACCTGTTCCGCCCGCGCTTCTGGTCGATGCTGAAGGAGATCCTGCGCTTCTATCGCTCGGCGCCCGGCGGCATGGCCGCCCTGGGCGACAGCGACGTGACCCTGGGCCAGTATCTGAAGCGCGAGGGCTTCAGCGAGGCCTTCCGCGACGACCATCTGCTGCCGATGGCCGCCGCCATCTGGTCGTCGCCGGCCCATACGCTGATGGATTATCCGGCGGAATCCTTCCTGCGCTTCTGCGGCAACCACGGCCTGCTGAAACTGGTCGGCCGGCCCCTGTGGCGCACCGTCGTCGGCGGCAGCCGGGCCTATGTCGAGGAACTGGCCCGCCAGGTCGGGGCCGGGCGAAAGGGCGACGCAGTCCGGCTCCGGCGCGGGGTGGACCAGGTCCAGCGCGTCGACGGCGGCGTCGTGGTTCATGACACCACCGGCGCCCGGGAGCGGTTCGACCATGTCGTCATCGGCGCCCACGCCGACCAGGCCCTGGCCATGCTGGCGGAGCCCACGGCGCAGGAGCGCGATCTGCTGGGCGCCTTCCGCTACAGCCGCAACCTGACCATCCTGCACACCGACGCGGGCCTGATGCCCCGGCGCCGGCGGGCCTGGGCCTCGTGGAACTATATCGGCGCGGACGGCGGCCTGTGCGTCACCTACTGGATGAACAGGCTCCAGGGCCTGCCGGGCCAGGACCTGTTCGTCACCCTGAACCCGCCGCGCCCGCCGGCCGCCGGAACCCTGTTGCGCAGCGAAGTGTACGAGCATCCGATCTTCGACCCCGTCGCCATCAAGGCGCAGAAGTCGCTGTGGAGCCTGCAGGGCCAGGGCGGCGTCTGGTTCTGCGGCGCCCATTTCGGGGCCGGCTTCCATGAGGACGGGCTTCAGTCCGGTCTGGCGGTGGCCGAACAACTGGGCGGGGTGCGTCGTCCCTGGACCGTCGAGAACGAGAGCGGCCGCATCCATCTGGCCTCACCCTCGGTCCAGATGGAACCGGCGGCGTGACAGGCTCGGCCCTCTATGTCGGCAAGGTGTTTCACGCCCGCCTGCGGCCGACGCCGCACCGGCTGAACTACCGCGTCTTCTGGCTGATGCTGGACCTGACCGAGATCGACGCCCTGCACGGCCGGCTGAAGACCTTTTCACGCAACCGGTTCAACCTGCTGTCCTTCCACGACCGGGACCACGGCGACGGCTCGGACCGTCCGCTGCGGGCCCAGATCGAGGCGCGGCTGGCCGAGGTCGGGGTGGACGTCGGTCAGGGCGCGATCCGTCTTCTGACCATGCCGCGCGTCTTCGGCTTCGTCTTCAATCCGATCAGCCTCTACTACTGCCATCATGAAGACGGGCGGCTGGCCGCCATGGTCTATGAAGTCACCAGCACCTTCGGCGAGCGGCGGTCCTATGTCCTGCCCGTCCTGGCGGCCGACGCCCAGGCCGGCCGGTTCCGGCAACGGACCGACAAACGCCTGTATGTCTCGCCCTTCATGGACATGGACATGACTTATGACTTCAAGGGTCAGACGCCCGGCGACACCCTGGCCCTGGTCATCAACGGCTCGGACAGCGAGGGCCTGCTGATCGCCACCAGCATGAACGGCGCGCGCCGGCCGATGTCCGACCGCGCCCTGATCGCCGCCGCCCTGGTCATGCCCCTGCTGACGCTGAAGGTCGTGGCCGCCATCCATTGGGAGGCGCTGAAACTCTGGCTGAAGCGCGTGCCCCTGACCCGCAAGCCCGCGCCGCCCCCCGACGTGCTGGACCTGCGGCACAGGGGTTAGGGGCCTCAGCCCCCCAGGGTCATGGCGCGCGCCAGATCGGCGATTTCGTCGCGCGTGATGAAACCGTCGCGGTTGCGGTCGGCGGCGGCGAAACGGTCTCCGTTCAGGGCGCGGAACTCGTTCAGATCGACGGCGCGGTCATTGTTGCGGTCAATGGCGCGCAGCTTCTGAATCTGCTCGCGGCTGGGGCGTCGCTGCGGAGCGGGGGCGCCGTCCGGGCGCAGGGCGCGCAGTTCGGACATCGTCAGACGGCCGTCGCGATCGGCGTCGGCCCGGGCGAACCGGCCCTCGCGCGCAGCGTCGAACTCGACCCGCGACAGGCGTCCGTCATTATTGACGTCCGCCTGCTGGAACAGGGCGCGACCGACGCCGGTCGGGGTCTGGGCGGGCGCGGCCGTGGCGACGACGGCGATCGCCGCGGCGGACAGGACGGACAGAACAAGGCTTTTCATCGGGCTCTCGATCGGAAAAGGGGCCCCGGCCGCACGGTTGGGGGGACGCGGCCGGGGCGACGGGCGGAGCCGGGGGTGAGGCGCTCCGCCCGAACCGGGAAAGGGGGTCAGTTGGGGCGAGTGACTGTAGAACTGCGCGTGGCGCCGTTGTTCGCGGTGGCGGTGCGGTTCACGGTGACGCCGTCGTCGTCGCGATAGGCGTCGATCTGGCGGTCATAGCCGTAGCCGTTCGAGGTCTGAAGGCTGGACGACCGGCTGTAGCTGTCATCGCCGTGGGCGATCGAGGCGGCGCGGGTCTGGGCGTTGCCGGCCGGACCGGTGCGGACGGCCGTCGTGGCGTAGCCGTTCCCGGTGTCCACCGTGGTCCTGGCGCGGGCGCTGGACCAGCCCTGGCCGTCCACCGATCCATAGCGGGAGACCGTGGCCGAGCCGGGGCTGCGGTAGATATCCGCGCCGCGCATGGCGCTGTGCTGGGCGCCGGTGACGCTGGCCGAGCGGTGGCGGGAAACCGACTGAGCCATGGCGCTGTCGGCCGCAGCGGCGAGGCCGGCGACCACCAGCAGCCCCGTCAGGGCGGCGGCTGCGAAGGGACGACGGGAGGTCATGGGCAGGCTCCTTGTGCGAGGTCCGGCCTGTTCCGGACGACTGCAGACTGACAGATCGGCCCGTCCGGGGTGTGTCGCCCCGGCGCCCGTGCGTAACAGCGTGTATCCTCTACTGGCGGGGCGGAGGCGGTTGCGCCAAAGCTTGGCCCATGACGACGGCTTTGATCCATCTGGTCGAGGACGACCCCGAAATCCGCGACCTGGTCTGCGCCCTGCTGGCGCGCGAGGGTCTGGACTGCGCGGCCTTCCCCGACGCCGCAGCCTTTTGGCGAGCCTGGGCGGTCCAGCGGCCGGACCTGGTGGTGCTGGACCTGATGATGCCGGGCGAGGACGGCCTGTCGGTCTGCCGCCGCATCCAGGGCGCGGTCCCGGTGCTGATCGCCTCGGCGCGAGGCGAGCCCATGGACCGGATCGTGGGGCTGGAGGTCGGGGCCGACGACTATGTCGCCAAGCCGTTCGTGCCGCGCGAGCTGGTCGCCCGCATCAAGGCCCTTCTGCGTCGCCGCGACCGGGCCGAACCCCGGCCGCCGGCCCGCCGTCTCGCCTTTGGCGGCTGGCGCCTGGACCTCGCCTCCCGCGCCCTGACCGATGCGGATGGCCAGGCGGTGGAGCTGACCGGCGGGGAGTTCGACCTGCTGGCCGCCTTCGTCAGGCGTCCGCAGCAGGTCCTGTCTCGCGACGACATCATGGACGTGCTGAAGGGCCGCCAGGCCGACGTCTTCGACCGCTCCATCGACATCCAGGTCTCGCGCCTGCGCCGCAAGCTGGGCGACCATCCCCGCGAACCCCGGCTGATCCGCACGGTGCGCAACGCCGGCTATCTGTTCACCGCAGACGTCGAGGTCCAGTCGTGAGACGCCTGGGCCTCGCCAACCGCCTGACGCTGACGCTGGTCCTGGTCGTGGTGGCGCTGCAGGCGGTCAGCGTCCTGGGCCTGATGAGGTTCCAGCGCGGCGATCAGGACGAATGGCGCCTGCCTGTGCCGGTGCGGATCGCCGCCGCCGCCGCCGCCCTGGACCGCACGCCGTCGCAAGAGCGGGACGACCTGCTGGTGGCCCTGAACGGCGACGCCACCCGCTTCTTCATCGCCGACGGGGTTCCGGCCGGCTATCGCGCGCACGGCGGCCCCCTGCCCGCGCTGTTGCGCAGCTATGACGCGGCCCTGGGCGCGCGCGACGTCCGCCTGCTGGTTCCCGAGGAGCGCCGCCGCTTCCGCCCTCAAGTCCAGCGACGACAGACCGCCGTCTATGCGGTGTCGGTCGCGTTGGCGGACGGCCAGAGGCTGGTGGTCGCGCCGGGCCTGGGGCAACGTCGCCGCAGCATGGCCATGGCCGCCCTGGTGTTCAGCCTGCTGGTCGGGCTGACGGCCGCCTTTCTCGTGTGGCGGATGGTGCATCGGGCGACCCGCGACCTCCAGGCCATCGCCGACGCTTCCGACCGTTTCGCCCGCGATCTCGGCGCCCCGCCGATGGACGAGACGGGCCATGCCGAGGCGCGCCGCGTGGCCTCGGCCTTCAACCGCATGCGGGCGCGCATCAAGGCCCTGGTAAGCGAGCGCATGCGGATGCTGGCCGCCGCGGCGCACGACCTGAAGACCCTGATGACCCGGCTTCGGCTACGGGTCGCCCTGATCGAAGACCCGGACCAGCGGGCGCGGGCGGACCGGGACGTGGCCCTGATGGCCACCTTGATCGAGGATGTGCTGCTGGTCGCGCGCGGCGAGGAAAGACCCGCTGTCCTCGTCCCCGTCGATGTCGCCGAACTGGTGACGGAACTGGTGCGGGAACGCGCCGCCCTGGGCCAGGCGGTGACCCTGGGACGGCTGGAGGCGGGACGGGTCCAGGCCGACACGGGCGGCCTGCGCCGGATTCTCGAGAACCTGATCGAGAACGCCGTGACCTACGCCGGTTCCGCCGAGGTCGGCTTCGAACGCGACGACGACCGCTGGCGGCTGACGGTCGTCGATCACGGTCCCGGCCTGTCGCCGGCGTTCGAGGCCCAGGCCTTCGAACCCTTTGCGCGGGGCGAGGCGTCGCGCAGCCGCGAGACCGGCGGTTCCGGTCTGGGCCTGGCGATCGCCCGTTCCCTGGCCGAGCAGATGGGCGCGAGCGTCCGCCTGGAGACCACGCCCGGCGGCGGCCTGACCGCCGTGATTCTGTTCAGGACCGACTGATTACCGCGCCGAGGACTCTATGATCCCCGACAGGCCCTCGACCAGGGCGTCGAAAACGGCGCGGCAGCGGGCGTTTCCGCGCAGATCCTCGTGCATGACGATCCAGGTCTCCAGCGCCATATGAAAGGCGTCGGGCAGGACGCGGACCAGATCCGGCTGGCGCGCCGCGACGACGGCCTGGCAGATGCCGATCCCGAACCCGGCGCGGATGGCCGCCAGCTGGGCCACGTCGCTGTCCACTCTCAGGGCGAAGGCGTCGCGGCTCAGGGCCGGATACTGCTGGACCGCAGCCCGGATCGCAGGGGTTTCGACATCATAGCCGATCAGGTCGTGATCCTTCAGATCGGCCAGGGTCCGGGGCGTCCCGCGTCGCGCCAGATAGTCGCGATGGGCGTGCAGGCCGATGACCAGGGCGCCGACATGGCGCGAAACCAGGGCCTGCTGCTCGGGCCGGACCATGCGAACGGCCACATCGGCCTTGCGCTGCAACAGGTCGTCCAGGGCGTTGGACGGCGACAGCTCCAGCGCCAGCCCCGGATGGGCCTGACGCATCCGGGCCAGTATGGGCGGCAGATGTTCGACCGCCACCACCTCGCTGGCGCTGATCCGCACCGTGCCGGAGAGGGCGCCGCCCCCGCCCCCACCCTCGGCGGTGCGGCGCAGGGCGGCCGAGGTCGCGGCCAGCCGCTCGGCCAGGGGCTTCAGCTCCAGCGCCGCGTCCGTGGGTGACAGGCCCCGGGGCGTGCGCAGGAACAGCTTGGCGCCCAGGGCCGTCTCCAGGGCGTCGATATGGCGGGCGATGCTGGGCTGGCTCATGTCCAGACGCCGCGCCGCACCGGACAGCGACCCCTCGCGCAGCACGGCGTGGAAGGTGCGATACAGATCCCAGCTCGGCTCACTGTTCATTGGTTTTCGTATAGCAGGTGCAGATATTTCGACAATTCCGTTGATCCGGCGTTCGGTCGATACAGGCTTCATCAAACGGATGGAGCGCGACATGACGACGAAATCAGCCCTGGTTCTGGGCGCCACGGGCGGCGCGGGCGGGGCGGTGGCCGAGCGGCTGCTGAAGGCGGGATGGTCGGTGCGCGCCCTGCATCGCCGACCCGAGGGCGTGCGCGGCGACGCGCGGATCGCCTGGATCAGGGGCGACGCCATGTCGGCGGCGGACGTCGCGGCGGCGGCCGAGGGCGTGTCCCTGATCGTCCATGCGGTCAATCCGCCCGGCTATCGCAACTGGAACACCCTGGTGCTGCCGATGCTGGACAACACCATCGCGGCGGCCGAACGGAACGGCGCGCGCATCCTGCTGCCCGGCACGGTCTATAACTACGGCCCTGACGCCTTCCCCGACATCGCCGAGGACGCGCCCCAGAACGCCAGGACCCGCAAGGGCCGCATCCGGGTCGAGATGGAACGTCGCCTGAAGGCGGCCGCCGATCGCGGCCGGGCCAAGGTGCTGATCGTCCGCGCCGGCGACTTCTTCGGGCCTGAAGCGGCCAACAACTGGTTCAGCCAGGGTCTGGTCAAGGCCGGCGAACGGCCGACCGCGATCACCTATCCGGGCAAGCCGGGCGTCGGGCACCAGTGGGCCTATCTGCCGGACGTGGCGGAGGTGATGGTGCGCCTGGCCGAGCGCAACGACCTGGAGGCTTTCGCCCGCTTCCACATGGAGGGCCAATGGGACGCCGACGGAACCCGGATGACCGGCGCCATCCGCCGCGTCCTGGGCGAGCCCAAGCTTCCGATCAAGCCCATGCCCTGGCTGGTGATGCGTCTGGCCGCGCCCTTCGTGCCGCTGATGCGCGAACTGATGGAGATGGCCTATCTGTGGAAACGCCCGGTCCGCCTGACCAACGCCCGGCTGGAGGCCCTGATCGGCCCCGAACCGCGCACGGCGCTCGACGAGGCCGTGCGGGCCACCCTGGCGGGGATCGGCAGCCTGTATCCGGCCCATGCGGACAGGCGCCCGTAGAGGGTGAAGAAGACTGACTGTAGAAGGGAGAATGGTGGACGCGACAGGGATTGAACCTGTGACCCCCTCGATGTCAACGAGGTGCTCTCCCGCTGAGCTACGCATCCGCCGTAGGGCCCCGGGAAATCGCCCCGGGGCGGGAAGAGCGGTCGTATAGCGGCCCGGCCTGGCGGCATCAAGCCGATTTCACGGCCAGATTACGATTTTTGGGAGAACGACGTTAAACGCGTCGCTCAGGTTCAGCGTCAGGCCGCGACCATCCGTTCGACTTCGCTGACCAGATCGCGCAGATGGACCGGCTTGGACAGGACCTTGGCCTGGGGCGAGGCCTGGGCGGCGGTCAGGGCGACGGCGGCGAAGCCGGTGATGAACATGATGCGCAGGCCCGGCTGACGGGCGGCGGCGACGCGGGCCACCTCGATCCCGTCGGCGCCGGGCATGACGATGTCGGTCAGCAGCAGGTCGTAGGGGCCGTGTTCCAGGGCGTCGATGGCGTCGTCGCCGTTCTCGCAGTCGACGACATGATGTCCCGCCCGTTCGAGCGCCCGGGTGAGGAAACCGCGAAGCGAACTGTCGTCTTCGGCCAAAAGGATGCGCGCCATTCGAGAAGTGCCCGTTTAATCAGGGACGCAACCTAGGCCGACAAGCGTAAACCGGCGATGAAATTCACCGGTCGAACGTCTTCCTTCCACAGCGAAACCCGTTATGCGGGGATCATGACCACGGACGGGGCCAGTTTCGCGATCAGCCTGCCGCCCGCCGCGGCCCCGGAAACGGCCCTGGTCTTCGCCTCGCCCCATTCGGGCGAGACCTATCCCGACGACATGGGGGCCTTCGCCGGACTGGCCCGCGCCAGCCTGAAAAGCGCCGAGGACGCCCTGGTCGGCGCCCTGGTGCGCGAAGGGCCGGCCCATGGGGCGCCCCTGATCGAGGGGCGGATCGGCCGGGCCTATCTGGACCTGAACCGCGACCCTGGCGAACTGGATCCGGACCTGATCGTCGATGCGGACGGGCCGGTGGGGGCCAAGACCCGGGCTGGATACGGCGTCATCCCCCGGCTGTCGGGCGACGGCCTGGCCCTGTATGATCGGCGGCTGTCCCTGGCGGAGGCCCAGGCGCGCATCCGGACCGCCCACGCCCCCTATCACACGGCCCTGGCCGAACTGATGGAACGGACGCGGGCGCGGCGGGGCCGGGCCGTACTGATCGACTGGCATTCCATGCCGACGCGGGCGGTGGGGGCGGAGGTGGTGCTGGGCGACCGGCACGGATCGTCGTGCCAGGCGCGGCTGACCCGGCGACTGCGCGACCTGTTCGAGGGGCTGGGCTGGCGGGTGGCGCTGAACCATCCCTACGCCGGGGGCTGGTCCACCCAGGTCTGGGGCCGGCCGGCGGACGGCTATGAGGCGATCCAGATCGAACTGAGCCGCAAACTGTATCTGGACGAGGCGACCCAGACGCCCAACGCGACCCATGCCGCGACCCGCAAGGCGCTGAACCGCGTCATCGCCGCCCTGTGCGCGGACGACGGGGCGGCCTGACCCCGGCCCCCTGCCCCCGGATCGGCGCGGGACGAAAAAAAGCCGCGCCCGGAGGCGCGGCATAAAAGTCTATAGGGAGGAAACGCCCAGGAAGGGCAAGACGCCCGGAGGCGTCGAAGGTCAATCTAGGTTGCGATGCACAATCGGTCAAGCGCTGCGCGCGGTTTTCGGGTCACGGCATGTTACGCAATTACGGCGCTTTCGCCCCAATTCGACGCACTGGGGCAGGAGAGGACGTCCCCTGTCGCACCTGCAAAATAACCGTCATTCACCCAGCAGGCGCCGCGCATTTCGAATGGCGCGGGCGGCGGGCGACGCCTCCTGGCGATAGATCAGCAGGCCGAAGGACGAGGCCACGCCCAGGGCCAGCCACAGCGGGCCGAACAGCCAGGCCGCCGCCGCCAGGGCGAAATAATAGCCCCGGACCCCCTGGCTGAACGAACTGAGCGCGGGATTCAGCAGTTCGGCCGCCGCCTCGCCGAACGCCTTGCGGTCGATCTCCTTGTTGATCTCGGGCGCCGAGCCGATCAGGGCCAGGGTGTAGTTCATCTGGCGCAGGGCCCAGATGAAATCCAGGAAGCCGCGCGCCAGGCAGATCAGCACCAGGGCCAGCTTGGCCTCCAGGATCCTGGTCGGCACATTGTCCGCTCCGACGGCGGCGAAGCCTTCCAGCTTGCTCTCGCCCCCGAACAGGATGCCGCCCACCGCCGCGATCAGCAGCAGATTGGTCGAGGCGAAGAAGGAGGCCGAGTTGATCGAATGGCCCATCAGCTGGCTATCGACCAGGCGGATCTCGCGGTGGGTCATCGACGCCATCCAGACCCGGCGGACATGGCTCATGTCGTCGTTCAGCGAACCGCCGTGGCGGCCGATGAACTTCAGGATCGGCGCATAGCCGAGCCAGCAGATGAAGAAGAGCGCCAGCGCGGCCCAATCAACCCAGGTCATCGCGCGAATTGAGCCCAGTCGCCGCTGTGGCGCAAGTCCGCCGACTCAAGTCGCGCTTGCCGAGGCCGCGCGCGCGTCCTATCACGCGCGCCTCACAGAATTTCGCAGACGCAGCAAAGACCCCGCCATGAACCTCGACGCTATTCCGGTCGGCCCGAACGCTCCCTGGGACGTCAACGTCGTCATCGAAATCCCGCAGGGCGGGCTGCCGGTGAAATACGAGATGGACAAGGAATCCGGCGCCCTGTTCGTCGATCGCTTCCTGCACACCGCCATGTACTATCCCGGCAACTACGGCTTCATCCCGCACACCCTGTCGGACGACGGCGACCCCTGCGACGTGATCGTGCTGAACCCGACGCCGGTCGTGCCCGGCTGCGTCATCCGCTCGCGCCCCATCGGCGTGCTGATGATGGTGGACGAGGCCGGCGGCGACGAGAAGATCCTGGCCGTGCCGGTCGACAAGCTGAACCCCTATTACACCGACGTCGCCAGCTATCGTCAGCTGCCGGCCATCCTGATCGAGCAGATCGAACACTTCTTCACCCACTACAAGGATCTGGAGAAGGGCAAGTCGGTCACGGTCAAGGGCTGGGGCGACGCCGGCGAGGCCGCCGAAATGATCGCCAAGGGCATGCAGGCCCACCAGGACAAGCTGGCCGCCAAGAAGGCCGGCAAGGCCGCCTGATCCAGGCTCTCGTCTCCTCCCCCTCCGGGGGAGGTGGCGCGGCGCTTCTCCAGCGCCGTGACGGAGGGGGCGCCCCCGCAAGACCGGCGCCTCTGCGACGCCCAGACCCCCTGCCCGCCACGCCTGCCCTCGCGCTCGCTTAGGCCAGGCCCATGGGCGATCTCCTCCCGCCCGAAGGAGACGGGCGCGCGCCAAGGTCTGCTTTCCGGCCTGCCGTCGATTTCGCAAACCGACCCCCAGCAGACCTCCGGAACGTCCGTAGCCGATGGCCGGGCGTAGAGGCACGTTGACATTCCGGTCACCCTATGTAGAGTTTCAACTATGGCCAAGGATCCTCGACTTTCGATGGCAACGCTCAAGGTCCTCGGCGCCTTGATGGAGCATGGGGCGAACGAGTTTTCTGGGGCAGAAATCAGTAAGAAGACCGGGCAACCGTCTGGGACGCTCTACCCGATCCTCGCCCGTCTGGAGGCGGCAGGTTGGCTGGCTAGTCGATGGGAAGATGGCGATCCGTCGGCGATGGGCCGTCCGCGCAGGCGGCTCTACAAGGTCACGACCGTGGGACGGGTGAAAGCCCAATGTGTCGGCGCGACGGTCCGCGCTGATCTCGGAGGTCTGGCATGGGCATGACCGCGACCATCCTGACAGGGATTCTCGCAAGCATTCTCGCGAGCATCTTTTTCAATGAGTTCGTTCAGTGGCGGCCCCTGGTCGTACGCAAGCTGATTGCACTGGCAGTCCGCCGCCTGCCAGGAAACCAGCGGGATCGGTATCTCGAAGAATGGACTGCGCACAGCAACGAGGTTCCTGGTGACTTGGGGAAAGTCATTGTCGCAATCGGCTGCTTGGTCGCGGCTGAGTCGATGGCCGGCAAGGCCAACGTGTTTGAGCGCGTCTTCGCCTTTACGGCCGTGCTCTTCCTGGTTCCCGCTCTGGCGCTAATCTTCTTCGGCTTGCTAGCGTCCGGAACACGTCCGCTGCATGTTACCCACTCCGAAGATGAAACAAGGCTGCGTTTCAGCACTCCGCCGACGCTCCTAGGGTCTTTCCTCTACCAGACCGGCCTGAACGATCTGCCTATGCTGCTGACGGTAGTTGCCGGCCGCCATTCGCTTGGGGACTTCTCTCTGAGGCGGATTCTGAATCTCCTCAAAGACGAAGACCGTTAGGGTAGCCATCGGTCTATGACGAGTGGCGGGCTTGCCAGCGACAGGTCATGGAAGGCGTGGGGTACGATTTCCGGCCGTAGACCAATGTCCGCTTTCCATCTGTGGACGCCCCCTTCAGCGCAAGAGTGATTTTCGGGAATTTCTGACACGTAGTCGGATGCTG
>NZ_JBXASO010000024.1:0-37298 GCF_058809375.1 Brevundimonas sp. GW821-FHT10E09 | reverse complement strand
ACGCCTCCTTCGAGTGCTGTTCAACACCTCACTCTGGCACATAGATGCCGTCGGGGGGCGTCCACCCCATCACCCCTCTCAGACATTTCCGGCGTCTCCTCAAGGCGGCATCGCTCACCCTAGCCATTCCGCGCATCTCGTGAGAACGTTCTCAAAACGGAGCGTGGAGGAACGCCATGAAGACGGGATGGATCGCGGCCCTGGCCGTGACGGCGGCGCTGTGCGCGCCCTGTGCGGCCGAGGCGCAGACGGGCGGTTTCCTGAGGGCCGAGGGGACGCGGATCGTCGATGAGACGGGCGAGCCGGTCATATTGCGCGGCATGGGGCTGGGCGGCTGGGTGCTGCAGGAGGGCTATATGCTGCAGTTGGGCGCCCTGGGTCAGCAGCATGTGATCCGGGCGCGGATCGCCGATCTGATCGGCGAGGAGAAGACGGAAGGCTTCTACGCCGCCTGGCGCGCCAACCACACGACCAAGGCCGATATCGACGCCATGGGGCGGTGGGGCTTCAACTCGGTGCGGCTGCCGATGCACTATGACCGGCTGACCCTGCCTGTGGATCAGGAGCCGGTCGCGGGGCGGGACACCTGGAAGGAAGAGGGGTTCGCCGAGATCGACGCCCTGCTGGCCTGGGTCAAGGCCAACGGGATGTATCTGATCCTGGACCTGCACGCCGCGCCGGGCGGGCAGGGGAGCGACCTGGCCATCTTGGACCGGGATCCGTCAAAACCGTCGCTGTGGGACAGCGCGGAGAACCGTCGCAAGACCGTGGCCCTGTGGCGGCGGCTGGCCGAACGCTACGCCGACGAGCCGGCCATCGGCGCCTATGACCTGATCAACGAACCCAACTGGGACTTCGAGACGCCCGGCGGCGGCCATGGCTGCGAGGAGACGACCAACGCCCCGCTGCGGTCGCTGATGAGGGAGATCACGACGGCGATCCGCGAGGTCGATCCGCGGCACATGATCGTCATCGAGGGCAATTGCTGGGGCAACAACTATCGCGGCGTCACGCCCCTGTGGGACGACAACACCGTGATCAGCTTCCACAAATACTGGAACGCAACGGACCGGGCCTCGATCGCCGATATCCTGCGGCTGAGGGACGAGACCGACGCGCCGGTTTGGCTGGGCGAATCCGGCGAGAACTCCAACACCTGGTTCACGCAGACCATCGCCCTGGTCGAGGGCGAGGGAATCGGCTGGGCCTTCTGGCCGCTGAAGAAGATCGGCTTCAACCAGCCGCTGGAGATCGCGCCCAACCCGGGCTGGCCCCGTCTGGTCGCCTATCTGACGGGCAAGGGGCCGCGGCCGTCGGCGCAGGAGGCGCAAGAGACGCTGATGCGGCTGGCGACCCACGACATCCGGTTCGAGAACAATTTCGAACATCGCGACGTGATCGACGCCATGCTGCGCCAGCCCCATTCGGACGCGGCGGTCCCGTTCGTCGCGCATCGGGTCGGGGCGGCGGGCGTGACGCTCCGGGCGGCCGACTATGACCTGGGCCGGTCGGGCGTGACGTGGAAGGACGTCTATGACGCCGACACCGACGGGCCGGGCGAGCGGATCCCCTGGTGGAACACCGGACGGACCTGGCGCAACGACGGCGTGGACATCGGTCTGGACGGCGGCGAGCCGGTGGTGGTCGAGTTCGAGACGGGGGAATGGCTGCGCTATACGGTGACGGCGCAAGCGGCGGGCGACCGGCGGGTGACGGTGGTCGGCGCGGGCGGCCGGGTGTCGGTTTCGCTGAACGGCGGGGCGGCGGCGGCGGTCGATCTGCCCACGGACGACGGATGGCGCGAGGGGCGGGCGGTGGATTTGCCCTTCATGGCGGGGACCAACACCCTGATCCTGAAAGCCGAGGACTGCGGCGCCTGTCGCGTGAAGGAAATCCAGGTCGGGGGCTGAGCCCGGCGCCCAGGGCGTCGAAGATGGGCTTGGCTCCAACATCCGAATTGCGCAGAAGCGGCGGTATGGTAGCGTTCACAAGGTGAAGAGGCGGGGGTCCATGTTCTTCGATAGCCGCATCTTCCGGCGATGGTATGTCGGCATGATGGTGGTGTGGGTCGCCCTGTTCGCGACGTTCAACAGCATCCCGTTCCTGGTCGAGCACTGGTATTACCCGGCCATCATGGTGCTGGGCGCCTTTGTGGCGGGCCTGACGCCTGAGGGCGGCGGCGCCGTGGCCTTCCCCGTGCTCAGCGTGTTTCTCGACATCGATCGGGGGATGGCGCGCGACTTCAGCCTGATGATCCAGAGCGTGGGCATGACCAGCGCGAGCATCTGGATCCTGTCCCGCAAACAGAACCGTCTCGCCTCCTACGCCCCGGTTCTCTGGTTCGTCCCGGTCGCCTTCCTGGGCTTCGTGTTCGGGATGAACGTGATGCAGGGCATTCCGGTCTATATCATCCAGGCCCTGTTTCTCAGCCTGATCATGACCTTCGCCCTGGCCTATATCGCCAGCAAACACCGGGGGCACCGGGACAGGCTGCCGAACACGGGCCGCCTCGACAAACTGATGCTGGCCGCGATTCTCTTTGCGGGCGGCGTCTGCGCCAGCCTGTTCGGCACGGGCGCCGACATCGTCCTGTACACCCTCCTGGTCACCCGTTTCCGGATGGATGAGAAGATCGCCACGCACCAGAGCATCATGGTGATGGCGGCCATCAGCGTCCTGGGCTACGGCTATCGCGCCTTCTGGGATCAGGGGATCACGGACTATCAGGTTCGGACGTGGCTGTGCGCCTATCCGGTCGTTCTCCTCATGGCCCCGCTTGGAAGCTATGTGCTCAGCAAGCTCAAGATCGACTGGATGCTGCGCGGGATTGTGGCCCTCAACATCTTCCAGATGGTCTATTTCAACCTCAAGGCTCCGACGCCCGAAAAGATCGCCTGCTCGCTCGGCTTTTCCGCCGTCCTGTTCTCCTTGTTCTGGCTCACGCTCGCCCACATGGCCCGTTCGAGACAGCAGGGCTTTGGCGAGGCGACGACAACGCCGGTGGAGCCGGCGGAATGAGCGAGGGGCGGAGGTGTTGACGGTCCTCAGTCGTCCAGCCGACCGGTCAGGAACAGCACGCCGACGGCGGTCAGGGCGCCTAGGGTGAAGGCGGTGATGATGGATCCGGCGGCCACGGCGGTGGAGACGGTGACGGGGCGGGTCTCGTACCATTCGACGATGTCGGCCTCGTGCAGATCGTCGTCGGCGCGGCCCTCGGCCTCATAGATGTCGGCGGTGTTCATCGGGGGCTCCATAGCAGCGTCAGGGATCAATACGCCCAAACGGCCGAGGTTCCACCCCCCGACGCTCATCACGCCCGTACATCGTGACAGCCCGCCGCGCATCGGCTAGGAGGCGCGGCTCAGGTTTCAGACTCTCGAAGACGATCCCATGGCCGGCCACTCGAAATTCAAGAACATCATGCACCGCAAGGGGCGCGCCGACGCGGTGCGTTCCAAGCTGTTCTCCAAACTGTCGCGCGACATCACGGTGGCGGCCAAGTCGGGTCTGCCTGACCCGGCGGCCAATCCGCGCCTGCGTCTGGCCGTCAACAACGCCAAGGCCGAAAGCCTGCCCAAGGACGTGATCCAGCGGGCCATCAACAAGGCCTCGGGCGGCGACGTCGATACGATGGAAGAGGTCCGCTACGAGGGCCGGGGCCCCGGCGGCGTCGGCATCATCGTCGAGGCCCTGACCGACAACCGCAACCGCGCGGCGTCCAACATCGGCGCGGCCTTCAAGAAGAACGGCGGCGCGCTGAGCGAGATGAACTCGGTCGCCTTCATGTGGGATAAGGTCGGCCAGATCATCTACAAGGCCGAGGCCGGGACCGAGGACGAGGTCATGGAAGCCGCCATCGAGGCCGGCGCCCAGGACGTCGAGAGCGATCTGGTCAAGCCCGACATCTACGAGGACGCGCCGGGCCACACCATCTGGACCGCCTTCGAGGACCTGAACGAGGTCGCCGAGGCCATGTCCAAGGTGCTGGGCGACCCCAAGTCGACCGCCATCGTCTGGAAGCCCCAGTCGGAGGTGACCGTGACGGGCGAGGCCGTCGGCACCCTGTTCAAGCTGCTGGACGCGCTGGACGCCGAGGACGATGTGCAGAACGTCTATTCGAACGAGGACATCTCGGACGAGGATGCGGCCAAGTACGCCGGATAATACGTACACGCGCTGATCTACGAACAGAGGTCTCGACACGTTCGTAACCCGCGATTAACCTCTGGTCATAGGACGGTGAGCGGTTCGATTCGCCTCTGGAGGCAGGGATCGAGGTCGCCCACCGCGATGCGGGCATACGACGCGGGGCGCGACCATGAGACTGACCAGAATCGATCGCGTGCTGTCACGCGGCAAGCCTGAACAGGCCAAGGACGAAGCGGC
Source organism: Brevundimonas sp. GW821-FHT10E09 (assembly GCF_058809375.1). Lineage (NCBI taxonomy): Bacteria > Pseudomonadati > Pseudomonadota > Alphaproteobacteria > Caulobacterales > Caulobacteraceae > Brevundimonas > Brevundimonas sp. GW821-FHT10E09. The sequence continues at coordinate 32,912 of NZ_JBXASO010000024.1, read as the reverse complement.
CGCGCTCGGGCGGCCCGAGCAGGACGTCGCAGGTCTGATCGGCGAGCGGTTCGAGACCATTCAGGACAGTCTGGACCAGCTATCGGAGATGGCGCAGCGGTTCGGCACCTTCGAGACCCTGCTGGGACAACTGCGGGACCCGCTGGAAGCCGAGTTCCGCTCGCGCCGCGACAACCACGTGGAACTGGTCAATCTGCGCAACGCCAACAGCGCGGCGACGAAACAGGTCAGCCTGCTGACCGCCGAGGTCCGCAAGCTGTCGGACGCCCTGGCCGAGTCCGAGGCCAAGGCCGACGATCTGGCGGCGCGCGGCGGCGAGACCACGGTCAATCTGCAGGAGGCCCGGGTCGAACTGGGCCGGCTGCGCAACGAACTGGCCCAGGCGGCGACGCGGCTGGAAGGCCTGGAGACGGTCGAGCGCGCCTCGGCCCAACGGATCCGCGAGCTGGAGCAGGATCAGGAATCGCTGCGCAACCAGTTGAAACAGGCCGAGGTCGCCCGGTCGGAGTCCGACACCACGCGCGGTCAGGTCCAGCGCGATCTGGCCCTGGTGCTGGAAGAGAACACCGCCCTGCGCCGTCGCGTGGACGAGGTCGGGACCGAGGTGGCGGGTCTGGCCCGCGCCGCGGCCGCCGGCGAAGGCCAGCTGGCCACCGAACGCGCCCGCGCCGCCTCCGAACAGGCCGAGGCCGCCCGTTCGATCCGCTCGCTGGAAAGCCAGGTCGAATCGGCCCGCGCCGAGATCGCCGCCCTGACCGCCCGACTGGACACCGCCACGGCGCGCGCCAACGGGCTGGAGGTGCTGAACAGCGAACAGGCCTCGCGCCTGAACGAACTGCAGACCGGCGGCCACGCCGTCGAACGGCGCGCCGACACGCTGCAGGTCGCCCTGGACCGGGCGGTCGAGCGGGTGCGCGCGCTGGAAACCGAAACCGAGGACGCGCGTCAGCGTCAGGCGGCCATGGAGGTCGCCCGCGTCGCCGCCGTCGACCGCGCCGAGGCCCTGACCAAGGCGGCCATGGCCCACGACAAGGCCATCGCCCGCGCCGAGGAGCGGATGGTGAAGCTGCAGTCCAAGCTGGCCGCCGCCCAGGACGAGCACGAGGCCCGGGTCCAGACCCTGAGCCAGCAGATCAGCGCCCTGCGCGAAGACCTGGAAAGCGCCCGCGCCGAGGGGGCCATGTCGGCCGCCGCCCTGGACGCCGCCCGTCGCGGCCGTGGCGGCCGGGCGACCATCGCGGACGCCGCCGCCCAGCTGCAGGCCATCGTCGGCTGACGACGGGGAACATTCGCCCGACCCCGGCGGTTGATCGGGCATGGTCGCGGATGTTCTCATCGATGCAGTTCCGCCCGTCCTGGGCGCCGTCGTCGCCGGCGGGGTCATCGGACTGGAGCGCGAATGGCGCGGCCGGGCGGCCGGATTCAGAACCCATATCCTGGTCAGTCTGGCCTCGGCCCTGCTGATGCTGGCCGCCCTGTCCCAGGCGGACTGGGCGTTTCGCGCCCTGCCGAACGAGACCATCACCACCGACCCGACCCGGATGGCGCACGGGGTGCTGACGGGGATCGGCTTCCTGTGCGCCGGCGTGATCTTCCGCACCGGGTTTTCCGTTCACGGCTTGACCACGGCGGCGTCGCTGTGGATCACCTCGGCCATCGGCCTGTTGTTCGGCGTGGGCCTGTACGGACTGGGGGCGCTGGGCACGGTGGTGACGGCGGCGATCCTGGGCGGGCTGAGGTTGATCGACCAGCGCCTGCCGGGGCGGACCGTGATCGACGCCGTCGTCTGCTGGGAGCGGCGCGAGCCCTCGCCCGAGGCGGCGGTCCAGGCGGCCTTGCGGACGACGGACGCCGACGTGCGCCCCGGACGGTTCGAAATGACGGAGGACGGACGGGCGCGACGCACCTGGCGGCTGAAGGCGGCGAGCGAGACGGACCTGCAACGTCTGGCGGAGCAGCTGGGCGCCGTACCGGGCGTGACCGGCTATCGCCTAGATCCGCGCGACGATTGAAACCGTTCATTGCCCGATAACCCTCTTTGCGGCATGAGGGGAACGGATGGCGAACGAACCTGTCAGAATCATCGGGCTGGATCCCGGTCTGCGACGCACCGGCTGGGGGGTGATCGTCTCGGACGGCGCGCGTCTGCGGTGGGTGGCGCACGGGGTGGTGGCCCCGCCTGAGGCTGCGCCCTTTTCCGAACGCCTGCTGTTCCTGTTCGAGGCCCTGGGGACCATCTGCGCCGACCACGGCTGCGAGGAGGCGGCGGTGGAAGAGGTGTTCGTCAATGTGAACCCGTCCTCGACCCTGAAACTGGGCCATGCGCGGGCGGCGGTGATGCTGGCCCCGGCCAAGCTGGGCCTGGCGGTCGCGGAATATTCGCCCAATCTGATCAAGAAGGCCGTGGTCGGGGCGGGCCATGCGGACAAGAGCCAGATCGCCTTCATGATCAAGCGGCTGTTGCCGACGGCGGGGGACGTCAAGGCCGACGCCGCCGACGCCCTGGCCGTGGCGGTCACCCATGCGCAACTGAGGAAACGGTCCTTGCTGGAAGCCATGCACCGGGGGGCGGCGTGATCGGGCGTCTGAGAGGCGTGCTGGCCGAGGTCGGAGAGGCGGACTGCCTGATCGACTGCGCCGGGGTGGGCTATGTCGTGTCGTGCGGGGCGCGGACCCTGGGGCGGCTGCCGGCGCCGGGCGACGAGGCCACGGTCCATGTCCATTCGCAGTGGAGCGAGGACGCGGGGCCGCGCCTGTACGGATTTCTGACGCGCGACGAGCGGCGGGCCTTCACTACCCTGCTGGCCATCCAGGGCGTGGGGCCGAAGGCGGCGCTGGCGGTGCTGGACGTGCTGCCGCCTGGCGAACTGGCGGGGGCCGTGGCGCGCGAGGACAAGGCGGCGGTGGCGCGGGCCAATGGGGTGGGCCCCAAGCTGGCGCTGCGGATCGTCACCGAGCTGAAGGGCAAGCCGCTGGGGGATGTCAGTTTTGCGCCCACGGCGCCGGGCGTTCATGTCGAGATCGCGCCGCCGCCGCCGTCCCTGACCGGCGAGGCCGTGTCGGCCCTGCTGGGCCTGGGCGTGGCCGAGGTCAATGCGCGCCGGGCGGTGGATCAGGCCCTGATCCGGCTGGGCGACGAGGCGGAACTGCCGGCGGTGATCCGGGCGGCCCTGCAGGAGTTGGGGCGGTGATTTTGGAGTGGCGAGTGGCTGCCGAGTGGGAGGTGGGGGCTGAGTGGCGAGTGACGAGTGGCGAGTGGCGAGTGAATAGTGAGCGCAGGGGTGAGCGATCCTGTGTGAACCTGGACCGGTCGTCGCTCACTTCTTGCTCACTAGCACTTCTCACTCCTCGCCACTCGCCACTCGTCACTCGCCACTCGGCCCCCACTCGCCACTGCGATCAACCATGACCCGCATCATCTCTCCAGAAGCCGAAACGGGCGAAGCCTTCGACCGCGCCCTGCGGCCGCAGACCCTGTCCGAGTTCGTCGGCCAGTCCCAGGCCAAGGGCAATCTGAAGGTTTTCATCGACGCCGCCCGCGGCCGGGCCGAGGCGCTGGACCATGTGCTGCTGTTCGGACCGCCGGGACTGGGCAAGACGACTTTGGCGCAGATCGTGGCGCGCGAGCTGGGGGTGGGGTTCCGGGCCACATCCGGGCCGATCCTGGCCAAGGCGGGGGATCTGGCGGCGATCCTGACCAACCTCGAGCCGCGCGATGTGTTGTTCATCGACGAGATCCACCGGCTCAGCCCGAACGTCGAGGAGATCCTGTATCCGGCCATGGAGGATCATGTGCTGGACCTGATCATCGGCGAGGGGCCGTCGGCGCGGTCGGTGCGGATCGACCTGGCGCCCTTCACCCTGGTGGGGGCCACGACCCGGGCGGGCCTGCTGGCCACGCCGTTGCGCGACCGGTTCGGCATTCCCCTGAGGCTGGAGTTCTACACGCCCGACGAACTGACGGCGGTGGTGCGCGGCACGGCGCGCAAGATGGGCGCGGCCATCGACGAGGCCGGCGCGCGCGAGATCGCCTCGCGGGCGCGGGGCACGCCCCGGATCGCCGGGCGGCTGCTGCGCCGGGTGCGCGACTTCGCTTCAGCGGACGGCGCCGAGACCATCTCGAAACTGGTCGCGGCGAAAGCCCTGGCCCGGCTGGAGGTGGACGAGGCCGGGCTGGACAGTCTGGACCGCCGTTTCCTGAAGGCCCTGATCGAAAACTATGGCGGCGGGCCGGTGGGCATGGACACCCTGGCCGCGGCCATCGCCGAGGCGCGCGACGCGGTCGAGGACGTGATCGAACCCTATCTGCTGCAACAGGGCTTCATCATGCGCACCCCGCGCGGCCGAATGGCCTGCGCCAAGGCCTACGCCCATCTGGGCTTGAGCGCGCCGCCGCCGCCCGCCGCCGGGCCGGTCCCGGGCGACCTGTTCGACTGAGCCCGGCCACCGGCCCGACTTGCCAAGCACGGGCGGGCGCGGTTTGGTGTCGGCTCAAGCGGAGCGCGCCATGACCGTCGGGCCGATGACGAAACGCAGGATCCCGACCCGGCGGATCGCCCTGGCCGTGGCGGCGGTCGCCCTGATCGCCGCCGCCGTGGGCGTGTGGGCCATGACGCACGGGACGCGGGTCGCGCAGCCGGAATCGCCGATCCACCGGGCTGAACGCCAGATCCGCCAGCAGCTGGGGGCGGGGGCCGAATTGCGCTATTCCGAGATCGGCCAGAGGCGGGCGGTGTGCGGCTATGTGGGGCGGACGCGGGGCGGGCAGGCGGTGGGCTTCGTGTCCCTGACCAGCCGCATCCTGTTCAGCGACGATCCGCTGCCGACCGAGTTCCGCGACATGCGCGATCGCTACTGTCCCGGCTTCCTGACCCGGCCGCCGACGCGCTAGACTGGGCGCATGACCGATCTTCCCACCGCCGGCCGTTTCGAAGGGCGCGCCCACCTGCTGCCGGTGCGCGTCTATTACGAGGACACGGATTTCACCGGCCTAGTCTATCACGCCAACTATGTCCGATTTTTCGAGCGGGGGCGGTCGGATTTTCTGCGGGCCGTCGGCGTGGGCCATTCGGTCCTTCTGGAGGAGGCCGAGCCGCTGGCCTTCGTCGTGTCCGAGCTGAACATCAAATACCTGAAGCCGGCGCGGATCGACGACGCCCTGGTGGTGCGGACCCTGTACGAGGCGGTGAAGGGCGCGCGGCTGATCATCCGCCAGACGGTGGAGCGGGCGGGCGAGGTGCTGTGCCGGGCCGAGGTGACGGCGGTCTGCATCCATCTGGACGGACGGCCGCGCCGGCCCACCAGGGCGCTGGTCGAAAAGGTCACGCCCTGGCTGGCAAGCGCCGGCGACGGCGACTAGAAACAGGCGAACCGGGAGGGTCGAACATGCAGAACCAGGGAATCACCGCCAGCGCCGTGATCGTGTCCTTTCTGCTGCTGGTCCTGGTGGTCGGCGGGGGGCTGGTCGGCTGTCCCTATTACAAGGTCTGGGAACGCAAGATGGCGGGCCAGGCCGAGCTTCAGTACCAGCAGGGCGCGCGCCAGGCCCTGATCGCCCAGGCGGCGGCCGAGGACGAGGCCGCCATCAAGCGGGCCGAGGCGGCGACGCGCCGGGTGCTGGGCTGGACCGATGCGGCCAAGCGCGGCTGCGAGGCCCTGGGCCGCCCCGGCGACCGCGCCTGCGAGGAACAGCTGGTGCGCGACGCGGCCACCTATTCCATCGCCAAGGAAGGCCATGAGGGCGTGATCATCAGCGTCGGCGCCCCCGTCTCGGTGGCGGTCGATCCGACGCGCAGGACGACGACCGAGTAGGCTTTTATGACGCGCCTGTCAGATGACGCGCGTGCTCGGGAAGGCTAGAAGCCGCCCTCGCCACACAATGGTCACGCCCGCTCGGTCGAAGAGGGGTGTCGCCAATCTCCAATCCGCAGCCGACCCCGCCCGGAGCGCCTGAATGACTACGCCCGTCGACGCCTCGATGATGAATCCCGTCGAACTGTTCCTGACCGCCGACTGGGTGGTGAAGACGGTGATGATCGGCCTGGCGGCGGCGTCGCTGTGGTCGTGGACCATCATCATCGACAAGGCCTTCCGCTTCACGGCCCTGAACAGGCAGGCCGACGAGTTCGAAAAGGCGGTTCAGTCGGGGCGTTCGCTGGAAGACGTGGCGACCCAGGCCGGGCCGGCGCCGGAACACGCCCTGCCGCGGATGCTGGTGATCGCCCTGTCCGACTGGCGCGAGGCGCGTCAGCGCGGGGCGCTGAACGACCATCAGGGCGACCTGCTGATGACCCGCATCGACCGGGCGCTGAACAGCCTGATCTCGCGCGAGAGCCAACGCATCGAGAACGGCCTGGGCGTGCTGTCGGTCGTGGCGACGGCCTCGCCCTTCATCGGCCTGTTCGGCACGGTCTGGGGCATCATGAATGCGTTCGGGCGGATCGCGGCGGCGGGCAACACCAATCTGACGACCGTGGCGCCGGCCATCGCCGAGGCCCTGTTCGCCACGGCCATCGGCCTGGCGGCGGCCATCCCGGCCTATATCGCCTACAACAAGTTCTCGATCGACGCGGGCAAGTTCGCGGGACGGCTGGACGCCTTCGCCGACGACCTGCAGGCGGCGGTGGCGCGGCGTCTGGGCAGTTCAGCGACGCCGCCGGCCCCGGCCGCGCCGTCGTCGGGCGTCAATCTGAACCGGAGCGTCTGAGCCATGGCCCTGGGCGGCGGTGCGAGCGGCGGCGGGCGTCGGGGACGGCGGGGACGCAGAGGCCCGCTGACCGAAATCAACGTCACGCCCCTGGTGGACGTGATGCTGGTGCTGCTGATCATCTTCATGATCTCGGCGCCGCTTCTGACCGTGGGCGTCCCTGTGGAGCTGCCGAAGACCGAGGCCAGCGCGGTCGAGACGGACAACGAGCCGCTGTCGGTCAGCATCGACCAGCAGGGCGCCATCTTCATCGCCGACAGCGAGACGTCGTTCGACGATCTGGCCGTGCGACTGCTGACCGAGGCCGGCGGATCGGACAAGGCGTCGGAGCGGCCGGTGTTCGTGCGCGCCGACGGCCGGGCGCCCTATCAGGCGGTGGCGCGGGTGATGGCGCGACTGTCGGCCTCGGGCTTCACCAAGCTGAACCTGATCACCGACACGGCGCCGGAGGCCTGATCGCTTGCGTCGGCCCAGCCCCGCCATTCTGGGATCCATCGCCCTGCACGCGGGTGTGGTCGCGCTCGCCTTCGTTTCGTTTTCGCACGAGGCGGACGAGCCCAAGCCGCTGGTGAACTCGGTGCCGGTGACCATCGTCTCGGAGACGGTGATCGCGGCGGCGCCGGCCGATAATCCGCAGCCGGAACCCTCGCCCGACGATGCGGCGACCGCCCCGGTCAGCGCGCCGGAAGAGCCGACGCCGCCCGCTCCGCAACCGACGCCCCCGCCGCCGACCCCGACGCCTGCGCCGCCGCGTCCCACGCCGCGCCCGACCCCGACCCCGCCGCGGCCCACGCCGCCCCGTCCGTCGCCGCCGACGCCCGAGAAGGCGCGCCCGACCCCGCCGCGACCGACCCCGCCGACGCCGGCCCGGCCCGCGCCGAAACGCAATGAGCCCAGTCTGGACCTGGACGCCCTGGCCGGGCCGACGCGGCCGAACAACAATCGCGGCCGTCCGGCGACGGGTCAGCAGGGTTCAGGGACGGCGTCCCAGGCGACCGGGCCGCAGGTCACCGCCATCTTCAATCAGGTCTATCCGAACTGGGTCCTGCCCTGCGACATCCCCGGCGCCGACCAGCTGCGGATCCAGGTGGAGCTGACCCTGTCGGCCGACGGGCGGATCACGCGCGGGCCGTCGCTGATCAATCCGCAGTCGTCGTCGGTCTATCGCGCCGCCGCCGACGGGGCGCTGAGGGCGCTGCGCCAGACCGCGCCGTTCGACGTGCCCCAGGGCTTCCCCGGCGGGGCCTATCGCCCGACGTTCAACACTGAGCGGGCCTGCCGCAACCGGTGAAGGTCAGGCGTCGGTGACCAGGTGAAGGGCCGCTCGCCCGTCCCTGACCGCGTCCGGCGACAGGCGGCGATCCAGGGTCGCCAGCCGACCGCCGTTCGAGACGGCCAGAGCCAGCAGATAGGCGTCGGTGATCTGTTCGGGCGTCGTCAGGGCCGATGGATCGAACAACCGGTCGTCAGCCAGGCTGATGGCGTCCGGCCAGAAGACGTGACCCGCCATGTCCCGCAACAGTTCGAGAATCCGAACGACCTCGGACGGAGGCCCGACCGGATTGCGATAGCGACTGTTGCCGACAATCCGGACAAGGCCGTTCTCGGTTATCGGACAGGTGGCCCATGACCCGGCGGCCTCGCGATTAAACCAACCATTCGCCGTATCGTGAAAGACGTGACGCGGATCGACGAGGGCGATCAGCACATTGACGTCCAGCAGATAGGTCAAGGCAGTTCGTCGCGGAGCGCGTTGACGTCCTCTAGGGTGACCATTGGTCCTGGTCGATCAGGCAGAAGGGGAACGCCGTTGCGAAAGCGGACGGTCGTCTCCCGCTTTTGCAGCGCCTGTCGCGCGAGCTCGGACACGACTTCGCCAATCGTGCGGTCTTGATGGACCGCGATAGCTCGTGCGGCGTTCAGCACGTCGTCGTCAATGGCGAGGGTGGTGCGCATGGGTGGAAGATAGTGCATCACGCATCACGCATCAATGTGATTGGGCCGTCCTGAAAGTCGCCCCATTCGGCTTGAAGCTGGCGAATGTCACACGACCCGGCGATAAGGGGCGGCGATCCTTCGAGACTTACGGGAGCATTCCATGCGTCTGAACCTTCTTCTGGCCTCGGCCGCCGTCGTGGCCATGAGCGTGTCCTCGGCCCAGGCCCAGGGCCAGACCGCTCCGGCGCAGGCGGGCCAGCCGGTCGAGGTCGAGATCGATCAAGGCGTGCTGAAACCTCTGCAGATCGCCATCGTGCCCTTCACCGGGGATCACGGGGCGGACATTTCCAATGTGGTCAGCGGCAATCTGCGGCGGTCGGGCTTCTTCGAGCCGTTGAACCCCGCCGGCTTCATCGAGACCGGCCTGACCCTGGCCAATGCGCCCAACTTCCCGCAGTGGACCCAGATCGGGGCGCAGGCGGTGCTGTACGGCGGGGTGACGCCGCGCGGCGACGGTCGGCTGGATGTCGGCTTCCGCCTGTATGACCCGTATCGTCAGTGCCAGCTGGTCAGCTATCAGTTCACCGCCACCCAGGAGCAGTGGCGCCGGATCGCGCACAAGATTTCGGACGTCATCTATCAGCGGATGACCGGCGAGACCGGCTTCTTCGATTCCCGGGTCGTCTTCGTCTCGGAAGAGGGGACGCAGTTGAACCGGATCAACCGCCTGACCATCGCCGACCAGGACGGGTTCAATCCCACCTATCTGACCCAGGGCGACGAGATCATCATGTCGCCGCGCTTCTCGACCTCGCAGCCGGACGAGATCACCTATGTGGCGCTGGGCAAGGACTATAGCCGGATCTATCTGCGCAACCTGACCACGGGCCGCACCGAAAGCCTGGGCGAGTTCGACGGCCAGGTGCTGGCGCCGCGCTTCTCGAACGACGGCAACAAGATCGCCTTCTCGATCATCCGGGGCGGCAATACCGACATCTATGTGATGGATCTGCGCAGCCGGCAGCTGTCGCGCCTGACGTCGGACCCCGGCATCGACACCTCGCCGTCGTTCAGCCCGGACGGCAGCCAGATCGTGTTCAACTCGGACCGGTCGGGCCAGGCGCGGCTGTATGTGATGCGGGCCGACGGCTCGGGCCAGCGGCCGATCTCGCGCGGCGGCGGAACCTATACGGCGCCGGCCTGGAGCCCGACGGGCAATCTGATCGCCTTCACCAAGAGCGGCGGCGGCCGGTTCTCGACCGGGGTGATGAACGCCGACGGGTCGGGCGAACGCATCCTGTCGTCCAGCTATTTCGAGGAAGGCCCGAACTGGGCCCCCAACGGCCGCTATGTGATGTTCGCGCGCCAGACGCGGGGCGGGGACACGCGGCTGTGGACCGTGGACCTGTCGGGGCGGGTTGTGGCCCAGGCGGGCTATAACGGCCGCGGCACCGACCCGGCCTGGTCGCCCCTGCTGGACACGCCGCCGTCGAACCTGGGCTATGGCCAGGGGGCCGACAGCTGCCCGAGCTGAGCCCGTTCGGCTCAACAGTGTGTTATTCCGTCTGGCGCTCGAAATCGGGCCCGGGCAAACTGTATGGCCAAGCTTTAGGCCTCCGTCCTAATTTCAAAGTGTCAGGAGACGACCCCATGAAGACTTCCCGCATCATCACCCTGGCCATGGTCGGCTGCGCCGTCGCCGCCATGGCCGCCTGCGCCCGCAAGCCGGTCGAAGGCGTCGTGCCCGCCGCTCCGGAGACCGCGCCGGCCGGCCCGGCCTATCCGACCGCCCCGACCGGTCCGGTGACGGGCGGCAACATGGGCGCCGCCGCCCCCGGCACGGAACAGGACTTCGTCGTCAACGTCGGCGACCGCATCTATTTCGACCTGGATTCCTATGACGTCCGTTCGGAAGCCATGCCGCGCCTGGACGCCCAGGCCCAGTGGCTGCAGCGCTATCCGCAGGTGACCGTCCGCATCGAAGGCAACGCCGACGAACGCGGCACCCGCGAATACAACCTGGCCCTGGGCGCCCGCCGCGCCGAGGCCGTGCGCACCTATCTGATCAATCGCGGCGTGCCGGCCGGCCGCATCGACACCATCAGCTACGGCAAGGAGCGTCCGATCGCCGAGGGGTCCAGCGAGGACAGCTGGGCGCGCAACCGCAACGCCCACACCGCCATCGTCTCGGGCGCCCCGCGCTGAGACGACTGGCCGGACGAGACGGATGGAGGCGTCGGCCAAGGCCGGCGCCTCTTTCTTTTTGCCTGCCGGGTGATCAAGGTGGCGGCGGATTCGATCGGGGGATTGGCGTTTGGATATAGAAGGGGCCGGTGGCGCGATCACCGGAGGATTGATCGCGGGGGCGGTCGAGAAGCCGACAGGGCATGCGGGCGAGGCGGGACATGGCGTCTGTTCCGACTGCGGCGCGGCGACCAGCGGGAATTTCTGCGCCAACTGCGGCCAGGCGACCCATGTGCACCGCACCCTGCTGCACCTGGGCGAGGAGCTGTTGCACGGGGTCATGCATTTCGACGCCCGCGTCTGGCGGACCCTGCCGCTGCTGGCCTTCAATCCCGGCCGGCTGACGCGGGAATGGGTGGAGGGCCGGCGGACCCGCTATGTGTCGCCGCTGGCGATCTTCCTGTTCACCCTGTTCGTCATGTTCTTCGCGCTGAGCTTCATGCCCCAGCCGTCGGCGCCCGTGGTGCTGGCCGGCGACATTCAGGAGCAGCGTCAGGAGCTGCTCGAGGCGGAGCGCGGTCTGGCCGAGGCCCGCACCGATGCCGCCAGCGACCCCTCCGGCATGGCCGACATGGGGATCAAGGCCGGCGAGGCCCTGGTGGCGCAGAAGCGCGCGGCGCTGGCGCGACTGGAAACCGAGCAGAGCCAGGGGCGGGCCGACGGGCTCAAGCCGGGCAGCTGGCAGGCCAGCATCAAGGACATCGCCTCGGGCGACGATGTGTCGGGCGGCACGACCAAGCTGAAGGTCATGGGCCACGAGGCCGACAAGGATGACCACGGGTTCGGGGCTACAGTCTTGAAAAAGCTACAGAACCCGGACCTGGCCCTCTACAAGCTGCAGCAGACGATGTACAAGTTCGCCTTCCTGCTGGTGCCGTTCTCGATCCCGTTCCTGGCCTTGCTGTTCCTGTGGCGACGCGGTTTCACCCTGTATGATCATGGGGTGTTCGTGCTGTATTCGCTGACCTTCATGGCCCTGCTGTTGATGGTCATCGTCCTGGCCAGAACGATAAACGGCCCGCTGGGGGGGCTGGTCACCGCGATCGGCGTGGCCGCCATCCCCGTCCATGTGTTCGCCCAGCTGAAGGGGGCGTACAGTCTGTCGATCTTTTCGGCCCTGTGGCGGACGGTCCTGCTGCTGTTCTTCTGCAACATCGTGATCGGCCTGTTCGTCATGGCCATCGTCTATCTGGGGCTGGGGCACTGACCCTGCCTTGCGGCGGCCCCAAATCGGTGGAACCTAGCGACCCATGACCTTCAAGCTCTCCTTCATGCGCAGCCGCGCCTTCGCCGCCACGGCCGTCGGCCTGGTCCTGATCGCCGGGGGCGCCGTCGCCCAGCAGGCGGCGCCGAACATCATGCAGCCGATCGAATGGGACAAACGCCGGCTGGATCAGCTGGACCGCAATGTCCGTCGGCTGGAGCGCGCCCTGACCCAGCGCAACGCCGCCGGCGAGCCTGTGCTGGTCGAGCCCGACCCGGAGGTCGTCACCCTGCAGGGCCAGTTCGGCCTGATGAACCAGCGTCTCGAGGACCTGGAAGCCACGGTGCGCCGCATCAACGGCGACAACGAGCGGCTGACCTTCCAGCTGGACGAGGCCCAGCGCGACACCGCCGCCCTGCGCGCCCGGCTGCTGGACGCCGAGGCCCGGATCGAGAAGCTGGAGACGGCGGCCGAGCTGAACGCCCCCATCGAAGCCCATTCCCCGACCGGCGACGCAGCCCAGGATCTGGCGGCGGCGGTGCAGCTGATGAGCAGCGACCGGGCGCGCGGCGCGCGGGCGCTTGAAACCGTGGTCGCCGCCTGGCCCGACACGCCCCAGGCGCGCGAGGCCAATTCCCGTCTGGGCGACATCCGCGCCTCGTCGAACGACAAGGCCGGCGCCGTGCCCTTCTACGCCGCCGCCCTGAAGGACTGGCCGCGCATCGGCTGGGCCGCCGATACGACGCTGAAACTGGCCGACGCCCTGTTCGCCACCAACCGCAAGACCCAGGGCTGCGCGGCCCTGGGCGAGTTCACGCGCCGCTATGCGCCCGCCGCCTCGGACACGCTGAAGGCCCGCGCGACCCAGATGAAGACCGCCAACGGGTGCAGCTGAGGCCCGGGATCGACGGAACCGATACGGGCCTTGTCGCTCGGATCTTTGCGCGGCTGGATCGGCGGCTGAGTTCTGACGCCCCCCAGCCGGTCGCCCTGGCCCTGTCGGGCGGGGGGGATTCCATCGCCCTGTTGAGACTGGCCGCCGCCTGGGCCAGGGCGCGAGGGCGGCCGCTGACGGCCTTGAGCGTTGATCACCGACTGAACCCGGCCAGCGCCGACTGGACCCGGTTCGCGGGCGAGGCGGCGCGGGCGGCGGGCGCGCACTGGCGCGGACTGGTCTGGGACGGGGACAAGCCCGCGACCGGACTGACGGCGGCGGCGCGGGCGGCGCGTCATCGGCTGATCGCCGAGGCGGCGCGGGCGGCCGGGGCGCGGGTCGTGCTGTTCGCCCATACGGCCGACGACATCGCCGAGGCGGATCTGATGCGGGCCGAGGGCTCGACCCTGGGGCGGGTGCGCGAATGGTCGCCGTCGCCGGTCTGGCCCGAGGGGCGGGGCCTGATGCTGTTGCGGCCCCTGCTGGATGAACGCCGCGAGACCTTGCGGGCCTGGCTGGCCGGGCAGGGGGCGGACTGGATCGAGGATCCGGCCAACGCCGACCCCCGCTTCGGCCGCAGCCGCGCGCGGCAGGCGCTGGCGGGGACGGTTCCGGACGGGGCGGCGGCGGGGCGGGACCGCTCGTCGTCCGAAGGGATCACGGCGAACCACGACGGGACGGTGCGGATCGCGCGCGACGTGCGGGCCAGGGGGCTGGCGGCGGCCCTGGTCTGCGTCGGCGGCGGGGCGACGCCGCCGCGCGGGGATCGGCTGGACCGGCTGATGCAACGGCTGCAGGCGGGCGAGGATTTCGCCGCCGCCCTGTGCGGGGCGCGGGTCGAGGCGGACGGCGAGACGGTTCTGCTGATGCGCGAGGCCGGGGAACTGGCGCGCCGCGCGCCGCCGCCGCTGTTGCTGCATCCCGGCGTCGAGGCGGTGTGGGACGGCCGGTTCGCCGTTCGGGCGTCGGAGGCCGGCTGGTCGGTCGCCCCGGCGCGGGGGCGGCTGTCGGCCCTGTCGGCGGCGGATCGGGCGGCGGTGAACCGGGCGCCGGCGGCGGCGCGGGGGGCGGTTCCCGTCCTGATCCGGGACGGCCAGGCCGGGCCGGTTCTTGCAGGCGCGGGGGTCGAACGGCGCGAGCTTGTCGCGGAACGGCTCAGGCTGGCGCTGGACGAAACGACGCATGAAGACGATCTGATTGCGTCGCCATGGCGTAACGCAGCCGAAGCGCCTATTTTCGGTGACAGACAATCCAGACCGTGGGCTCAATCCGGGCCGGCGGACGACCGAGGACCTCAATGAACCTGCGAAATCTGGCGATCACGGGCGTTATCATCCTGGCCCTGCTCGCGGCCTACGCCGCCGTGTCGCAAGGCGGAGCCGTGACCGGCATGGGCGCCCAGGGCGCTCAGGGCGCCGGCCGCCCCGAACAAATCACCTATTCCCAGCTGGTGCAGCGGGTCGAGGCCGGCGACGTCAAGGAAGCCACCGTTCGCGGCGACCAGGTGAACGGCGTCTACAAGAACAACGGCCGCTTCACCGCCACCACCCCCTATCCGAACGAGCAGCTGGTCAATTCCATGCTGGCCGCCAACGTCAACGTCGACGCCAAGACGACGCGCCAGTCGATCTGGATGAGCCTGCTGATGGGGATCCTGCCGATCGCGCTGCTGGTCGGGGTGTGGATCTTCTTCATGCGCCAGATGCAGGGCGGGGCGCGCGGCGCCATGGGCTTCGGCAAGTCCAAGGCCAAGCTGCTGACCGAGCACAAGGGCCGCAAGACCTTCGACGACGTCGCCGGCGTGGACGAGGCCAAGGAGGAACTGCAGGAGGTCGTCGACTTCCTGAAGGATCCGGGCAAGTTCCAGCGCCTGGGCGGCAAGATCCCCAAGGGCGCCCTGCTGGTCGGCCCTCCCGGCACCGGCAAGACCCTGCTGGCCCGCGCCGTGGCGGGTGAAGCCGGCGTGCCCTTCTTCTCGATCTCGGGCTCGGACTTCGTCGAGATGTTCGTCGGCGTCGGCGCCAGCCGCGTGCGCGACATGTTCGAACAGGCCAAGAAGAACGCGCCGTGCATCATCTTCATCGATGAGATCGACGCCGTCGGCCGCCATCGCGGCGCCGGCCTGGGCGGCGGCAATGACGAGCGCGAACAGACGCTGAACCAGCTGCTGGTCGAGATGGACGGGTTCGAGGCCAATGAAGGCATCATCCTGATCGCCGCCACCAACCGTCCCGACGTGCTGGACCCGGCCCTGCTGCGTCCCGGCCGTTTCGACCGCCAGGTGGTGGTGCCGAACCCCGACGTCTCGGGCCGCGAACGCATCCTGCGCGTCCACATGAAGGACGTGCCCCTGGCCGCCGACGTCAACGTCAAGACGATCGCGCGCGGCACGCCCGGCTTCTCGGGCGCCGACCTGGCCAATCTGGTCAATGAGGCGGCCCTGACGGCGGCCCGCAAGGACCGTCGCATGGTCACGCACCGCGACTTCGAGGACGCCAAGGACAAGGTGATGATGGGCTCGGAACGTCGCTCGATGGCGATGAACGAGGAAGAGAAGCGCCTGACCGCCTATCACGAGGCCGGTCACGCCATCGTCGCCATGAACGTCAAGATGGCCGACCCGGTGCACAAGGCGACCATCGTCCCGCGCGGCCGCGCCCTGGGCATGGTGATGCAACTGCCGGAAGGCGACCGCTATTCGATGAAATACCAGCAGATGATCGACCGGATCGCCATCATGGCCGGCGGCCGGGTGGCCGAGGAGCTGATCTTCGGCAAGGAGAACATCACCTCGGGCGCCTCGTCGGACATCGAACAGGCGACCAAGCTGGCCCGGGCCATGGTCACGCGCTGGGGCTTCTCCGAGAAGCTGGGCACGGTGGCTTACGGCGACAATCAGGAAGAGGTCTTCCTGGGCCACTCCGTCGCGCGCAGCCAGAACGTCTCGGAAGAGACGGCCCGCACCATCGACGAGGAGGTCCGCCGTCTGGTCGCCTCGGGCTGGGACGAGGCCCGCAAGATCCTGACGACCAAGGCCGATCATCACGAGAAGCTGTCGCAGGCCCTGCTGGAGTACGAGACCCTGTCGGGCGAGGAGATCAAGGACCTGCTGGAGAAGGGCGTCGCCCCGAACCGCGACGAGAACAACTTCCCCAACGCCGGGCCCTCGGTCTCGGTGCCGGTGACGCCGGTGTCGGACGGAACCACGGTCGAGATTCCGGTCGCCGCTCCGGCCGCGACCAGCGTGCCGACGGTTCACTGAGGCGGGATGTCTCCGTTCTCTCCATCATCCTCGGGCCTGACCCGAGGATCGGCGCGGGATCAGGCTGTGCGTCGCCTTTGACGCAACGCGGTTGAACATCCGGTCCTCGGGTCGAGCCCGAGGATGACGATGTTGAATGAACCCGCCGGGAGCGATCTCCCGGCGGGTTTTTCTTTGCCTGCGTCGCCACACCCATCGCCCCAGTCCGACAAGCAGCGTTAGGATTCCTGTGAACTAGTTTGCAATACAGACTAGTCTATGACATACAGCGTTATCCAGAACGGGAGAGCGTCATGTCGATGTCAGAGACGGGTTCATCCGAGCGTCTTCACGGGCTTGACGCGCTGAGAGGCGGGGCCTTGCTCTTGGGCGTGGTGCTCCACGGCTCGATGTCCTTCTTTCCGACGCAGATCTGGATCGTCGGCGACGACCAGCGGTCGGTGTGGGCCAGCGGGCTGTTCTTCGTCATCCACCTGTTCCGGATGACGACCTTCTTCCTGATCGCCGGTCTGTTCGCCCACATGATGCTGGCGCGCGCGGGCGTGTGGGGGTTCGTGAAGAACCGCCTGGTCCGGATCGCTGCGCCGCTGGCCGTCTTCTGGGGGCCGGTGCTGACAGCCATCGTCGTGGTGCTGATCTGGAACGCGGGCCTGCAGGGCATGACGGCCGCCGATGCGCCGCCGACGCCTGAATATGACTGGACCAACATCCCATTGACCCATCTGTGGTTCCTGTGGGTGCTGCTGATCTTCTATGTCGCCCTTCTGGTTCTAAGGGCGCCGTTTGTCCTTCTGGACCGGACCGGCGCCTGGGGGCGGGTGATCGATCGCATGACCGCCGGACTGATCGGGCCGTGGGGCCCGTTCGTTCTGGGTGCGCCGCTCGCGCTGGCCCTGTGGTTCCAGCCGAATTGGATCGCCTTCTTCGGCGTGCCAACGCCGGATGCAGGACTGATCCCCAATACCCCGGCCCTGGTCGGGTTCGGCCTGGCCTTCGGCTTCGGCGCTTTGCTGGATCGTCGGCGTGATCTGCTGGGCCGAATCCAGGCCTGGTGGCCGGCCTATCTGGGACTGGCGATGGGAGCCGGAACCACGGCCCTGATGCTGGCGGGCGGGTCGGACCCGCATCTGGTCCCGATGACCGATCCGACGACCAAGGCGATGACGGCGGCGGCGTTCGGGGTCGCGACCTATGCCTCGGTCTTTGCGGCCGTGGCCCTGGCGCTGCGGTTCTTCGGGGGACACAGCCGCACGCGGCGTTATCTCGCCGACGCCTCGTACTGGATTTATATCGTTCATCTGCCGCTGGTGATGGCGGCCCAGGTGCTGGTTCAGGATTGGGCCATGGCGTGGCCGGTCAAGCTGGCGCTGGTCGTCGGCGGGGTGCTGACCGTCTCGCTGGCCAGCTATGAACTTCTGATCCGCCATAGCTTCATGGGCCGCTGGCTGAACGGCCGCCGGGTTTCCTGGCGGCGCAGCCCCGAGCCCGCTCTGTCACCCGCCGAATAGCTTGCCAACCCCGGCCGCCGCGTCCATCCGAGGAACGCGCCCGCCGCAGAGGAATCATCGATGATCGACACGTCCCGCAGCACGCCCGAGGCCGATCTGGCCTTCCTGAGGTCCATCGTCCAGGGCGGGGGCGATCCGCGCGCGACCCTGACCATGGGCGTCATGTATCTGGCCGGCGGCCTGTTGTACGGCCTGCAGTGCCTGGTTCACATCGGCCAGTCGCTAGGCGTGGTCCGCTGGCCGGGCCCGGTCAGCCTGGGCTTCGTCGCCGGGATCACCATCGCCTTCCTGGTGGTGATGGTCTGGGCCATCCGCGAGGACCGCAAGCGACCCAAGGCCAGCCCCATCGTGACCCGGACCCTGAACGCGGCCTTCAGCGGGGCGGGCATGGCCAATCTGGCCATCATTATCGTCTTCGGCTTCGGCGCGGCGCGGGACGGGGATTTCGCCGTCTGGCTCTATTACCCGGCCATGATCTTCGCCCTTCAGTCAGCGGCTTGGTATGTGGCCTGGACCCTGAAGAAGAAGGGCTGGATGCTGGCGGCGTCGCTGGGAGGATGGGCGACGGCAGTGGCCTTGGGGCTGCTGGTGCGCCAGCCGCTGGTCTATCTGTATGTCGCCACGGCGGCGCTGTTCCTGCTGTTCGCGGGACCGGGCTGGATCATCACCCGCGAGGCGCTGAAGAAGCGCACCGTCGATGCGGACGCCGGCTGACCCATGGGGCTGAACGACCTGGGGCGGATCGACGAGGTCATCCACGGCCGCATGCGGCTGGGGATCATGGTCTATCTGGCCGACGCCGAGGCGGCCGACTTCACCGAGCTGAAGACAGTTCTGGAGGCGACCCAGGGCAATCTGTCGGTCCACATCAAGAAGCTGGAGGAAGCCGGCTACGTCGCCGTGGCCAAGAGCTTCGTCAACAACAAGCCCCTGACGCGGGTGTCGATCACCCCCGAGGGCCGCAAGGCCTTCGCCGGCTATCTGGAGGCGCTGGGCGGGCTGATCGGGCGTTAGTCGCCGCCGGGGGTTTCCGGATCCTCGATCATGACCGGGGTCAGGCGGCGGTCCGCGCCCGATGGATCGGTCCAGGCGATGGTGTGGCCCTCCACGAGGCCGATCAGGCCGGCGCCGACGTAGGACAGGACGGACACCTTGCCTGCGTCGATGTCCGCCTCGTTCGGCAGGACGATCTGGATGCGGCGCGGCTGGGGCGAACGGCCATCGACATAGTGCAGCCAGCGGTGAAGCGGCGCCGCGCCCCTGGGCCGATCGCCGGGCTCGCAGATGACGGCGCGTTCCAGCTCCTCCTGCAACAGGCCGGCGACGCCTTCAGCAGGCATGTCGCCCACCAGGCGCGACAGGGTCTGGTGGTCCCTGGCGCTGAGAAAGATGTCGGGGCGCGAGGGAGACGCGGTTCGGGCGGTGGATTGGGTCATGGTTCGGCTCTTTGATCGGAGACGCCTGCAGGCGCGCATTCGCGCGTCACATGAAGGCTGAGGATAATCGGGGTTCAGATCGTCGCCCGGAACGGGGCGAAAGGCGCGCGGCCGTTCCGGGTCAGTCGCCTGCGACGAGGCGTCCTGCGTAAGAAAGGCGTCGAGCCTGGCTGACGAGCGGGGTGATCACGTCTAGAGGCTGATCTCATGAAGCGTGAAAGTCAAACCTCGCCGATGTCCGTCTTGTCGCAGGTCATGGGGATCGTGAACGTCACGCCGGACAGTTTCTCGGACGGCGGACGGTGGGCCTCGACGGCGGCGGCGGTGGACCATGCGATGCGGCTGGTCGAGCAGGGGGCGGACGTGCTCGACATCGGGGGCGAGAGCACCCGGCCGGGGGCGGAGCCGGTGGGCGAGGCCGAGGAGATCGAGCGGGTCGCGCCGGTTATCGCTGCGGTTCGCGCCCGCTGGGGCGGGCCGATCAGCGTCGATACGATGAAGCCCGCCGTGGCCCGCGCCGCCGTGGCGGCCGGGGCGACGATGTGGAACGATGTGACGGCCCTGAGCCAGGCGCCCGACAGTCTGGCGGTCGCGGCCGAGCTGGGCTGCGCGGTGGTGCTGATGCACATGAAGGGCGAGCCGCGCACCATGCAGGCCGACCCCCGCTATGGCGACGTCGTGGCGGAGGTGCGGGACTATCTGCGCGACCGGGCCGGGGCGGCGATGGCGGCGGGGGTGGCGCGGGAGAATATCTGGCTGGATCCGGGCATCGGGTTCGGCAAGACGCTGGAGCACAATATGGCGCTGACGGCGCGGCTGGGCGAACTGGCGGCGCTGGGGTTCCCGGTGCTGTACGCGGCCAGCCGCAAGCGGACGATCCAGGCGGTCGATCCCACGGCGGTCGAGGCGACCGACCGGCTGGGCGGCTCGCTGGCCCTGGCGCTGGAGGGGGCGCGGCGCGGGGCGCGGATGGTGCGGGTCCATGACGTGCGCGAGACGGTCCAGGCGCTGAAGCTGCTGGCCGCGGTGGCGGCGGCGGGCTGAAGACCCGCGACGCGAGGTCGCGGCCGGTGTAGGGGCGAAGCGAACCGTCGTCCTGATCAAAGCCCATGCCTCTGAGCCCCTATATCGCCCCCATCGTCATGCTGGCCCTGTCGAACGTCTTCATGACCTTCGCCTGGTACGGACACCTGAAGTTCGATCTCAAGCCGCTGTGGCTGCTGGTCATGGCCAGCTGGGGGATCGCCTTCTTCGAATACTGGCTGGCGGTGCCGGCCAACCGGATCGGGCATCAGGTCTATTCGGCGGCGGAGCTGAAGACGATGCAGGAGGTGATCACCCTGCTGGTCTTCGCCGGATTCTCGGTGCTGTACCTGGGCGAGAAGCTGACGGTGAACCATCTGGTCGGGTTCGGCTTCATCGGCCTGGGGGCCTTCTTCATCTTCAAGGGGCCGCTGGGCGGGTAAGCCGACGCTTGCCCCGGCGGACCGGCTGGGCCATCTGGGCGGCATGTCCTGGGTCATGTCGATCAATCCGTGGGTGACGCTGGTCGTCGCCGGTCTGCTGGAAGTGCTGTGGGCGTCCGGCCTGAAGAACGTCAGCCTGCAAAGGCCGCTGACCTCGTTGGGCGTGCTGGTCGCGCTGGCCGCCAGCATGATCCTGCTGTGGGTGGCGACGCAGAAGCTGCCGATCGGCACGGCCTATGCGATCTGGACCGGGATCGGCGCCGTGGGCGCGGCCCTGGTGGGGATCGTCGTCTATGGCGAGCCGGCGACGGCGGTGCGGGCGGTGTGCATTCTGCTGATCGTGGCGGGGATCGTGGGGCTGAAGCTGTTCTCGGGAGCCCACGCATGAGCCTTCATCGGGGCAGAGTCCTGATCCTGGCGGGGTCGGACAGCGGCGGGGGCGCGGGCGTTCAGGCCGACATCAAGGCGGTGACGATGATGGGCGGGTTCGCCGCCACCGCGATCACGGCGATCACGGTGCAGAACACCCTGGGGGTTCACGGCGTCCATCCGCTGCCGCTGGAACTGATCGCGGCCCAGGCGCGGGCGGTGCTGGAGGACATCGGGACCGACGCGGTCAAGACCGGCATGCTGGGCTCGGTCGAGGTGGTCGAGACGGTGGCGGCCCTGCTGGACGAGGCGGACGCCCCGGCGGTGGTTGATCCGGTCATGGTCGCCAAGGGCGGGCATCCGCTGCTGCCCGATGCGGCGGTGGACGCGGTGAAGCGGCTGATGATCCCGCGCGCGGCCCTTCTGACCCCCAATGCGCCCGAGGCCGAGGCCCTGACCGGGCTGGCGGTGCGCGACATCGACGGCCAGAGGCGGGCGGGCGAGGCCCTGCTGGCCATGGGGGCGCGGGCGGTGCTGATGAAGGGCGGTCATGTGGACGGGCCGACGGTGATCGACCTGCTGATGACGGCCGACGGGGAGACGGTGCTGGAGGCCGAGCGGATCGACACCCGCCACACCCACGGCACCGGCTGCACCCTGGCGAGCGCCTGCGCGGCGGGCCTGGCCCTGGGCCGGCCGCTGGAGGTCGCGGTGGCCGAAGCCTGGGCCTATGTCGGCGAGGCGATCCGGCGGGCGCCGGGTCTGGGCGGCGGACACGGGCCGCTGGATCACGGCTGGCCGGTGCGGGGATGAACGACGCCCTGACCGAGGAACTGATCGCTGTCGTCCGTGCCGATCCCGGCCTGATGCACGTCCTGCGGACGGTGCGGGCGCTGGACTTGCCGGACTGGCGGCTGGTGTCGGGCGCCATCTATCAGGCTGTGTGGAACGCCAAGACGGGGCGGCCGGCCGGTTACGGGATCAAGGACTATGACCTGGCCTATTTCGACGGGGCGGACCTGTCGTACGAAGCCGAGGACGTCGTGATCAAACAGGTCGCCGCCGCCTTCGACGAACCCTTCCGCAGCCAGGTCGAGGTGCGCAACCAGGCGCGGGTGCACCTGTGGTTCCAGAACCGGTTCGGCGAGCCCTATGCGCCGCTGTACTCGACTGACGAGGCCCTGGGCCGGTTCGTGGCCCCGACCTTCGCCGTCGGGGTGCGGCTGGAGGCGGACGACGCGATCACCGTGGCGGCGCCCTTCGGGCTGGAGGATGTGTTCGCCATGGTCGTCCGGCCGAACCCGAATCGTCCGCTGGCCAAGGGCTGGGCCAAGACCATCGAGAATGCTCGGGGGCGGTGGCCTGAGTTGACGGTCGTCGAGCCGGACTGAGTCTCAGGCCGCGATGGGCTGAAGTTTTTTGATGCCTGCGACGATCTCCCGTTTACGGGCGCGGGCTTCGGCGAGATCGTATTCGTTTTGAGCGTTGGTCAGCATTTCAGCAGACACGCCGGTCAGGGCTTCGATCTTGAGCGCCATTTCGTGCGTCAGCGCCCGCTTGCCGTTCAACATCGTGTTGAAGCCAGGACGCGCGACGCCCAGAGCCTCGGCCGCGCTCACGATCGTCAGGCCGAAAGCGGGAAGAATATGGTCCCGAATGATCTCTCCTGGGTGTGTGGGAGCGGTCATCTTGGTCATGGGGCCTCCATGTTGCGACGCGGGCCTCGTCACCAAGTATGTGACGTTTGTATCGTTAAGCGATACATCTCAGGGGCGGCCCCGTCAAGATGAGGATGCTCAAGTCTGAGGGCGGATCGGTCGTCCGACCCCGCTAATGATAGTCCTCAAGATCCACGTCGGAGATCGCATTGGTGTCGGGGTCCAACCAAAAGGTCAGGCGGTAGTTTCCCGTCACCCACATCGACCACTTTCCCGACGACTTGGGTTTGAGCTCGTGAACCTTCCACATGCCCATCGAAACGATCTGATGAATGTTTGAGGCGGATTGAAGCAGGGTCAGCTGAGCCTGGAGCTTCTTGGTCAAGTCGGCTGGAACGTCTTTGACGGTCTCCCCCTTTTCAGCCTTGTACAGGGCCTTCAGGCCCTTGCTCTTGAAACTCTTGATCTCCACGCGACGTCTCCACCCGGGCTTCAAGCAGGCTTCAAGGTACAGCAAATGCAGCTCGTGCCTATCAAGGCGAGTGTAAGAGGGTATTCAGAGGTGTTCTGGCCGGCGCGATCCACATCCGCCCCGCCGCCGTATCAGGCTCATGACCCTGATCGACATTCTCCTCCTGCTGGGACTGAACCTGGCCCTGATCGTCGCCGTGATGCTCGGCCTGTGGCGGGTCGCGCTGAAGCTGAAGGACGTCAGCTTCATCGACGCGGTCTGGCCGCTGGGCATGTTGTTGCTGGCGGTGGCGACCCTGCCGCGCGCCGACGGTGATCCGGCGCGCAAGGCGCTGCTGGTCGGGCTGTGCGCGGTCTGGGCGTTGCGGCTGGGCCTGCACCTGTTCCGGCGCTGGCGGGCGAGCGGGGCGGATGGGCGGTATGTGCAGATCGTCGAGGATCAGGAACGCAACAAAGGCTGGTCGTTCGCCAAGACGGCCTTGTTGTTCGTGTTTCTGCCCCAGGCCGTGCTGGCCTGGCTGACGTCGTTGCCGGTGCAGATGGGTCAGGTGGCGGCCCAGCCGGGCTTGGGCGTTATAGCCGGGCTCGGGGCGGTGCTGGCGGTGGTCGGGATCGTGTTCGAAAGCGTCGGCGACGCCCAGCTGGCGGCGTTCAAGCGCGATCCGGCGAACAAGGGCAAGGTGCTGGATACCGGCCTGTGGCGCTATACGCGGCATCCGAACTATTTCGGCGACGCCTGCGTCTGGTGGGGGCTGTGGCTGATCGCGGCCGAGACGGGCGTCGGCTTGTGGTCGATCGCGGGGCCGATCTTCCTGACCTTCACCCTGACGCGCTGGTCGGGGATCGGGATTACGGAGAAGGCGATCAACAGGTCGCGGCCGGGGTATGCGGACTATGTGAAGCGGACCAGCGCCTTCGTGCCGTGGCCGCCCTCCCGTCATCCTCGGGCTTGACCCGAGGATCGGATGATCCGCCGCTGGTGCGAACACGCGAAGCACAGACCGCCCCGCGCCCGGTCCTCGGGTCAAGCCCGAGGATGACGGACGGGGGGCGGGGCGACGGATCGCCTAGACGCCGACCTTAGTTGGTGGTCGGGGTGTTGTGGGTGGTCATGCCGCCGTCGGCGTTGCCGCCCTGTTGCTCGATCTGGTCGGCGCGGCGGTCGGCGTTTTCCTCGACCTGGTCGGCCTGACGGTTCAGGGCGTCTTCCTGGGCGTCGGTCGGGGCGGCGTCGGCCTGGGCTTCCAGCTGGTCGGCGCGGGCTTCGCCTTGGGCCTCGACGGCGTCGGCGCGGCTTTCGGCGGCGCGGTCGGCGGCGCTTTCACCGCAGGCGGCGACGCCCGAGAGGACGAACAGCGAGGCGGCGGCGATGGCGAACTTTTTCATGGCGTTTCCTTCCGTTTTTTGGAGCGGAGGAAACGTCACGGCGGCGGATGGGTTCACGCCGCCGTGAGTTTTCGAGAGGCGTCAGCCCTCGGCTTCGGCGAAGGCCACGCGCGCGGCGCCCAGAAGGGCGGCGTGTTTGTGCATGATCACCTTGGTCGGGATGTCCTGCATATATTCCTTGAACCGGCCCTTGCGTTCGAACCGCTGGCGGAAGGGGCTCGCCTTGATGAAGGGCAGGATGCGGGGGACGATGCCGCCGGCGATATAGACGCCGCCGCGCGCGCCCGTGGTCAGGGCGATGTCGCCGGCGACGGCGCCCAGGATGGCGCAGAAACGGGCCAGGGTGGCGCCGCAGGGGCTGTTGGGGTCCTTCATGGCCGTCTCGGTGATCTGGGCCGGATCCTCGATATGGGTCTCGCGGCCGTCGATCTCGGCCAGGGCGCGGTGCATGTTCAGCAGGCCGGGGCCGCAGATCAGGCGTTCGATGGAGACGCGGTCATAGCGGCGGCGCAGGATGCGCAGGATCTCGTCCTCGACCGGGTCGCCGGGGGGGAAGCAGGCGTGGCCGCCTTCCGACGGCATGGCCATTTCCTTGCCGTGGGCGTCGCGGATCAGGGCCGAGACGCCGAAGCCGGTCCCGGGGCCCAGCACCGCGACGGTGCAGTGGGGGTCGCCGTCGACGGGGCCGCCCAGGCTTTCCAACTGGTCCTCGGGTACGATGGGGGCGCCCCAGGCCAGGGCTTCAAAGTCGTTGATCAGCTTGACCGGCTTCAGGCCCAGGGTCTGAAGCTCGCTTTCGGACACCTGCCAGGGCGAGTTTGTCAGGTCGATGGCGCCGTCGGTGACGGGGCCGGCCACGGCGATGACGCCGCCGGTCGGCTTGATCTCGCAGCCGTCGATGAAGGCGGCGACGCCTTTCAGGAAGGTGGGATAGCGCTCGGCCGGGAAGCTCTCATGGTGGTCCAGCACGGGCTTGCCGTCCACCATCCGGGCCAGGGCGAAACGGGCGTTGGTGCCGCCGACGTCGCCGACGAGGAGGGTCTTGTCATTCATGGGGTCGTTTCCTGCGGTCGGTTCGGTGGATCAGGCGTCCACGGTCCGGTCGACGAAGTTGGGATCGGGCGGCGTGTCCGTATGCGATTGGGCGCCGCTGGGGAAGGCGAAGCAGACGGTGGCGCCTTCTTCTGCGGTGGTGACGACGTGGCGGAAGGCCGCGAACAACTCGCGGCCATAGCCCCAGGCCGTGCCCGCCGCGTTGGCGTCGGCGCGGGCGGCGGCGGGACGGGCCGACAGATCGCCGACGCCCACCGTGGTCAGAACCCCGGCCTCGGCGTCCAGACGGATAACATCCCCGTCCTTCACATGGGCCAGGGGGCCGCCGGCCAGGGCCTCGGGCGAGACATGGATGGCGGCGGGGGTCTTGCCGCTGGCGCCCGACATGCGGCCGTCGGTGACGAAGGCGACCTTGAACCCCTTGTCCTGGATGACGGACAGAGCCGGCGACAGGCTGTGCAGTTCGGGCATGCCGTTGGCCTTGGGCCCCTGGAAGCGCAGGACCACGACGACGTCGCGGAACAGCTTGCCGTCCTTGAAGGCCTGGAGCGCGTCTTCCTGGGTTTCGAAGACGGCGGCGGGGGCCTCGACGATGCGGTTCTCGGGCTTGACCGCCGAGACCTTGATGACGGCCCGGCCCAGGTCGCCCTTGACCAGGCGCAGGCCGCCCTCCTTGTCGAAGGGGTTGGAGGCGGGGCGCAGGATGTCGAGATCCAGGCTTTCCTTGACCCCGTCGCGCCAGACCAGCTGGCCGTCCACCATCGACGGCTCCTGGAAATAGGGCTCGATTCCCTTGCCCATGATGGTGGTCACGTCCGAGTGGATATGGCCGGCCTGGGCCAGTTCGCGGGCGACGAAGGCGACGCCGCCGGCGGCCTGGAAGGCGTTCACATCGGCCGAGCCGTTGGGATAGACCCGCGCCAGCAGGGGGGTGACGGACGACAGCTCGTCCATGTCGGTCCAGTCGATCAGCACGCCCGCCGCCCGCGCCATGGCGACCAGGTGGATGGCGTGGTTGGTCGAGCCGCCGGTGGCCAGAAGGGCGACGATGGCGTTGACGATGGACTTCTCGTCGATGACGTCGGCCATGCGGCTCTCGCCGCTGCGGGCCAGTTCGACGGCGCGCTGGGCGGCGGCGGCGGTCAGGGCGTCGCGCAGGCCGGTGTCCGGATGGACGAAGGCGGTCGAGGGCATGTGCAGCCCCGCCAGCTCCATCATCATCTGGTTGGAGTTGGCCGTGCCGTAGAAGGTGCAGGTGCCGGGCGAGTGATAGGAGCCGATCTCGCTTTCCAGCAGGGTCTGGCGATCGACCTTGTTCTGGGCGTACTCGGCGCGGACGCGGGCCTTCTCGGCGTTCGGAATGCCCGAGGGCATGGGGCCGGCGGGGGCGAAGACGACGGGCAGGTGGCCGAAGGCCAGGGCCCCCATGAACAGGCCGGGCACGATCTTGTCGCAGACGCCCAGCATCAGGGCGGCGTCGAAGGCGTCATGCGTCAGGGCCACGCCCGTGGACATGGCGATGACGTCGCGGCTGAACAGCGACAGCTCCATGCCGGGGCGCCCTTGAGTGACGCCGTCGCACATGGCGGGGGTGCCGCCGGCGACCTGGGCCGTGGCGCCGACCTGACGCACCGCTTCGCGGACTACGCCGGGGAAGCGTTCGAACGGCTGGTGGGCCGACAGCATGTCGTTATAGGCGGTGACGATGCCCAGGTTGGGCTTGGACCCGTCCATGGCCGTCAGTTTGTCGGCGATGGTCTGGCCGGCGAAGGCGTGGGCCCAGTTGGCGCAGGACAGTTTGGCGCGGCCGGTCCCGCTGTCGCGGGCGGCGTCCATGCGGCGCAGGTAGTCGGCGCGGGTCGCGCGGCTTTTCTCGACGATCCGGGCGGTGACCGCGGCCACCGTGGGGTGCAGGGTCATGTCAGCTGGCTTCCGTGTACAGAACTTCAAGGGGAACGCCGGCGGCGATCAGGGCGGCGATGGGCTGGATCCTAGGATCGCCCTGGGCCTCCTGCTCGAAGACGCGGCGCTTGGCCTCGCCCTTCAGGCCCAGGATCACCCGGCCGGCGGACATCAGATAGGGCAGGTTGATCGACAGGCGCTCGATGGTCGGCGCCGCGCCGTCGCGGCCGTGGGGCACGCCCAGGACGGTCGGCTTCAGCGTCGGGGTCAGCAGGGTCTTCAGGGTGGGGCTGTTGGGGAACATGGAGCAGATATGGCCATCCTCCCCCATGCCGAGAAGGACCGCGTCGAAACGCCCGCCCGCATCGGCCAGGGCGTGGGCGGCGACGATGGCGGCGCGGTCCACCGTGACCTCGGGCGTATAGAGGGGGATGAACCGGCCGGCGGCGGCCTTGTCCTGCAGCAGGACGTCGCGGATCAGCCGGGCGTTGGACTCAGGCGAGGTCTCAGGGACGTAGCGTTCGTCCACCAGGGTGACGGCGATCCTGGCCCAGTCCAGATCGGTCGCGGCGAGGCGGCGATAGACGGGGGCGGGGGTCGTGCCGCCGGGGCCGGCGAAGACAGCGGCGCCGTTGTCGCGGACGGCGCCGCCCAGGGTCTCGGACAGGCGGGCGGCGATGGCCTCGGCCCAGGCGTCGACGGTGGGGAAGGTTTCGATCACGGGCGTCTCAGACATTGGTCGTGTTCCAGTCGCGGCCGGTGCGCATCATCAGCATGTCGGCGCTGTCGGGGCCCCAGGTTCCGGCGACATATTCGTCGGGCTTCTGGCCGGACTCGGCCCAGGCCTCGGCGACCTCGTCGACCCATTTCCAGGCCTGTTCCGCCTCGTCGCGGCGGACGAACAGGGTGGAGTCGCCGGCCATGGCGTCGAGCAGCAGACGTTCGTAGGCGATGCGGCGGCGCGGCGGGGCGGCCGACTTGCCGTCCACCCCCCACGACAGGCTCATGGTGATGGGCTGAAGCTGCATCCGCTTGTCCAGACCGGGGCGCTTGTTCATCACCGTCAGCGAGATGTCTTCCTCGGGCTGCAGCTCGATGATCATGCGGTTGGCCGGCGCCTCGCCTTCTTCATTGTCGAAGATCGAGTGGGGAACGGGCTTGAACTGGATGACGATCTCGGTGCGCTTCTCGGGCAGACGCTTGCCGGTCCGCATGAAGAAGGGCACGCCGGCCCAGCGCCAGTTGTCGATGTCGGCGCGGATGGCGACGAAGGTCTCGGTGTCGGAATCCGCGCCGCGCTCCTCGTCATAGCCCTTGACCGGCTTGCCCTCGGACACGCCCGCCACATACTGGCCGCGCACGCTGACGCGTTCGGCTTCTTCGGGGGTGATGGGCCGCAAGGACCGCAGCACCTTGACCTTTTCGTTGCGCAGCGATTCCGGATCCAGGTCCGACGGCGGCTCCATGGCCACCAGGCACAGCAGCTGGAGCATGTGGTTCTGGAGCATGTCGCGCAATGCTCCGTACTCGTCGTAATAGGGCCAGCGGTCGCCGACGCCCACCGTCTCGCCGATGGTGATCTGGACGTGGTCGATCGTCAGATTGTTCCACAGCGGCTCGAAGATGGTGTTGCCGAAGCGCAGCGCCGTCAGGTTCTGGACCGTCTCCTTGCCCAGATAGTGGTCGATGCGGAACACCTGGTCCTCGCTGAAGGCGTGGGACACGGCGTCGTCGATCTCGCGGAAGGACTTGAGGTCGCGGCCGACAGGCTTCTCCAGCACGATGCGGCAGTTGCGTTCGGCCAGGCCCGCCGTCTTCATCGCCGTGACGATGCGGCCGTACAGCGAGGGCGAGACGGCCAGGAAGGAGGTGACCTCGCCGTCGCCGACGCGGTCCTTCAGGCCCTTCAGACTGGCGGGATCGGTGGCGTCCACGGCCAGATAGTCGAGCCGGGCCTTCATCTTGGCCCAGGAGTGGTCGTCCCAGGCCCTGTCCGCCTCGGCCTTGGCCTTCACGGCGTCATGGACCTTGGCCACATATTCGTCGGGGGTCTCCTCGGAGCGGGCCGCGCCGATGATCTTCAGATCCTCGGGCAGGAGGCCGTCATGCTCCAGGAAATAGAGCGAAGGCAGCAGCATGCGCATCGCCAGATCGCCGCCGCCGCCGAACAGAATGAGAGCCGCCATCGCAATTTCCTCGATCATCCCCGGGGCGGGAATGCACGTCCTTAGGGTTCGGCCTCGTCTTGGTGGGCCTTAGCCGGGGGCTTTGCCCGCTTCCGCACGCGAGGCCAACACGTCCAGCACGTCCTGAAACACCATGTTACGGGCGTGGAGAAGCACCAAGAGGTGATAGATCAAATCCGCAGCCTCGCTGGCGAGTTCCTCGTCCGGGCCGGCGACGCCGGCCAAGGCGGTCTCCACGCCCTCCTCGCCGACCTTCTGGGCGATGCGTTTGACGCCCTGGGCCATCAGTTTGGCGGTCCAGCTTTCGGACGGATCTGCGGCGGCGCGTTCGGCGATGGTCTGTTCCAGCCGGGCGATGCGGCCCAGGCCCGGCGCGTCGGCCGCGCCGAAACAGCTGGTGCGGTGCAGGTGGCAGGCGTCGCCGACCGGGTTGACCGACAGGACAAGGGCGTCGCTGTCGCAGTCGGCCGTGATGCCGACGACGTGCAGCTGGTCGCCCGAGGTCTCGCCCTTGCGCCAGCGTCCGCCGCGCGAACGCGAGAAGAAGGTGGCCTCGCCGGACTGGATGGTCTCGTCCAGGGCGGCGCGGTCCATATAGGCCAGGGTCAGGACCTGAAGCGTGGCGGCGTCCTGCACCACGACGGGAACCAGGCCGTTCCCTTTTTCGAAATCGATGGCAGCGGGGTCGATCATGGGATCCTCTCCTCAAAAATCCTCCCCCTCTGGGGGAGGGGGACCGCCCGAAGGGTGGTGGAGGGGGTAGGGGCGTGCGGGGTGTGGAACATCGGGCGGCGGCGCGCGGGCGGGGTCCCTCCACCACAGCGCAAGAGGCGCGGCGGTCCCCCTCCCCCAAGGGGGGAGGATTGCGGGTCAGGAATCATATCCGCATCTCCAGGCCTTCGCCCGCCAGATAGGCCTTCAGGTCCGGGATGGCGATGGCGCCGGTGTGGAAGACGCTGGCGGCCAGGGCGCCGGAGACGTCGGCCTGATTGAACACATCCTTGAAATGCTCGGGCGCGCCGGCGCCGCCCGAGGCGATCAGGGGGATGGTCAGGCGCGCGCGGGCGGCGGACAGCTGTTCGATGTCGTAGCCTTTGCGCACCCCGTCCTGGTCGATGCAGTTCAGCACGATCTCGCCGGCGCCCAGGCTCTGCGCCTCGTCCAGCCAGTCCAGGGTGCGTTTGCCGGCGCGGCGGCGCGCATCGGGATCGCCGGTGTATTTGTGGACCACCCATTCGCCGTCCTCCAGACGACTGTCGACGCCGACGACGACGCACTGCCCGCCCAGCCGCGCGGCCATATCGGCGATCAGTTCGGGGCGTTCCAGGGCGGGGGAGTTGATCGACACCTTGTCCGCGCCGTGGTCCAGGCAGCGGGCGGCCTGATCGACGCTGCGGATGCCGCCGGCGACGCAGAAGGGGATGTCCAGCAGCCGGGCGATGTCCTTGATCCAGCCATAGTCCAGGGTCCGGCCCTCGGGGCTGGCGGTGATGTCGTAGAAGACCAGTTCGTCGGCGCCCGCGTCGCGGTATCGGGCGGCCAGCTCCGCCGCGTCGCCCATGTCGGCGTGGCCGACGAACTTCACGCCCTTGACCACCCGGCCGTCCTTGACGTCCAGGCAGGGGATTATGCGCCGGGCGGTCATTGGACCGCCCTCCTGGCTGAAGACTGGGCCGTCATGCCGCCGTCGCTATGGCGTCGGGCAGGGTGAAGCGGTTCTCGTAAAGGGCGCGGCCGACGATGGCGCCGTTGCAGCCCAGCGACTTGACCGCCGCGATGTCGTCCAGCGACGAGACCCCGCCCGAGGCCTGGAGCACCAGGTCCGGGCGACGGCGGCGGATTTCGGCCAGAAGCTCCAGATTGGGGCCGGTCATGGCGCCGTCACGGCCGACGTCGGTGACCAGCAGGTGTTTGAAGAGTCCCTTGGGATAACGGTCGAGGGCGGTCCACAGATCGACGCCCGATGACTGGGTCCAGCCCTTCAGGGCGGGCACGGGCACGCCGTCCTCGATCTTGACGTCGAAGGCCAGGGTGATGTGCTCGGCGCCGAACCCCTTCAGCCAGGCGGCGACATCATTCGGCTGGGTCACCGCCAGCGAACCGACGACGACGCGCGAGACGCCCGAGTCCAGCAGTTTGGCGACGTCGTTGGCGCTGCGCACCCCGCCGCCGGACTGGATCTTGACGTCGATGGCCTTTGTCAGTTCGCCGATCAGGGCGTGCTGCACGGCTTCGCCGGCCTCGGCGCCGTCCAGATCGACGACGTGGATCCATTCCGCCCCCTCTGCGGCGAAGGCGCTCAGACGGGTGGCCGGCTGTTCGTCATAGCGGGTCACCTGGTCGAACTTGCCGTGCATCAGGCGCACGCAGACGCCGTCCTTCAGGTCGATGGCGGGATAGATCAGCATGATGGATCCTCGGGCAGGCCCAGGAAGTTCCTGAGGATGGTCGCGCCGGCCTCGGCCGAGCGTTCGGGGTGGAACTGGCAGCCCCAGCGGTTGGCGGCGCGGACCACGGCGGGGACCGGGCCGCCATAGTCGGCGCGGGCCAGGGTGGCGGGGCCGTCGGGACAGACATAGCTGTGGACGAAATAGGCGTAGGCGCCGTCGGCCACCCCCTCCAGCAGCGGGTCGTCGCGGTCGCGCGTCAGCCGGCTCCAGCCCATATGCGGCACGGGCAGGGGGCCCGCCGGCTCCAGTCGGGACACGGCGCCGGGGATGAAGCCCAGCAGATCGACGGCCTCGCCCTCCTGGCTGGCTTCGAACAGCAGTTGCTGGCCCAGGCAGACGCCCAGCAGGGGGCGGGGGAAGGCGCGGATCGGTTCGATCAGGCCCAGTTCGGACAGGCGGGCCATGGCGTAGCCGGCCGCGCCGACGCCGGGCAGGATGACCCGTTCGGCCTCGGCGATCACGGCGGGATCGTCGGTCAGGCGCACGGTCGCGCCCAGACGCTCGAGCGCGAACTGGACCGAGGCGATATTGCCGGCGCCATAGGCGATGACGGCGACTTCGGTCATGCGATCCTCCCCCCTTGGGGGAGGGGGACCGCGCGTAGCGGGGTGGAGGGGGCGAGGGCGCACGAGGTGCGGAGCGTCGGACGTCGGCGCGCGGGCCGGGGGGGGGGGGGGGGGGGGGGGGGGGGGGGGGGGGGGGGGGGGGGGGGGGGGGGGGGGGGGGGGGGGGGGGGGGG
>NZ_JBXASO010000023.1:0-40864 GCF_058809375.1 Brevundimonas sp. GW821-FHT10E09 | reverse complement strand
GACGTCCATCCCGAACCTCAAAAGGGGGTCCCTATTGCACGCCGATAGGGGGTCCCTTTTAGACGCCGATTGACAGTTTTTCGACGGTTTGGCCTCTTAACGACCTCTCACTGCACTCTATTTGCACCCGAAAAATGGCTTCGATCCGCAAATAGAAGTCCTTCGGCGGCGCGTTCACGTCGGTGCAAAGGTGAGTTCATCGCCCTTCACATCGACGATGAATCCGTTGGGAAGGCGCCGCGCCGCTCAACGGTCGCGCCGCTGGACGCTCTAGGCGCCTAGGGATCATGCGCAATCCGCGTTGAAACGGTCGGATCCCGTCCAGCGACACTGGCCGTCGATGCAGTCGATGAGATTGCTGCTGAAGGCCTCCTTCTCGTGGTCGTAGAGCTGGAACCAGCCTCCATCGTCCCACACCGCGGTAGGCATGCCGAGCGGGGCCGCGTGGTGCGCGTTGAACCGGGCGTACCACAGCCGGATGTTGTTGCAGTCCATGGCGGCCAATCGGCTGTGCCAGCCGACGCCCCATTCGCCGATGAACACGGGCATGCCTTGTCCGGTCGAACCTGCCCATTCGGCCATGACCTGCATCGGTCCGTGAATGTCGGCTTCGGTCCAGGGATCGGCGTAGTCGCCCTGATTGTCACCGTTGAAGGTCCAGGGATTATAGTGATGGAAGGTCGCCATCAGGTAGGGGTCTCGCCCTCCGCCGACCTCCTCGAGATCGGGCCAGGTCTTGGCCATTTCGTCGGCGCCGAACCACTGATTTCCACCGATGAGGATCACACGTTCGGGGTCGTTCGCCCGGATTCGCCTGTAGGCGCGCCCGGTCATTTCCCTCAGACGGTCCGCAGGCATCGCGTCGTGATTGCTGAAGTGGGGCTCGTTGAGGATTTCGAAGACCAGCCTGTGGTCCCGGTCGCGGTACAGGCTGGCGATATCCGACCAGAGTCGCTCGAGGACGTCGGCGCGCATGCCGTCCTTCAGCCGGGTTTCGTGGTGAGCGTTGATCACGACGTAGAGGCCGGGTTTGGCGAGCGCGTAGTCGATGACCGCTGTCAGCGCCGCAAGTCGTTCGGCGTCCCGATCAATGGCGCCGGTGTCCGGGTCCGCCAGGGTCCCGCCATCGACGACTTCCGTCCAGGTCACGGGGATCCGGACGACGCGGAAGCCGCGGTCATAGTAGGCGTCGATCTTGCCCCGGGCGGCCTCCAGCGTCGGCGGGTGTTGGCCGGCGTCGAACATCTGGCCCAGATTGAATCCCTTGCCCATCTCATCCGCCGCTCGGCGAGCGGTAGGCGCCTGCGACGCGGACGCGAGCGCCGGACCACTGATCGCAAGAATGACGAGGCAGCACGCCATCACGGCCGCGATGAAACAGATCATCTGTAAAGCAGGACTTGGGCGGGACATCGGTATCCATTCGCGAAAGATCGTCGATACGTATCAAACAGCTTTGACAGCGCTGTCGTCAACAATTTGGACTCCGCCCCCTAAATCGTCGGCCACGGGAGCGATCCGGCGATGCGATTGCGGCGGACGCCCGAGAGCGGTTGCGAAAGGGGCCGTCTCGGGATTAGGGATGCGGTGACGCCCGAGCGCAGTGATCTGTCTGGTCAGGGAGGCTCGCGCGATGGGGAGCGGCATGGCGAGAGCCACCATCTATGACGTGGCGGCCGCAGCGGGCGCCTCGATCAAGTCCGTGTCTCGGGTGCTGAACGGCGAGGCCAACGTCACCCCCGGTCTGCGCGATCGTGTGATGGCTGCGGTCGAGAGCCTGGGTTATCGGCGCAGTCTGTCGGCCCGCAGCCTCGCGGGCGCCTCCTCATCGATCATCGCGGCGCTGGTGGACGCCGAGCTGACGATCGAGCATTGGCGGAGCGGCCGGGGCAATGATTACCTCAGCCGGCTCGAAATGGGCGCCCTTATGGAGGTGCGACGCACAGACCATCACCTGATGATCGAACTGGTGGATTATGCGTCCGAAAGCCTGGGCAGGGATCTTTCGGCCCTGCTGACCTCCATCCGACCTCAAGGGGTCATCCTGACGCCGCCGAACTCGGATCACCCCGTTGTGCTGGATGTGCTCGACGAAGCCGGCGTCGCCTATGCGCGCATCGGACCCGAGCGTGACCTCCAGCGGGGGGTCTGCATCGCCATGGATGAACGGCAGGCGGCCTACGACATGACGGCGCACCTTATCGCCTTGGGCCACCGTCGGATCGGTTTCGTCACCGGCCCCGTCGCCTATGTCGCCAGCCGGCGTCGTCTCGACGGCTTTCTGTCCGCGATGGCGGACAACGGCCTGTCCGTCGCGGACGGCGCAGTCGCGTACGGCGATTTCACCTTCCAGTCCGGCGTCTCGGCGATCAACGCCTTCCTGGGCGCCGGCCTCGGGCTGACAGCGATCTTCGCCAGCAACGACGACACCGCGCTCGGCGTGCTGCAAGGCGCTGCGGCGCGTGGCGTTCGGGCGCCTGAGGATATCTCCGTGGCCGGGTTCGACGATACGCCGGCCGCCATGTTCGGTACGACGGCGCTGACCACCATCCGCCAGCCCGTTTCCGAGATGGCCGCAATCGCGGCGCGGCATTTGATGCCGGTGATCTCGGGTGTCCAGGACGAGACGCTGAAGCAGTCCCTGGAGGGATGCCTGATCGTTCCCTACGAACTTATCGTGCGGAGATCGACGGGCGCGGTCTAGGCCGGGAAGATTCCGGCGCGAGCGGAGCGCCACATATCCATCCCGTCTTGACAGCGCTGTCAAATCCATGGACCCTTTCTTCGAGACGGACGAGAGCGCCGGGGAGACCTCTGGATTCAGCCGACCTCCCTCAAGCGGTGGTGCGTATGATCCGCGCCGATCGATGTCTCGACCGAAAACCTTGAAGCCTGTTGCGCGGCAATCCTGTTGGGCTCGCGGCGGGCGCTCTCTTCCTCTGTGGGCCTCACCATGCGCAACGCCGCCTCCCTGATCACGCTTGTCCTTGCGGTTCCTATGCTCGCCTGCAGCCCACTGGCGGCCTTGGCTCAGGAAAAGAATGCAGTCGCCCTTGAGGCGCACGCCGATCCCGCGCTCTGGCCGCACGCGGCGTCGCCCGCCGCCATGACCGACGCGGCGACTGAGGCCTTTGTCGCCGATCTGCTGGGGCGGATGACGGTCGAGGAGAAGGTCGGGCAGATGATTCAGGCCGACATTGCTTCGATCAAGCCGGAGGACCTGCTGATCTATCCGCTGGGGTCGATCCTGGCGGGAGGGAACTCTTCCCCGGGGGGCGACGAGCGCGCCTCGGCCGGGAAATGGGTCGACCTGGCGCAGGCGTTCCGGGCGGCCAACGCCCAACGCAAGGGCACGGTCGTACCCTTGATTTACGGCATCGACGCCGTTCATGGGCATAACAATGTCGTCGGCGCCACCATCTTTCCGCACAATATCGGCCTGGGCGCGGCGCGGGATCCGGACCTGATCCGCCGGATCGGCCAGGCCACGGCGCTGGAAGTCGCCGTGACCGGCGCGGACTGGACCTTCGGGCCGACCCTGGCCGTGCCGCGCGATGATCGCTGGGGGCGGGCCTATGAGGGCTATGCAGAAAATCCGGAAATTCAGCGCGCCTATGCGGCGCCGATGACGCTGGGTCTGCAGGGCGATCTTTCCGCAGACAGCCCCCTGGCTGCGGGCCATATCGCCGGATCGGCCAAGCATTTCCTGGCCGACGGCGGCACCTTCGAGGGCAAGGACCAAGGCGATTTCCAGGGGCATGAGCGGGAGATGATCGACGTCCATCTCGGCGGCTATCCCCAGGCCATCGACGCCGGCGTCCTGTCGATCATGGCCAGCTTCTCCAGCTGGAACGGCGTCAAACACTCCGGCAACGAGACGATCCTGACCGACGTCCTGCGCGGGCCGCTGGGCTTTGACGGCTTCGTCGTGTCCGACTGGAACGCTCATGGGCAACTGCCCGGCTGTTCGAACGAGAGCTGCGCCCTGGCCGTCAACGCCGGCATCGACATGCTTATGGCGCCGGATAGCTGGAAGCCTCTGTATCAGAACACCCTGGCCCAGGTGCGGTCCGGCGAGATTCCGACGGCGCGTCTGGACGAGGCCGTGCGGCGCATTCTTCGGGTCAAGGTCAAGACCGGCCTGTTCAGCGACGAACGCCCTGTGGAAGGCCGTTTGAACGAGCTCGGCTCCCCGGCCCACCGCGCCATCGCCCGCGAGGCGGTGCGCAAGTCGCTGGTGCTGCTGAAGAACGAAGGCGCCGTCCTGCCGATCCGCTCGGGTGCGCGGGTCCTGGTCGCCGGCCATGCCGACGACATCGGCCAGGCTTCGGGCGGCTGGACCCTGACCTGGCAGGGGACCGGGAACACCAACGCCGACTTCCCCAACGGTCAGTCGATCTGGGGCGGTATCCAGGAGGCGGTCGCCGCGGGCGGCGGTCAGGCGACGCTCAGCCCTGACGGCGGCTTCACCCAAAAGCCAGACGTGGCGATCATCGTCTTCGGCGAGACCCCCTATGCCGAGTTCCAGGGCGACGTCGACACGCTGGACTTCCTGCCGACCGAACCGCTGGAGACGCTGAAGCGCCTGCACGCAGCGGGGATTCCCACCGTCTCGGTCTTCCTGTCCGGGCGTCCCATGTGGACCAATCCCGAGATCAACGCCTCGGACGCCTTTGTGGCCGCCTGGCTGCCGGGGACGGAAGGCGGGGGCGTAGCCGACGTCCTGATCGGCGATGCCGCGGGCAAGCCGCGCACCGACTTCAACGGCAAGCTGTCGTTCAGCTGGCCCAAGGACGCGAGGGGCGAACCCCTGAACGTCGGCCAGCCCGGCTATGATCCTCAGTTCGCCTATGGCTACGGCCTGACCTATGCGCAGGGCGGTCGGGTCGGCGTCCTGTCGGAAGAGAGCGGCGTCGTGGGCGAGATCGGCAGTGTCGATCGCTACTTCGTCGACGGCCGCTATGTCGCGCCCTGGGCCTTGATGCTTGCGGACGCCGGCGGTCAGAACAAGCCTGGTTCTGTACAGGCGGCGACCAGCCCGCGAGACGCTGTTTCGGTCCGCCCCGTCGATGACCTGGCGCAGGAGAGCGGCCAGCAGTTCGCCTTTTCCGGCGCCGGCGCGGGCAGCGCCAAGATTTGGGGCACGCCGATCGATGTCAGCCGTCAGGCCAACGGCGAGATGGCCCTGTCCTTCCGCTACCGGGTGGACGCCGCACCTGCTTCTTCGGTCGCGCTGTCTGTCGGCCAGGGGCGCGTGGACATGTCCGCAATCCTCGGCGCTGCGCCCCTGGGCGAATGGCGCAGCCTCAAGGTTCGCCTGAGTTGCTTCCGTGACGCCGGCGCGGATCT
Source organism: Brevundimonas sp. GW821-FHT10E09 (assembly GCF_058809375.1). Lineage (NCBI taxonomy): Bacteria > Pseudomonadati > Pseudomonadota > Alphaproteobacteria > Caulobacterales > Caulobacteraceae > Brevundimonas > Brevundimonas sp. GW821-FHT10E09. Next base: position 35,515 of record NZ_JBXASO010000023.1, on the reverse strand, counting down.
GACCGCCGTCGATACCCCGTTCCAGATCGAGACCGCCGGCGCCCTGACCCTGTCGGTGTCCGAAATCCGTCTGGCGGCCAATGAAGGCGACGCGATCTGCCCGGCCGGCTAGATCAGGCGGGGGGCTGACAACAGCGTGCGATGAAGGTCTCGTGGGTCGGCATCGCCTCGGCCGTCTTTCGGATAATGCCGCGCAGGCCTGCGAGCTTGCGGGCCATGGCGGCGTAGGGAACGCCGTCGGCGAGCGGGTCGTGATCTTGCGGCAGGATATGCTGGCCGGTGAAGACCGCGACCCAGCTCGCCTCGCTGAAGAGTTCGTCGCCGTCACGCATGAAGCGTCCGCCGGCCCTGAAAAGCGCGATGCGGCGCTCGAGGGACTCGGGCGCGTCCATGGCGGCGACGTGCCGCCAGAAGTCCGTGTCGTCTCGCTGGGTCGCCTTGTAATGCAGGATGATGAAGTCCCGCACTTGCTCGAACTGGGTCTGGGACAGGCGGTTGAATTGGTCGATCAGGACGGGATCGAACCGCCGGGTCGGGAACAGGGCCATCAGCCTGGATATCCCGCTCTGGATCAGATGGATGCTGGTGGATTCCAGCGGCTCGAGAAAGCCCGATGACAGGCCCAGGGAGACGCAGTTCCTGACCCACTGGCGACGGCGGCGTCCTGTCGTGAAACGCAGGGGGCGCGGCTCTGCGAGCGGCTCGCCCTCCAGCCCGGCGAGCAGCGACGCCCGGGCGTCCTCGTCGGTCGTAAATGCGCTGGCGTAGACATGACCGTTGCCGGTGCGCTGCTGGAGCGGGATGCGCCAGCGCCAGCCGGCGCGATCCGCAGTGGCGCGGGTGAAGGGGGTAAGCGGGCCCGTATTGGCTGAAGGAACGGCGAGGGCGCGATCACAGGGCAGCCAATGGCTCCAGTCCTCGTATCCGGCGGCGAGCGCCTCCTCGATCAGGAGGCCCCGGAAGCCGCTGCAGTCGATGAACAGGTCCGCGTCCAGTCGCCGGCCGTCCGCAAGGCGGACCGACTCGATGAAGCCGTCGGAATCCCGAAGACTGACGCCGACGACCTTGCCTTCGACACGCTCCACGCCGCGCGCTTCGGAGAAGCGACGCAGGAAGCCGGCGTAAAGGGCCGCGTCGAAATGATAGGCGTGCCGCAGGCTGGCCAGCACCGTCCGGGGATCGCTGCTGGCGGGCGTGAAGCGTCCCAGGCGTGCGGCGACGGCCGAAAGGCAATAGTCCTCAATGGGGGTCGGGTCGCCGCCCTGCGCCTGTCGCAGCCAGTGTTGGTGGAACTTCACCCCCTCCATATCCATCCCGACCTCGCCGAACGGATGCATGTAGCGATCGCCCTGTCGGCCCCAATCGACGAATTCGATGCCGAGCTTGAACGTGCCCTGGGTCGCCTTGATGAAGCTCGCTTCGTCGATGCCGAGCATGGCGTTGAAGGTGACAAGGGGAGGAATGGTGGCTTCCCCGACGCCGACCGATCCGATCTCCTCGGACTCGATCAGACGAACACGTATCCCGGCCGGCAGACGCGTCATTGCGGCTGCGGTCATCCATCCCGCCGTGCCGCCGCCGACGATCAGAACCTCACGTATTGCGTCCGGATGGAGCGGCGCGGAGGCGAGCAGTGTCATGGGCGTCTTTCGGTTTTGGGCAGGTCAGGACGTGTTGATTACATTGACGATACAGAGGGCTCATGCTAGTCGCTTTCGTTGACAGCGCTGTCAGCGCGTCCAAAAAACATGTCTCTTAGGGGGAGTTCAATGATCCAGACCACCACGGCGACGCCTGTCGTCCTGCATTCTCGTCGGCTGATGCATGGCGCCTCGGCGCTCGCTTTCGGCGCGCTGCTGCTGGCCGGGCCGGCCATGGCCCAGACCGCCGCTCCTGCCGCTGACGCCAGCGCGGACCAGGACGTCACGGTGTCCGACGAAACGGCCCAGGAAGTCGAAGAGGTCGTCGTCACGGGGATACGCGCCAGCTTGCGCAGCGCGCAGCGCATCAAGGAAAGCTCGGACGTCTTCGTCGACGCCGTGACGGCCGATGACATCGGCGCCCTTCCGGACCGCTCGGTGACCGAAGCCCTGCAACGGGTGCCCGGGGTTTCGATCAACCGTTTCGCGGGGGCGAACGACCCGGACCACTTCTCGGTCGAAGGATCGGGCGTGGTGATCCGCGGCCTCAACTTCGTGCGATCGGAACTGAACGGACGCGACACCTTCTCGGCCAACAACGGCCGGGACCTTTCGTTCGCCGACGTGCCCTCCGAGCTTCTGGGCAGCGTCGAGGTCTTCAAGAACACGTCCGCCGAGATGATTGAGGGCGGCATCGGCGGCACCGTCAATCTCAACACAAGAAAGCCCTTTGACGCGCCCGGCAGCATGGTGGCCTTCACCACCGAGGTCAGCTGGGGCGACATGCGCAACAATCTGGCGCCGACCGTTTCGCTGCTCGCCAGCGATCGCTGGGAAACGCCGATGGGCGAGTTCGGCCTGCTGCTGAGCGGGGTTCATTCGGAACTCGATTCCCGCGCCGAGGGCCTGCAATCCCTCAACTATCGTCTGTCGACCGTGGACGGCGAGGACCGCTGGACGCCGTCGGGCCTGGCGTTCCGCACCCAGGAGTTCGACCGCCGTCGCGACGGCATCGCCGCAGCCGGCCAATGGCGCTCCAATGATCGCAAGATGATCGCCACGCTCCAGTATCTGCGCTCGGATTCACAGCAGGCCTGGCTCGAGAGCGCCATCGAGTCCGTCGTTGACGATTCCGGCAACCGCCGGCCCTTCGCCGGAACCAACTGGACCTACAACGAGGATGGGATATTCACCGGCGGCGCGATCACTTCGATCGCCGACTGGCGTTCGGCCGATCCCTCCGTGCCGCTGAATGGGATTCAGCACCTGTTCGTGAAACGGGGCGTGGTCCAGGATTATGTGACGAGCGACTACGGCTTCAACTTCAAGTGGACGCCGACGGACCGCCTGCGCTTCAACTTCGACGCCCAGTATGTCGACTCGACCGTGGACGCGGTCGATTTCCAGCTGACGAACTCCTTCTTCGCCGTCGATGTTCTCGATCTGACGGGCGACCTTCCGTCGCTCAGCCTGCTGGCGCCCGACGGCAGCCCGATCGATCCTTACCTGGCGGATCCGGCCAACTACTTCTGGCGCAACGCCATGGATCACATCGAGCAAAGCGAAGGGGACGAATACGCCCTCAAGGCAGATGCCGAATATGATCTGGACGCGGGCTGGCTTGAATCGGTCAAGGTCGGCGGCCGGTTCGCCGAACGCGACCAGACCACCCGCAACTCCGCCTATAACTGGGGGGTGACGTCGGAGATCTGGAACGGCGCGACCGGTCCGGTCTGGCTCGATCAGGGCGGTGTCGCGACGCCGCGCTTCACCGGCGGCCTCGACCATGCTTCGCCCTACAGCTTCGCCGGCATGGGCGTTCCCGTGACCGCCTTCGGCTATGCGGGCAACCCGGCCCGCTCCTATGCCGAGACCACTGCGTTCGTCCAGTCGATGAACGCCATCTGGGGCGGCAACGGCTGGGTTCCTCTGGCGGCCCGATCCAATGTCGTGCCCGGCACGCCGTTCACGCCCGGCGAGATCAACTCGACCAACGAGCAAACCGCCGCCGCCTATCTGATGGTCAAGTTCAACAACGGCGCCGAGCCGGTGTGGGGACAGAGCGTCGCGATCACCGGCAACCTGGGTGTCCGCTATGTGGAGACCAAGATTTCGGCGGAAGGCGCGCTGAGTTTCCCCACGGCGAACCAGGTCTTCAGCGGGACCTGCGCTGCGCCGGTCGGCGGCGGCGAACTGCCGGCCTTCTGCAAGCTGACGCCGGAACAGCAGGCCGCCGCCCTGGCCTTCGCCACCGGCGCCTCGATCCCCGAGACGGCGGAACACAGCTACGGCAACTGGCTTCCCAGCCTGAACGTCAAGTTCGGCCTGACGCCGGAGTTCCTGATGCGCTTCGGCTATTCGGAAGCGATCCGCCGGTCCGACCTGGGCTTGACCCGCGATCAGGTGCCGATCCTGCCGCGCGTCGTGGACAATGATTTCCTCGGCTTTGAAGCGCAGGCGGGCAATACCTTCCTTGACCCGATCAAGTCGCGACAGTTCGACCTGTCGGGCGAATGGTATTTCGCGCCGACCGGATCCCTGACCCTGTCGCTGTTCCACAAGACCCTGGAAGACGTGATCACCAACGGCTTCTACGAGCGCTCGGTGACCAACAACGGCCAGACCTTCGACGTCTATGTCCGGGGGCCGATGAACAGCTCGGACGAAGGGACCGTCCAGGGTCTGGAGCTGGCCTACCAGCAGTTCTACGACTTCCTGCCTGGCTGGCTGTCGGGCTTCGGCATACAGGCCAACTACACCTATATCGACAGCTCGGGGGTCCCGCAGGAGAACCTTGACGCGGGTAAAGCCAATCCCGGCGGCAGCGAGACGGCGATCGACACCAGCCAACTCTCTCTGGAAGGCTTGTCGCAGCACAACGCCAACTTCACGGCCATCTACGAGAACGCCAAGATCTCGGCGCGCCTGGCCTACAGCTGGCGCTCGGAGTTCCTGCTGACGACGCGCGACGAGATCGTTCCCTTCTCGCCGATCATGTCCGATGCGACCGGCCAGCTGGACGGCTCGCTGTTCTATTCGATCAACGATCGGATCAAGGTCGGCGTCCAGGCGGTGAACCTGACGAACGAAACGACCAAGACCCTTCAGGTGCTGGACAACAGCCTGCAGGAGGCGCCGCGGTCGTGGTTCCGCAATGACCGTCGCTTCTCCTTCGTCGTCCGCGGGACTTTCTAAAGCCTCTCCCCGATCGCTTCCTGAGCGAACCTGGCGCGCCGTCTCCGGACGGCGCGCCTTTTTTTGCTCAGTGGTCGTTGAGGAAGGCGGTGGTCCAGACCAGAGGCGCGTTCCAGTTGATTGCGACTTCGTTCAGGGCGTAGGCGCGGATGTCGTCGACCCAGCAGGTCTGGGCCCGGCAACGTCCGATGAGGGTCTTGGCGACCTCGTCCGTCATGGACTGGTTGTTAGGGCCGCCTGACAGGGCGCCCGCAGGCGGCGCCGGATAGGCGGGATCGGCCGCATGCGCCCAGAACCTGTGATGCGGGTTCTGCAGCGGCCGGGCTCCGTACCCGCTGACATAGGATTGATCGAGGGGGTTGCGCCCCAGGACATAGTCGAGCGCCTGGATGACGCCGTTGCGGTAGTTCCAGTCGCCGGTGAAGTCGAAGGCGAGGCCCAGGACGACGGCGCGGCTCAGGATGGCGCCGTTGGAACCCCAGGGATAATCGGCCCCGCCGAAAGGCACGCCATAGCCTGACTGCCAGCCTTCCTCGACATAGGCCCGCGCGCTCGCCGCCAGATTGGCTCGAACCCTGACGCGGTCCTCCTCGGGCAGGGGGGAGGGGACCAGGGCCAGGGTCATGGATCCCAGGCTGGCGACGGAAGACCAGCTGGGATCGCCCGTGGCGGTCGAGCCAGACCGGGGAGCGCCCAGGTAATAGGGCGAGGTCTTCAGGGCGGTGAGATAGGCGGCGGCGCCGGTCGAGGCGTAAAGTTCCGCCGTGGCCCAGTAGAACTCGTCCGATACATCCTCGTCGCCATAGCCGCCGCCGCCCGGGAAGCGATCCTGCGCGAAGATCGACCTGTTGCGCAGCGCGGCCCGATAGGCGCGCTGCGACGCGGTCGCGCAGCGTCGAGCGAACTCAAGATCGATCGAGCGCCAGATCCGGGCGCACTGCGCGCTGACCGCCGCGAGATTGAGGGTGGCGGCCGTGCTGGGCGGATAGAGGAGGCGGCGTTGCCGGTCGTCGGCCGGCGCGGTCGGCAGCGCCGTCCAGGACGCGTCGTGGACCTTGTGATGGGCCATGCCCCCGGCGTCGATCTCGGTCAGCTGGAGCGGATGATCGCGCCGTTGCGGGCCGACAGGGACCATCGCCTTGGTTCCTTCCGGTATCTGCATCCTCAGCAGGAACTCGATCTCGTAACGCGCCTCGTCGAGCAGATCGTCGACGCCGTTGCCTGCTTCCGGAATATTCGCCTTTCCGTCCGCGAAGGCGACCGCGCCCTGGCCGCCCTTGACCTGCGCTCTCTCATAGGCGTTCAGCAGCATCCACACGGCTATGCCGCCGTTCACCACATATTTTCCGTGATCCCCGGCGTCGTACCAACCGCCTTTGACGTCGAGGCTGTAGTCGCACCCGGGCCACGCCGTGCCCAACTGGTCTGTTCCGGAAAAGCAGGTGGCGGTCTCCGTCTCATGTCCGGCCGGCCGAGCGAGATCGGGGCGGGCGACATGCTTGACGTCGATCGGGACGCCGGCGCGGTTCTGATAGAAATAGGAGAAGGCGTCGTATTGCAGCGACCGGTACGGATGATCGGAGATCGCGAACGGCCGGCTTTCGTGATCGCCTACGACAAGTCGGTAGGCGGATCCGGGCGTGCGGATGTCGGAAAAGAGGACGGTGTGGACGTGCTCGCCGGATGCGGCGTCCTCTCCGAAGACACTGGTCCGGCCTTCGGCGACCTGTCGGCCGGCTTCGTCCAGCACACGCCAGTCAAGCGGCTGGCGCGAAGGATTCGGCACGGTCGCCGTCTTGGGGCCGTGGGTTTCGAAGCCCGCCTGATTCAATCGAATGACGTTGAGATTATGAGCCGTCGCAGTCGCGGGGGGCAAGCAGGCAAGCGCGGCGGCCGCCGCCAACAGGCGCGTTTTGGGTGTCATGGTTTCCTCCGAGGCGAGCGGCTCGATCCGCTCCGCATTAGAGCGGCGAGTCTATCACTTGACAGCGCTGTCACAACGGGGGTGTTGTCGCGGCCTTCCGGTCGGGCCATCGTGCCGGACCTCAAGATGCGGCGCGTTTGCGCCTGAAACGAGCGGGCGATGACGACTGCAATCCCATCCGCAACAGCCGTACGACGGGTCGTGATCGTTGGCGGCGGAACAGCCGGTTGGATGACGGCGGCGGCGCTCGCGCGGCTTGTGGCGCCTTCGGGCGTCCAGATCACCCTGGTGGAGTCCGAGGCGATCGGGACGGTCGGCGTCGGGGAGTCCACCCTGCCCCACATCCGCGCCTTTAACGAACGCCTAGGCATCGACGAAGCGGCGTTCATGAAGGCCACGAGGGCGACGTTCAAACTGGGCATCCAGTTCGAGAATTGGGGCCAGATAGGGGGCAGCTACATCCACCCCTTCGGCGACTATGGCGCGCCGGGCGGGGAGGCGCCTTTTCATCACTACTGGCTGCGGGGACGCGAGCTGGGGGACGTCGGACCGATCGACGACTATTCGCTGCCGGTCGTGGCGGCGCGGGAGGGTCGGTTCGCCCCGCCGTCCGATGATCCCCGCTCGCTGTTGTCGACGTACCGCTACGCCTATCAGTTCGACGCCACCCTGTACGCCCGTTTCCTGCGGGGCATGGCCGAGACGGAGGGCGTGCGCCGGATCGAGGGGCGCATCCAGAATGTGGCGCAGGACGGCGAGAGCGGGGCGATCACCAAGGTGACGCTGGATGATGGGCGTCAGATCGAGGGCGACCTGTTCGTCGACTGTTCCGGATTCCGGGCGCTGCTGATCGAACAGACATTGAAGGCCGGTTTTACTGACTGGTCGCACTGGCTGCCGTGCGATCGGGCGGTGGCCCTGCCGTGCGAGAGTGATCAGCCGACCGTCCCCTATACCCGCGCCACGGCGCTGGAAGCGGGCTGGCAGTTCCGCATTCCGCTGCAGCACCGGGTCGGCAACGGCTATGTATATTCGAGCGCCTTCATCGACGATGCTGCGGCGCTGGATCGACTGGTCGGGCGCCTTGAGGGCAAGCCGCTTAAGGCGCCGAACGTCCTGAAGTTCACGGCGGGTCAGAGGACGCGGAATTGGGCGGCCAACTGCGTCTCCGTGGGACTATCCTCGGGTTTTATCGAACCGCTGGAATCGACCAGCATCTATCTGATCCAGATCGCCATCACCAAGCTGATCGAACTCTGGCCAACCGCCGTGATCGACCCGGCGACGGAGGCGGAGTTCAATCGCCAGATGGATCTCGAATACGTCCGGATCCGCGATTTCATCATCCTGCACTATTGCGCGACCGCCCGGAACGACACGCCCTTCTGGGATTATGTCCGCACCATGCCGCTGCCGGATACGCTCTCGGAGAAGATCGAGCTATTCCGCGCGCGCGGGATCGTTCAAGATTATCGAGAAGGTCTGTTCCTGCATCCGAGCTGGGTCGCGGTCTATCTGGGGCAGGACATCCTGCCTCGACGCCATCACCCGCTCGTCGACGCAGTGAGCGCGACCCAACTGATGTCGAGCCTGGAGCGGCTGCGAAGGATGGTGCGCGAAGCGTCGTACAAGCTTCCCTCTCAGGATGACTATATTGCCCGATATTGCGCGCACCTGCCCCTCTAGATCGGTCTCCCGTCCGCGGGGGGCGTCCCGGATGACTTGAGGGGCGGGCCCCGCTGAAGACCCGTCGCCGCCACCAAAGGACACAGCGCCTCCGTCGGAACGGGCGTAGGAAATCCGCCCGCCCGTGGTGTTTCCATTGCCCTGTCTGAAGGAAGGGATTGCCGGTATGGGCCGATCCTGTGCTCGATCATGCACGGGCTGTGTCTCCGTCGTCACTCCGGGCAATATTATTGCTTGCGGGTGTTGAAATCGGCGAATTCAGCAGAACGCCGTTGGTGCTGCCAGTTTGGTGCAAGCTTGGCGACGTAACCATGACGGTGTTGCAACGTGCTGCGGAATTTCTGCCGGTCACTGAACACCGCGTCATTCCTTTCACCGTGCAACGGAGGTGGAAATTGCGCCGGCATAGCCGGCAGGGGGAGAGACTTATGACAAGGACGATGAGCACTTCGATGTTGGCTTTGATGCTCTGTGCATCGGCTGGCGGCGCCTGGGCGCAATCGGCGGCGCCGCAAAAGACGGAGGAGGAACGCGCGCGCGCCGAGCAGGCCGCCATCGACACCGCCGGCGAGGCCGCCGTCGTGGACTCGGTCGAGGTGACGGGCAGCCGACTGGGGAGCGGGGATCCGACCTCGCGCGTCATCGTCATCTCCAAGGAGGAGATTCAGGCGCGCGGCGTGACCAGCGTCGAGCAGTTGATCCGGACCCTGCCGCAGAACGTCGCCACCATCGGCGCGATCACCAATGAGCGGGCGCGGGGTCCGCTGTCCAATCGCGACAAGGTCAGTGTCTCCCAGATCGGCTCGCTCGGCGTGTCGGCGGCGAACCTTGGCGGCATGGGTGCGGGCAACACCCTGATCCTGGTCAATGGCCGACGGGTCGCGGGCGCCGCCGGCATCGAGGACGGGTTCGCCAATCTGAACGGGATTCCGCTCAGCGCCGTCGAGCGCGTGGAAATCTCGTTCGGCGGGGCCTCGGCTGTCTACGGCGCTGACGCCATCGGCGGCGTCATCAACTTCATCCTGCGCAAGGACTTCGTCGGATCGACGCTGACGGTCCAGCACGAGGTGTCGAGCAATGACGCCGACAACAGCCGCATCAGCCTGTTCTCCGGCTATTCCTGGGGATCGGGAAACATCTCGGGAACGCTGGACTTCAGTCGCCGCAAACCGGTCAACAACCACAAGAGCGGATTCGTCACCGAAAACTACTCCAGCTATTATGGCGGAGATACCGCCTTCGATACGCGGTCCTTCAGTCGGGGACTGCAGCCCGGCGTTATTGACCGCGGTTACTATGCGTTCGAACCCCCCACCTACGACGCCCGCTATGTCGCCCAGGGCCTCACCGTGCGACCCGGCTTCGTCGGCCGCCCGAGTCTGACCGACCTCATCACTGTCGGCGCGGAAGCCTTGCCTGATTTCGTGCCCGAGTTCGCCGGACCGGAGTCGGAAAGCACCAGCGCTACGCTGAACTTCGAGCAGAAGATCACGGACAAGCTGACGTTCTTCGGGGATGCGCTCTACACGCGTTCCGAGAGCGAACAGGACATTCGCTATTCGGAGGGGCTGAGAGTTCAACTGGCGCCGGGGCAGGCCTATAATCCATTCCCCGCCTATCCGTTCGACAGGTTCACCCCGGGGCCGATCGTCGCCTACAATCCTCAGGCGGAGGTCGAGGCTGGACAACTGCCGTCCGGGCGGATTTCGAACACCGCGACCCAGTGGAACATCAATGCTGGCCTGAGCTACCAGTTCAACGCGGACACCAAGATCGAGCTTCTCTATTCGCGTTCCGAGGCCGACACCTCCGGTCAGAGCCCGAACCTGGAGTCGGTCGTGGATTTCCAAGCGGATGCGACCTCGCCGAGCGGGGTGAAGTGCTACAATCGCAATCTGGCGGAAAATCGCGTCACCGGCGCCGACCGCGACTATCTTCAAGGCGTGTTTGATCGCCAGTGCCTGGCCCTGACCAGCAGCGATCCGACCCTCGCCTTCAATCCTTGGAAGTCCACCGCCGACGGCGGCGGGTCCAGCGCCGCTGACTTTTATTATATCCCGGTGAGGGAGGCGCGCGCGTCTGGCACCCAGAACTGGGAAGCACGTATGAACGGCGTCCTGTGGACGCTGCCGGCCGGCAAGCTGTTCTATGCGATCGGCGCCGAGATGACGGCCGACGACACCGACAGCCAGGAAGTGCGGATTCGCACCGTCAATCCGGTCACCCGAGATCGACATGCCTATTTCGCGGAGTTGAGGGTTCCGATCTTCGGCGAGAACTTCAATTACACCGGTATGCGATCGCTTCTGCTCAGCCTCGCCGCCCGTCGTGACAGCTATACGACAGAAGGACCGATCGGGACGGTGAACAACGTGCCGTATTCGCTGGGCGGAGAACTGCTCTACGATTCCAGCACCTTCGCCAACACCACGCCGGCCGTCGGCCTGCGGTGGGAGCCTTTCGAGGGCTTGGCCCTGCGCGCGCGCTGGACGGAAGGTTTCCAGGCGCCGCCCTATACCCAGCTGTTCAATCCGGTCGCGACACGCAACACGACGACCATCTCCAACGACCCGCTGTACAAGTGCACGACGGACTGTTCGCGCCCTGGAAGCTATGTGGTGCCGCTGGTCGTTGCGTCGAACCCGGACCTTGAGCCTCAGAAATCCACCCAGGTGAGCTATGGCCTGACGTGGCGTCCGCAGGGGATGCTGGACGGATTGATGTTCGATGTTGCGTATAATTCGACCAAGATCGACAGCGAATATGCGAACCCGAGGGACCTCCAGACCTTCCTGCGTCAGGATGAAATCCTTCGCCTGACGCAATTCTATCCGCGCGACGCCAACGGAAAGATCATCGAGGCGCGCCAGATGACATTCAACATCGTCGGGTCGGAGTATGAGTCGATCAACTACGAACTGAGTTATCTGTGGAACACGAAATGGGGGACGTTCGAACCCAAGATCAATGTGCTCGACAACATCAAGGCGGAACGTCAGGCCTTCACCGAACGCGAGCCGCTGTCCGCCTTGGGCCTTCTGCAGGGAACGGACGACTACAAGGTGGTGGGGTCGCTCGGCTGGTATTATCACGACTTCAACGCGTCTCTCTGGGCCTATTACACGCCTGAATACACCAACGACTACGACATCTTCCGCGCGGCTGGCGTCAACCAGGAGGAAGACCGTCTGATCCCGGTCGATGACATGCTGATCATGGATCTGACGGCGGCCTGGCGGATCAACAACGACATTCGTCTGAACTTCGCCGGCCGGAATATTCTGGACGAAGCTCCGCCGTTCGTCGTGGTTCAGGGTCGTCCATACGATACGGCGCGCTACAATGCGGCGGGTCGAACCTTCTCCCTCGAACTTCAGTATTCGTTCTGAAGGGGTCGGGGCGCGTCACGACGCGACGCGCCCCGACGCTGGCGCCCATGCCGTCAGGTTCGCTAAAGGAGAAGCGTGCGGCATTGCCGACGGGGTCGACGCCTTCGATCCAGCGAGGTGTTTCTGATGCGTCTGTTGTTGGTCGAAGACGATGCGGATGTCGCCGAGACCCTCGTCATCTACCTGGAACGCCAGGGGTTCGTCGTCGATGTCGCGCCGTCCCTGGCCATTGCGCGCAGCGCCGTGGACGCCAATGAATTCGATCTGGTCTTGCTGGATCGGGGACTGCCGGATGGCGACGGCGTCTCGCTGATCGCCTATTCCGCCCATCGCAACCGGCGTCAGCGCTACATCATCCTCACGGCCATGGCGACGCCGGACCATCGGGTCGAAGGTCTGGAGTCCGGCGCCGACGACTATATCGCCAAGCCGTTCGAGCCCCGCGAGCTTCTGGCCCGAATCCGCATCGCCCTGCGCCGCTCTCTCGAGGTTCGGCGCGAGACCCGTCAGTTCGGACCGCTGCTGTATGATCTCGAGAGCGGCGTCTTCTTCATCGACGAGGCTCCGCTGACGTTGCGCCGGACGGAGGCCCTGGTGCTCGAGGCGCTCATGGCCCGACCCGGCGCGGTGATCCAGCGCGAGACGCTGGAGGCGCGGGTCTACGGCTACGACAAGGTCGTCAACGCCAACTCGCTCGAGTCTCAGATTTCAAGGCTGCGCACCAATCTGGCGCGGCGCACGGACCGGGTGCGTATCCGTGCGGTGAGGGGGCTGGGCTATTGTCTGGCCGACGAAGGCTGACGCCGCGTCATTCGAAAGCCTGCCAGACTGGTGCAAGCCTTATGTGTCATACCCTGTCTGACTGAATCTAAGTGTGCGGATTTTCAATGGTTTCGACTGACGACGTAGAACTGGCCCGCCAGAGCGCGGCCGCGTTCAAGGAAACCTTCATCAAGATCCGCGCCGAGGTCGGGCGGATGATCGTGGGGCAGGCCGACGTCGTCGACGGCGTGCTGACGGCGCTGATGGCCGGCGGCCACGTCCTGCTCGAAGGCGTGCCGGGATTGGGCAAGACCATGCTGGTCTCCTCGATCAGTCGGGCCATCGACCTGCCGTTCTCGCGTATCCAGTTCACGCCCGACATGATGCCCGCCGACATCGTCGGCACCACCGTTCTGACCGAAGCCGAGGGCGGCGGCCATGAACTGACCTTCCAGCAGGGGCCGATCGTCTCGAACCTGGTCCTGGCCGACGAGATCAACCGCGCGACGCCCAAGACCCAGTCCGCGCTTCTGGAGGTGATGCAGGAACGACAGGTGACGGTGGGCCGCCGCACCATCAAGATGCCCGAACCGTTCTGCGTCATGGCGACCCAGAACCCGGTGGACCAGGAAGGCACCTATCCGCTGCCGGAGGCCCAGCTGGACCGTTTCCTGTTCAAGCTGGTGGTCGGCTATCCTTCAGAGGCCGATTATCACGCCATCATCGACCGCACGACGAGCGGCCACGACGTGGTGCTGAACGCCGTCACCAACGCCGAGACCCTGCAGCACATGCGCGCGGTCGTGCGGCAGGTCCCGGTGACCGAAGCGGCCAAGGCCTACGCCATTCGTCTGGTCATGGGGACCCAGCCGGGCAGCGACTATGCGCCGGACAGCATCAACCGCAGCGTGGCGCTGGGCGCCTCGCCGCGCGGCGTGCAAAGCCTGATGCTGGCCGCCAAGGTCCAGGCCCTGCTGGACGACCGTTTCGCGGTCTCGACCAATGATGTGGCGGCTGTGGTCATGCCGGTGCTGCGCCACCGCCTGGTGCTGAACTACCACGCCCAGGCCAACGCCCTTTCGGCCGACGATCTCCTGGGAGACGTGCTGGCCCATGTGAAGCGGCCCTACGCGACGGACTAGTCCCCAATCTGGGCCGTTTGCGAGGGGGCTTGAGGGCGCCGCGGGATCCTGCATGGCCCGCGGCGCCTTTTTCTGTTTCCGGCGCGCGCTTAGCGGACCTTGTGGCCGTAGATGTCCCAGACCTCGACAGGGCCGAAGTTCAGCGCGCGGACGGGGGCTTCGATCCTGGAGAGATCGCCCACCACCACCCAGGTCAGGCGCGTCGGATCGTAGGTCGTGCGCGACACGGCCTGAACCTGATCCAGCGACACCGCCGCCAACCGCGCGCCGGACGTGGCCGCGCGGTCGTAGGGCTGGCCATAGGCGGCGGCGCCTGTGATCGCCGAGAGGAAGGCGGCGTTGCCGGCGAAGGCCGAGGGCAGGGCCCGCATGCGCGCGGTGCGGGCCCGCTCCAGCTCCTCGAGGGTAGCGGGCCGGTCGGCGACATAGTCGGCGATCTCTCTGCGGACCTCCCTCATGGCGTCGGCGGTGCGGTCAGTCTCGACCGTGCCTGACGCCGTGAAGGTGCGCGGGCCGACCGGCGTGTCCGCGACGCCGCCGGTGAAGCCATAGGTCCAGCCCTTCTCTTCTCGCAGATTCATGTTCAGGCGGCTGTTGAAGGCTGCGCCCAGGATTCCATCCGCAAGATCGCCGGCGGCCGCCTGGTCCGCGTCGAACGCGGTCGTGAGCTCGCCGACCGTCAGACTGGTCTGGGCCGCGCCGGGGGCGTCCACCAGAATGATGCGGCCCGGCGTCGCGGTCGCCGCCCCTCGCTCTTTCACAGGCGTCGGCGTGACGCGGCGCCAGTCGCCGAAGTGGGCCTGGGCCAGGGCCTTGGCCTGGTCGATCGTGATGTCGCCGACCAGATAGAGGGTGGCGTTGTTCGGCCCGATCTCGCGATCATGGAAGGCCTGGATCTCGTCGCGCGATATGGCGTTGGCGTCCTCGCGCGTGCCGATCCGCCCCAGAGGATGGTCCTCGCCCCAGATCGCCCGCCCATAGACGGGGCCGGCCGACTGCAGGGGATTGCGTTCATAGGCGTCGAACTGCGGCCCGACCCGCTCCAGCGCCTTGTCGATCTCCGCCTGGGGATAGGTGGGATGGCGCACCACCTCCGAGGCGAAGCTGAAACCGTCGTCGAGACGGCTGCTCAGCATGGTCCACATCACAGCGCTTTCACGCGCCTGGGCGGCGGCGGCGATGTTGACGCCGGCCCTCGTCGCCTGGCGCTTGAGCTGTTCGGCGTCGTAGCGGCGCGTGCCGCTGGTCAGCATGGCGAAGGCGCGGCTCGCCGTGCCTCGTCCATAGGCGTCCTCCGCCAGAGAGCCGGTCGAGAACTGCAGGCTGGCGCTGACGATGGGCAGATTGGGACGATGGGCGACGACGATCTTCAAGCCGTTGGCGAGAACCGCTTCCGAGACGCTGGGGAAGGCGATCGCCGCGTCCGCGGGGCTGGGATCGGGCATGCGGGTCGGGTCCGCCAGGCCCGTCGGCGCCGCGGCCGGAACGGGCGTGGGAAGCTGGACGAGTTCATAATAGGGGCGCGACAGGGCGGCCTGGATCAACTGCGTCACGGCCTTGGCGTCGACGTCGCCGATCCATTCCCGCTGCTTCAGGAAATAGACCGGGTCGTCGTGGGTGACAGCGCCGCTGGCCAGCCAGGCGCCGATCGCGGCGCTGCTTTCCATCGTCTGCAACAGCGAGATGTCGCTCGCCGTGACGATCTCTTCCAGGCGGTCCCTGTCAGGGCCGGTCTGGAAAAACTTCGCCAGTTCGCGATCGATGGCCGCATTGGCGGCCTCGGGCGTCACGCCCGGCTTCAGGGCGACCGAGAGATTGAAGGCGCTGGTCAGCTGGCTCTCGCTGACGCCGGCCGACACGCCGTCGGCGATCTTGAGATTCTCGACCAGCGCGTCATGGAGCGGCGTGCCTCGACCCCGCGCCATCGCCTTGGCGGCGAGTTGAAGCATCGTGTTGTCGCGTGGCGATCCGTTGTTCAACGGCCAGGTGCGGGAGATTACGGCGGCCGGGAGGTTCTCGTAGACGATGTCGCGTCGGATGTCCGCAAACGAGGGCGTCCAGCGGTCGGGGCGGCTGATCGGCTCGCCCTGGCGGACGCCGCCGAAATAGAAGGCCGTCTTCTCACGCGCCGTCTGGACATCGATGTCGCCGGACAGGACGAGCACCGCGTTCGATGCGCCGTAGTGGGCGTCGAACCAGGCCTTGACGTCCTCCAGGGTCGCGGCGTCGATGTCCTCCATGGAGCCGATGGTCGTGTGGCCATAGGGATGGCCGGCCGGATAATAGCCCTTCAGGAACTGGGCTTCCGCCGAACGGCCGGGGCCGAGTTCATTCTGGCGCTTCTCGTTCTTGACCACGGCCCGCTGTTCGTCGAGCAGGGCCTGGGTCATGCCGTCCGTCAGGTGGCCCATGCGATCGGCTTCCATCCAGAGCGCCCGGTCGAGGGCGTTGGCAGGCACCGTCTGGAAGTAGTTGGTGTAGTCGGCGGTGGTGCTGCCGTTGATGCCGGTGGCGCCGACGGCCTCCAGCGGGGGGAAGTATTCCGTCGGCCGATTGACCGTCGGCTGGAACATCAGGTGTTCGAACAGATGGGCGAAGCCCGTCTTGCCGACAGGCTCGTCCTTGGACCCGACCTTGTACCAGACGCCGACGAAGATCGTGGGAACGGTGTGGTCGGTATAGACCAGGGTCGTCAGGCCGTTGGGCAGGGTGAAGGTTTCGTAGGGGATGCGGACCTGGCCCAATTCCGGCCTTGCCTGCGCCAAAGCGAGGTTCGAGGCGCCGCAGGACAGAAGGACAGCCAGAACGGCGCCGACGATAGGTTTTCCGAAGGTCGTCAAGGTCGGTCCTCACAAGCCGATGTCGCTTGTCGCCCACCAATCACATGAAGCTTGCCCCAGCCTGACGCGCTCAGCTTCTCTATTGGAACGCAAGGCGAAATAGCGGGGCAATGAAACGAGGACACTGTAAGGTTGGTGCAAGCCACCGGTCCTATGTGACAGTTCTGATGAGTTTGCGCGGGTCGAAATGGAACGGATGATCCAGGGCGTCGATGATGGGTTGCGTCGTCGCCTCGATCGCCTCGAGACGCGCGGACGGCATGCCCTTTTGACGACGACGCGCCGACGTGCGGTGCGGCGGGCCCTGGCCTGGGCGGCTCCCGCCTCGGCGGCCGGTCCGCTCCTTCTCGCCCTGTCCGCGCCGTTCGTCGCCCCGACTGTCGCGGGCGTCCTCATCGCCGCAGTCGGCGCGCCCCTCGCGGCAGGGGTGTTCGGCTATATGCGGGCTCGCCAAGCGACCAGCCGCACCCGGACCGCCGCTCTTGCGCTGCTCGATCATCGGTTGCGCCTGAACGACCGGTTGCAGACGTCCGACGAGTTCGAACGACTGGATCGCCGAACGGCCTTCCACGACGCCGCCTTGCAGGAGGCTGCGCCCTGGGTGGCGCGGGCGCAGGACAGCGACGTGGGCGTCGACGACGGCGCGCTGAGGTTGGGCCGCTCGCGGCTGTGGCTATGGCCGGCTGCGGGGGTTCTGTGCCTGGCGGCGGCCTTCGCCGTTCCTCAGTTCTGGCCCGAAGCGGCCGCACCGGCGAACCCGGCGGCGGCTGCGATATCGCCGCGATCGGCGGCCGTCGCCGCGCCAGAGGCGCGTTCCGAAAACGCGACGCCGATCGCAGGCGCTGCGTCCCCGACCGCGCCGGGTCGTGATGTCGAGGGGACGACGCGCCCGGGCCTGGACAAGCCCGGCGCCGGATTGGCCGCCGCCTTCCAAAGGTTGATGGCGCGCCTTTCGCCGTCGCGCAGCGCCGCGGCCTCCGCGCAGGACGCCGCCGCCCGCGCGGGCGCGCCGTCCCAATCTGCTGCGGGCCAGGGAGAGGGCCGGGGGCGTGGCGGTCAGGGCGCGGCCGGAAACAGCGCCTCGTCCAGCGGGGCGGGTCAGGATCGCGAGGCCAGACAGCCGCAGGATGACGAGCAGACGCCCGGCGAGGCGATGGCTCAGGACGAGACCGACGCCCCTGCGTCCCAGGCGCCCGGCGGTCAGTCCTCCGGCGCCCGGCAGAACGCCCCGTCCGCCGCCCGGCCCCAGCCTCAGGACTCCGGCTCCGGCCAATCCCAGAGCGGGGAGGGCCAGCAGCCGGGGCGCAGTCGTCGCGGAGACCAGAACCAGTCCGGCCGCGAGCAGGGCGGAGGCCAGGGCGAGAACGGCGGTCAGAGCGGCCCCGAGACGGGGCTGAAGAAGGGGCGTGGCGTATCCAGCCTGATGCTGGCGACCCCGATGCAGGACCGTCTTGGCGGGATGGCCAGCCCGGGCCGCATCCGCACGACCACGCGGGACGGGGCGCCGCAGCCTCTGCCGGCGAGCGGCGTCCGGGCGCAGGATCGTGGCATGGCGAGAGGCGAGGCGGCGCGGACGGCGCCCCTGGCCGCCAGCGCTCAGGAACAGCGTGCGACCCGCGACTATTTCAACGCGCGGAACGGGGGCGGTCGATGATGCTGTTTCGTCGCCGTCCGCGCGTCGCCGCCGCCCCTGCCGCCGTTTCCGGTCTGGCCGATCCGTTGACGTTCGAGGCCCTGTTCGATCCGACCTTCCTGGCGGCGCTGCGACCCTTTTCGCTGCGGATTTCGCGCGCCCAAAAGGGCGGCCGCCTGGCCGAGCAGAGGACGAACGCGCGCGGCCAGGGCGCGGAGTTCGCCGATTTCAAACCCTATGTGGCGGGCGACGACCTGCGCGCCATCGACTGGAATGTCTATCGCCGTCTCGGCCGCCTGTTCGTGCGGGTGTTCGAGGAAAGCCAGGACATGCCGGTCTATTTCCTGGTCGACCGGTCGCGCAGCCTGTTCGTCGAACGGCCGCCCCGCATCCATGCCGCACAGGAAGCGACCCTGGCCCTGGCGGCCGTGGCCTTGGACCAGCACGACTCCGTGGGTCTGTTTCCGTTTTCCGACACGCTCGAAATCGAGTTCCGCGCGGTCTCGGGCAAGGGCAACCTGGCGCGTGTGGCGCACAGCCTGGCGGGATATTCGGCGCTGCAGGGCACCGGGCTGGCGGCGGCTCTGGCTCACCTGGCCGGCCTTCGCCTGCGCCAGGGTCTGGTGATCGTGGTGTCGGACTTCTTCGACGAGGCCGGCATAGAATCCGTGGTGCGAGGGCTGGAGCAACTGCCGCATCGGCTTCTTCTGGTGCAGATCGTCAAGGCCTACGACGCGGACCCCGAACGCCATCCCGATCTCAGCGGGGACATCCTGCTGGAAGACGGCGAACACGCCCAACCGACTTCGGTCACGATCACGCCCGACCTCATGGCGCGCTACAAGGCCGCCTACCGCCGCTTCACCGACGCCCTGTCGGATTTCGCGCGGACCCGCGGCGCGGGCCTCGTGCAGATCGACGCCGACAAGCCGGTGCGTGACCAACTGTCGGCGCTGTTCGGCGATGGCGCGGTCAAGCTGTGAGTTTCCTGTCGTTTCCGCTCTGGGCCGTCATCGCCGGCGCCGTTTGCCTCGCCGCCCTCCTGTTCGGGCTTCAGGTTCTGAAGGCGCGTCAGAAGCATGTGCGGATCGCCGCGGCCGGTCTCTGGGCGCAGGCCGCCAGGGTCACGCCCTTGCGCGTCTTCCGCCAGCGGTTCCAGCGCTGGTTGGCCTATCTGCTGATCCTGGCGATCGGCCTGCTGCTCTGGGCGGCCGGCGCGCGACCTGAAATCACGCCGGGCCGGGACGCCGTCGATCACATCTTTTATCTGGACGCCTCCGCCGGCCTGACGGGACGCGACGACCTGGCCCAGGCGCGCCGCGCCTTGATGGCCGATGTCCGAAACACCGATCCCGCCCGTCGCACCGTCTATCTGGACGGCCCCGTCGCCGCGCCCCTCCTGCAGCCGGGTGAAAATCCGGCCTTGCTGAGCCGGCGCCTGGACGGGGTTCGCGCCCGTCTTGCGCCCTCGAGCTTCGCGCACGCCGTCGCCAATCAAGAGCTGACGGGCGCGTCGGCGTCGGGGCGGCCCACGGTCGTCCACTATTACGGCGCATGGTCGGGCGCCCGGGACGTGACGTCCACCGCCGGTCAGCGTCTTGTCTATGGGTACCTGGCCAGGCCGACGCTCGACAATCGCGGCGTGGTCGCCCTGGGCGCCTCGCCTGCGGCCTCGGGCGACGCCGGGCGTGCGGATATTCTCGTAGAGGCGATCGGCGCCGACGGCCGGCCCGTGCCGACCGACGCTCTGCGCTTCAGCCGAGACGGACGCGATGTCGTGGTTGATATCCTGGCCCGTCCCGACGGGAAACTGATCGTGCGGGACGCAGTCGCGGACGGCGGCTTGTTCGCCGTGCGGCTGGCGCGATCCGACGCCTTTCCCGCCGACGATCAGGCCAGCCTGCGACTGCCGGACCGGCGTCCTGTGCGCGTGGCCCTGTCGTCCGGCGCGCCGGACGCCGTCGCCCGCGCCGTTCGGCTCAACCCCGCCTTCGCCGTCACCGCGCCGAAGGACGCCCAGGTCGTGGTTCGGCGGGCCGGCGAGCGGTTCGGTGAGGACCGGCCGGCCCTGGTCGTGACCCAGGCCGGCGAGCAGAGCGCCTTCGTGTTCACCTATGGCGCCGACGAGGCCGAGCCGGACCTGTCTGCGGCCCTTGCCTCCCTCGGGATATCGGCGGTGGAGACCCAGACCCTGGCCCGCACCACCCGGCGCGAGGTGTCTGCGGAAACCCGTCCGGGCCAGCAGCGCGGCGTGGCCGTCTGGTCGGCCCTGTTCGACGAGAGAGGCGGGTTCCCGGCGGCTTCGGGATTCCCCGTCTTTGTGTCGCGCACCCTGTCCTGGTTGGCGGATACGGCGCCCTGGATTCCGTATGCCCAGGCCGGGACCGATCTGACCGACCAGTCGGACCTCTATGGTCTGGCGGCCGACCGCCGGATCGCCGACCGCGCATTGAACGGCGACCTGTTCCTGGATCAGGCGGGCGAGACCCGGATCGGCGACCTGCGTGTGGCCGTCTCCCTGACCGATCGCACCCTGACCCTGGACGCCGCCCGGGCCGTGCCGGCCGACGTCAGCGTGACCCCGGTGCAAGGCCCGACCGTCGACCTTCTTTTCATCCTGCTCGTCGTGATCGCCGGCCTGCTGTTGCTGCTCGAATGGCGGCTGCAGCAGCGCGGGGCGATGGCTTGAGGACCGCGTCGTGCACCTGACCTTTCTTCATCCCGAAGCCGGCTGGCTCCTGCTCCTGATCCCCGGCTTCCTGTGGTGGGCGCGCAAGGCCGCCAGGGTGCGGGTCGCGCTTCGCACCGCCGTCTTCCTGGCGCTCGTGGCGGCCCTGGCGCAACCCAGTCTGGTCGTGCGTCGGGGCGGCCCGACGTCGGTGATCATCGTGGATCAGGGCGATGCTCTGTCGCCTGTCTCGCGCGCCCAGGCCGCCTCGGCCGCAAAGGCGGTCCTGACGCGTGCGGAGCGGAACGGTCCCGTGGTGGTCATCCAACGCGGCGGCGTCCCCCTGGCTCTGAAGGCGACGCGGCGAATCACCCTGCCGGACGCCGGTCAGGCCGCCGCCATGCCTCACGCCCTCGATCTGGCGCTGGCCGCCTTTCCGTTGGGGGCGGAGGGACGAGTCACCGTGATCGGAGACGGCCTGGGCGCTGACCGGGCCTGGGGGCGGGCGGTCGACGCCTTGGTGGCGCGTGGCGTCGTCATCGACGCCGTCCCGATCCGCGCCGGACGGAACGAGGCCTTCGTCGCCGACGTCTCGCTACCGACGGCCCGCGCCGGCGAGCATGTCTCGGCGCGAATAGGGCTGGACGGGGTCGGACAGGATCTGTCGCTGGCCGTGTTCAGCGGTGATCGGCGCATCGGCGGCGCGGGTCCCCTCGATCTGGACGGTCCGGCCGCCGTGGCGGTCGAGATCCCGGTCGATCGTCCTGGCTATATGCCCATCCGTGTCGAACTGGCGCGAGGCGGCTCCGTCGTCAGCCGGTTTGACACGGCGGCGGCCGTGCAGGATCCGCTGGCCGTCCTCTATGTGAACGGGCGTCAGGCCGGAGGGGCGAGCGTGCTTCAGCGGCTGGCGGGTCAAGGCCTGCGCATCGACGGCCGGGCGCCGGCGGACCTGGCCGGCGTCGATCTGTCGGCCTATCGCGCCGTCCTGCTGGACGACGTGCCGGCCTCGGCGCTGGCGGCCCCGACGCAGCGGCGATTGATGGAGGCGGTTCGTTCGAACGGATTGGGTCTGATGGTGTCCGGCGGAGAGAGCGCCTTTGCGGCCGGAGGCTACGCCGGATCGCCGCTCGCCGCCGGTCTGCCGGTGACCCTTCGTCAGGAAGAGCAGACCGAGGATCCCAGCGTGGCGCTGGCCATCGTCATCGACACCTCGGGCTCGATGCTGGGCGCGCCGCTTGATCTGGGCAAACAGGTCGCGCGCCTGGCCGTGCGCAAGCTGACGCCGGCCGACAGCGTGGGCGTGGTCGAGTTCTACGGCGGGCGGCAATGGGTCACGCCGATGCAGCCGGCGCGGGACATTCCGGAGGTCGAGCGCGCCATCGGTCGCGTTCAGGCCCAGGGCGGCAGCGAACATCTCTTCGGCGCCCTGCAAGAGGCCTATTACGGGCTGCAGAACACCCAGGCCCGCTATCGCCATATCCTGGTGATCTCGGACGCCGGGGTGGAGGCGGATCGCTATCCTCAGCTGATCCGCCATATCGCCGACGACCAGGTGACGGTTTCCACGGTTCTGGTCGGCGGCAGCACCGAGGGCGAGGCCCGCATGGCGCAGTGGGCCCGGCTCGGTCGCGGGCGCTTCTATGTCGTCGGCGACGAGTTCAGCCTGGTGGAGATCAATCTCAAACAGCCCCAGCAGAAGCCCCAGCCCGGGATCAAGCGCGGCGGCTTCGCCCTGGCCCCGTCGGCGTCGTCCTTCGGATGGGGCGATCTGGCGGCGGCGCCGCCCCGGCGGCTGGACGGTTATGCCCAGGCGGGCGTCAAGCCGCTCGCCGAGACCCTGATCCGCACCGCGACGGGCGAGCCGGTTCTGGCCTCCTGGCAATGGGGCGCCGGTCGGGTGACGGCGCTGATGACAGAGCCGGTCGGCGAGGGAACCGCAAACTGGCGCAACTGGGCCGGTTACGGGGATTGGATGCAGCGGCTGGTCGCCCGCACGGCCGATCCGCGCCCCGAGTGGGACGTGCGCCTCGGCCGCGTCGGCGGCCGGGTCAAGGTCGTGGCCCAGCGCATTCGCGGGGCCGCCGGCGGTCCGCCGCAAATCCGGGTGCTGAACGCCGCCGGCCAGGCCGGGCCCGCCCTGACGGCGGTCGAACGGGCGCCGGGTCTGTTCACGGCCGAAGGCGCGGCGCCGATGGACGCGCCTGTGCGGGTCGAGGTTCGCGACGGTCGCGGCGTGACCCGCGCGGCCCTGCCGGCGCTCGGGGGCGGGCAAGCGGACCGTCCGGTCTCTCAGGCTGACGGACTCCCCCTGGATCAACTGGCCCGCCTGACGGGCGGGGTGGTGATCGAGACTCCCTCCCGCGCCGGCGCCGCCCCCCTTCCGCAGGGACGATCTCCGGCGACGGCTCTGGACCTGTGGGGCTGGCTCTGCTGGCTGGCCCTGGTCCTTTACGTCGCCGACATCGTCTATCGTCGCTGGCCGCCCCGGCGGCTGGCCGTTTGAGATCGAGATCATGACTTTGCGATCACGCTCCCTGTTTCTGGCGCTCGGCCTCAGCCTCGGCGTGTCGGTCGCCCCGTCCGTGACGGCGCAGGCGGCGTCGCCTGCCGGCGAGGTCTCGAACACGCCGACACGGACCGACGCCAGCGCACGCGCCTTGATCGACGCCGTCCTGTCCGGTGCCCGTCTCGACTTTGCTGCGGCGGATCGGCTGTACGCCCAGGCCGTGCTCGCCGACGACCTGAGCGGCGTCTATGGCCGGCTGGATCAACTGTCGGCCGGAGCCGATCCCGATCGCGCCTGCCGAGTCGCCGTTTTGAAAGCCGTGCTGGAATGGCGCGACGGCGATGTCGATGCGGCGACCGACACGGTTTCCGCCGCCCTCGACCGCTGCCGAACGACGGACGCCATGCTGCTGCGCGGGCGGCTGCTCGACATCCAGAATCAGGCCGGGGCGGCGTCCGTCTGGTACGAACGCGCGCGGGCGCAGTCGGACGATGCGCAAGAGCGCGCCCTGCTGGACCGTCGCCTGGCGATCATCGGCGTGACGGGACGAAGGCCCGACGCCCTGTCTCAACTGGCCGGCTCGGGTGATGCGGCTGTGGCGAACCGGGCGGCGGCCGTGCTCGGTCTTCTGGGGAGACCGGGGGACGCCGCCGCCCTGTATCGTCCTCGAAACGACGCCGCCGTGCGCTATAGCGACGCCGTGCGGCTGGCGGACTGGGCTATCGGCCAGGGTTCGCCGGACGCGGCTGCATCCTCCGCCTGGCGCGCGGTCGAGGCCGCCGCGACGACGGAAGATCGGCTCTACGCCCTCGCCCTGGTCGTGGAGGCCTATCGGACGGCCGATCAGCTGGCGGGCGCGGAGGCTTTCCTGGCGCATAAGCCGCGTGGGCCGGAGGTGGATCAGGCGCGGCTGGACGTGCTGCTGGAGTTGCGGCGTTACGACAACGCCGTGGCCATGGTTCAACAGGCCGGGGACGCCGCGCTGCGCGAGCGACTGCTGGGCGTGCTTCGCGCCGCCGGTCGAACGACGGAAGTCGAGGCCGAATATCGGCGCCTGATCCGTGCCCAGCCGGCCGATCCGCGCTGGGCCGATGGTCTGGCGGCCCTCTATCTCGAGCAGGGCAGGTCGGATGAGGCGGTGGCGGTCTATCGCAGCCTGGCCGTCGCCAACCGCGCAAGGCCGGACGTGCAGATCGAGACGGCGCGCAAGATGATCGCCATGGTGATGGGCGACCAGGCCTCCCGGATATTGGGCGATGCAGCCTCGACGCCCGCCGTCGCTGTCGCGATTCGGCGTTTCGAGGTCGAAACCGCCATCGACCAGGGCCGGGAGGCGGACGCAGAGGCGGGCCTGCGCGCTCTTTCGGCGGCGGCGCAGGGCGACACGGCGACCCTGGTCACCGTCGCCGAAAACTACGAACGTCTGGGCCGGCAGGATCTGGCCCTCGAAACCCTGCTGGACGTCCAGGCGCGCGGCGGGGTTCTGGACGACGACCAGCAGGCCCATATCGCAGATCTCGCCTTCGCTGCGGGTCAGCCGGCGGAGGCGTTGACCCGTTGGCGGGCTCTTTGGGCGGGAACTCGGCTTCCGGCGCGCAAGGCCTTCCTGCAACGGCAGATCATTCGCGCCGCGCAACAGACGGGTCAGATGGAGCCTATCGCCGCTGAACTGGAGGCGCGGATCGCTTCGGGCGCGGCGGATCAGGGCGAAGTCAGTCTTCTGGTCGAAATCCGTATCGCGCAGCAGGACGGCGCCGGCGCTGAACGCGCGGTGCGCCGCTATGCCGAGCGTTCACGTTCGGGCGAGGTGCGAACCCTGGAGCAACTGGCGGCCGTCCAGGCCCGGCTCAGGAACTACGCCGGTCTTAACGCGAGCCTGGCCCGGTTGGCCCAGGTCGACCCGGCCAACGCCGACGCCTATCTGCGCCGCCTGATCATCAATGTGCTTCGCTTCCCCGATCCGGCCGAAAGCGATGCGGATCGCAATCGCCGGGTCGACGCCCTGATGGCGCAGATGCGGGCGGCCGGAAAACTCGACGATGTCGAGGCCGCGCGTTTCGCGGCCTCCATCTATGCGTCCGGCTATCGAAACGCCGAAGCGCTTGTCCAGCATCGCCGCGCTCTGGCCCTGGCCCCGATGGATGTCGATGCGCTGCTGGAATATGCCGGAGGGCTGAAAGCGGAAGGGCGGGTCGCGGAGGCCGCCAGTCTGTTGCAGTTCAAGGCCGAGACGGCGCCGAGCGGCGCGGCCTTTGTCGCCGCCTTGAACGGGCTTCTGGACGTGCTGGCCGCCGGAGACGCCAACAGCGTGGGGGTTCCGGCCGATCTGTCCCAGGCGAGGCTGGGCTGGGCCAGGCGCGCCGTCCTGGAGCGTATTCTGCAGGACGGGGATGATGTGCGGCTGTCGTCCCTGGTCGGCGACATCGGCCAGGATCGCGGGGATCCGGAGCTGCAGCTGCGCGCGCTCCAGGCGTCGCTCGCGGTGGCGGGCGACCAGAAGCCGGCGGTTCTGCGCCAACTGATCAGCCTGACCTCCGCCAGCGAAACCGGCGCGGGCGATCCCGTCCGAAAGGCGATCTACGGCCGCCGGCTGGTGGCGATGCGCAAACCCTATCCGCCGGAAGTCTATGCGGATATCGCCCAGACCTTGCTGAAGGCGGGCGATGTCGCCGGCGCCGAGCGGGCCTTCGCGCTGATGGGCGACATCGGGGGACTGGTGAACGTCGACGCCTTGCGGGGCCAGGCCTACGCCGAGGCCGGAATGACGCGAGAGGCCTTGGCCCGTTACCGCGTGGCCCTGCTGCAGGATCAGGACGATCTTGATCTGATCGCGCACACGGCTGTTCTGATGGAACAGTCGGGGCAGGCGTCCGAGGCCGCCGCCCTCTATTGGAAGGGCCTAAACAGCCTTGTGCAGCGCCAGCCCACGCAACAGGCCAGCGACGCCCTGAAGGCGCTCGATGCGGCGCAGTACGCCCCCACCCTGATCGAGGGCGCCTTGTTGACCTGGCCCGAAGGCGAGACCCAGGCGCGGATCGCGCTCTGGCGTCAAACGGCGCAGTCCGCGGCGCAGAGGTCGCAGACCGTCGGGGCCGCCCCGGCGACCAGGCTGGCGGACTTTCCGCGCCTGGCCCTTGTGGTCGCCATCAATCAGCGGCTTGCGACCTTCCTGAACGACGATGAGTTGGAAACGACGCAAGACGCCCTTCTGGCGCCTTTCCGCGACGACCCCGAGGCCCGACGCGCTTTGGCCGACGTGCATGCGCCTGCCGCCGGCCTGACGACGGCGGCGGGCCAGGATTGGCCGATCGTGGATCTGGGCCGTCAAGCCGCGACAAACGCCGACTTCGATCTCGCGCTCGCCCTGGCCTTCGAGACCGGCGACCGCGCGCGTATTCGCGCCCTGGCCGACCAGGCCATTGCGGCGGATGCTCCGTGGCGGGCCGGACGCGAAAAGGGCGTGACCCAGAATCAACCGCCCATGCTGGTGTCCTTGTTGCTCAAGGCGGCGGACCTGGGGCGTCCCGAGGTCGTTCGTGAGGACATACTCGCGCCTCTGGCCGACACCTCGTTCGACGCCCTGGCGCTGTATGACGTCTATCGCGTCGATCCTGCACGGTTTGCGAAGCTGGAGGCCGCCGCCGGCCGTCGTCTGTTGTCCGATGACGTCCTGATCCCGCTGCTCGTCTCGCGCGGCAATGACCCGCTCCCGGTGGCGGGGGCGGCGGGGCGGGCGCGAGGCGGACCGACGCCGCTGCAGTTGCTGACCCAAAGGTTCGATCCCGATCGCCTCGTGGACCTGTACGAAGCTCTGGTCGAGCGGATGGAGCGGACCGGATCAGCCTCGGGCCTGCAGGAGGCCATCGCCGCTCATCTGCTGGATTCACCTCTGAGCGACGCGCAACGTGATCGTCTCCAGGCCGTGCTGATCCGTGACATCGGGGCCGAACGTTCGCAGTCGGACAACAGCGGCGGCGTTTTCGCATCCCTGCTGTTACGGTTCGACGCACCCGCAGCGAACCGTGAAGTCCTGCTGGCCGCGTCACGGGTCCTGGCCGCTCGGTATGCAGACAGCGCACGAACGCCTGAGGTGCTGACGGCCTGGTTCGCCGACGACCGCGCAGGCGCCTTCGAGGCGCTGAGCGCAATGACCGAAGCGATGGCGCAGCCGCCGCTGAGCCTCGGCACGTTGCTGGCTCAGCGCTTTGGGGCTGAGCGCGAGGCCGCGTTCGACGCGTTCCTGGCGACCTCCCGGCCGAACCGGGAGGAGACGGCCCGTTTCGAGAGACGCTTTCTGCGCGGCGAAGCGACCAAGGCGTCGGTCGATCCCAGGATCGTCGCGGCCTACGCCAAGCTTGTCTCCGTCGAACCCGACAACGTCGCCTATGTCGCGGCTCTGTTGCTGATCCAGGCCAGGGCGGGCGATTTTTCCGCCTTCGTCGCGACCGCCGCCCCGTTCGCGACGACCCGGGCTGACGATCAGGTGCTGGGGACCCTGCTCGGTCTGGCCTATCGACTGACGGGCGATCCGGACGCTGCGGCGCGGACGGCCGAAGCCGCGAGCGTGGATCTGGACGACCCCGAGTGGATCCGCCAGCTCACAAGCCGAGCGATGGCGACGCGGGCCGGCGAGGTCGACATGCCGAGCGCGTTCGCACCGACATGGTCCGCCTACCAAAAACGGTTTCCCCAGGCGCCGGCCGTGCTGGCTCTGGCTGTACAGGACCCGGAGTTTACGCCGGTGACGGTCGCGAGGCCCCTGGATCGCCTGGCCGCCGACGACACGCCGGGCGTCGCTCGAGGCGATATTCTCCGGGGTCTATGGCGTGCGACCGTTCCGCAAGGCCGTCAGGACGGCGACGCCAGCAACCGTCAAATGCTGATCGACAGCCTCGCGGATCCGGCGGCGGCCGGTTACGGCGCGCCTGTCGTCGCAATGGTCACGCGCGACCCGGCCGTCATCAAGGAGCTTGAAGACGAGCTTTCGAGTCTCTCCGGGGCGATGCAGGGCCGACAGATGCGGCTCTATGACCGGGTTGCCGAGGCGCAGTGGGGCCAGGGGGGCGGACAAGCGCGCCTGGACGCCCTGTCCGCCGATCTTGGCGGTCCGCCCGTCAGGCTGCACGACCTGGCCCTCTTCCTCGCCCTGGAGCAGGGCGCGCCTGTCGCGCTCGATGCACAGCAGTTGGCCGGTCTGACGCGGCAGCTTCGTTTCGTCATGTCGCCGTCAGCGGGGATGAGGCTGGCCGCCGCACGCGCCTATGGGAGGGCGGGCGAAAGCGCCACTGCCGGCGCCTTGCTTCAGGCCGCCCTGCTGCAAAGCCTTTATCCGACCCGCCGCGACTATGCCGATCCCGGGGATCCGGCTCCTGACGCCGCCGCGTTCCTGACCGTTTTGGCGGCCTTCCCGGATCAGGGGGCAGCGCGACGGATACGCGGCGATCTGGCGCGCCTGGCCCAACGGCAGGCCGCCAGCCCTGCCGTGATGGCTCCTTTCGCAGCATTGGCCTCCGCCGCCGACTGACCTTGCGGACCAAGGCCCGATGTGCGGCTTCGACGCGGCGCGCGCATCGGCTAGGGTGGGGCAGGGACGCCTTGGGGCGAGGAGGATGGATTGGGCCTGAAGCTAAGAAGCCTGCACCGATCCATGTTCGCGCAACTGGCGATCATCACCATCCTGTTCGTCGGCTTCGGCGTCTATTTCTTCACCCTGCGTCCTTTGCTGTCGGTCGAGCCGACCGGCGTCGCTGATCCTCTGGAGGTCACCGCAGCCAGCGCATCCGAGGTCTTAAGCCGCTTCGCCTTCGCTGAACGCGAGCAGGCGGGAGCCGGCGGCGACCTGGAAGCCGATCCGGTCTTGCGGGACATCAAGGCGCACAATCCCAAGTTCCGCTATTTTGTTCGGGTGCAGGGGCGGGAGTTCCGCTCCGGAGAGGGAACGCCCTTCTTCATCCGCCTGGCGTTCGACCGGCTGCAGAGCCAGAATCTGACGAAGGTCTATCCAGGCCTCTGCCTCACCAACACCAACAGCGATCCCGGCGGCCCAGGTCGCAGTTTCCTCGCCTATTCGGACTGCGGCGGACAGGCGAGCTATTATGAATACGCCGGGATCGAACACGCCACGACCAATGCCGCCGCAGGCTCGGCCCGGCTCTATGGCAAGTTCATATGGAGCTACGGCGGGATATTCCTGTTTACCGTAGGGGCGGCCTTCGTCGTCTTCACCATAATCCTGTTGGCGAACGTGTTGCGGATCCGGCGGGTCGCCGCCATGGCGCGCGATCTCGATCCCGACAATCTGAGCGAGCTGTTTCCGGAAAAGGGTCTGCCGCTGGAAGTGGCGCCGCTCGTGTCGGCGCTGAACCAGATGATCGTGCGCGTCGACGAGGCCCAGAAGCGTCAGCGCTTTTTCCTGTCCGCCGCTGCGCATGAAATGCGCACGCCTCTGACGGTGCTCAGAACGCGGCTGGAAATCATGGACGACGGGCAGTTGAAGGACAAGCTGATCTCCGACGTTCGGCGCCTGACGAATCTCGCCAATCAGCTGCTCAAACTGATGACCATCGGCGAGGCTCCGGAGCCCCTGAAGGAATCGGATCTCGTGACCTTGACCGGCAGGGCGGTGGGCGAGCGGGAGGTCGTCGCGGCCCGTCGCGGTCTCGATCTCGTCTTCGAGCGGGAGGTGACCCGCTATGGGCTCTGGGCCGATCCCAGCCTCGTCGAGACCGCGATCGGCAACGTCATCGACAACGCCCTGTCGTTTTCGGCGCAGGGCCAGCGTGTCGTCGTTCGACTGGACAAGGACGGCTGGGTTCGGGTTTGCGACCAGGGGCCGGGCATACCCAGTGAACAGATCAAGACGCTGTTTGAGCCCTTCACCCGGTTCTCCACCGGACGCAGCGGCTATGGGCTGGGTCTGGCCATCGTCAAGGCGGTGGTTGATCGCCACGAGGGCGCGGTGGTGATCGGCGAGGTCGCCGGCGGTGGGGCGGAGGTGGCGCTGCGTTTCGATCCGAACATTCCGGCCCGGCCCTGAGGCTCGGCCCTGGGGAAGGGTCACGCAACGCATCCGGTCCTGGGCAGACGGCGCCAGCTTCCGATCAGCTTGGTCCGGTACAGAGGTCGATCTGTCCTGGAGCCCTTCATGCACGCGTTGATCCTGATCGCCAGTCTGGCCCTGAGCACGCAGGCCCCCGCCGGGGAGCCGCAGCTGCCGCCCGCGCAGGCCGAAGCGGCGCCCGCCGTGTCGAGGGTCGCGGTCCTGACCCGCGACACGCGCGGTCGGCCGACCCTAGACGCCGAGATCAACGGCAAGGGGCCGTTCCGCATGGTGGTCGACACCGCCGCCCAGACCAGTCTCGTCACCCTGCCCCTGGTCGACGAACTGAAACTGCTCGCCATAGGCGAGATGAATATCGGCGGCGTCGCAGGCCAGCAGCAAGCCGGCCTGTACGGTGTTGATCGCTTCAAGACCCCCCTGTTCGACGTCGAGAGCGTCGGGATGCTCGCCCTTCCGAACGCCGGCGTCACCGAGGCGCGCGGCATTATCGGCATGGAGAGGTTCACTGGAGATCGTCTTCTGTTTGATCACGCCGCCAACCGCCTGAGCCTCGAACGCTCCGGTGCGGCGGCCGACGGCTTCGTGGCCGTGGCGGGCCGTCTGGATGACAGCGGCCTCCTGACGGTGCCGGTCGAGATCGACGGGGTGACCTTCACCGCCCTCGTCGATACCGGCGCGGCCGTCTCCGTGGCGTCGGGCGGAGCCCTTCGTGCGCTGGGCTGGGCGGAAACCGATCCGCGGCTCACGCCGGCGGGTGAGATCCGGGGTGCGACGCAGCATGGGACGGTCGTCCTGGAAGGGGTCGTCGGCCGCATCAGATTGGGTCCGGTGAATTTCCGCGAGGCGCCCTTGATATTCATCGCGGGCGAGGCGGACGACGCTGGGGCGGAAGGCGGTCCCAGCCTGATCCTCGGCGCCGATCTTCTGAACAACCTCGACGCCTACGCCCTCGACTTCCCACGCAGCGAACTGCAGATCCGTATCCCGCGGCAGCCAAACGGTCCTGATCCCCGCTGAGCCGGCCGCCCGGGGGCTAAATCCGTCTGCGGAGCTTTCAACGTCATCTGCTGCGCACGCATCCGCCTCTGTTCGCGGGTGGGCTGGAATCACCGCCGTCGGGTTCGGAGGGCCCGGCGTCAGCATGGCCGGAACGAGCAGGACGACCACGCCGATCGGCGACATCGCCAGGCCTCGGTCGCTTGTCCGTCCTAATATTTCCATTATAGTAGAAGTATGGAATCAGAGATCGCCATTTTCGCCCTGGCCGCGCTCGCCCAGAACACGCGTCTGGAGACGTTCCGGCTTCTGGTGCGGCATGAGCCGGAGGGACTGGCCGCCGGCGACATCGCCAATCGGCTGGCGATCCCGGCCAACACCATGTCGGCCCATCTGGGCGTGCTGTCGCGGGCCGGACTGATCACGGCCGAGCGGCGCAGCCGGTCCATCATCTATCGCGCCGATCTGAGCCGACTGCGCGACCTGACCGTCTTCCTGCTGGAGGACTGCTGCCAGGGGCGCGCCGATCTTTGCGAGCCCAGGCTCGCCGAACTCGCGCCCTGCCGCGACTGAGGACCTCATGGACGTCATCATCTATCACAACCCCGCCTGCGGGACGTCGCGCAACACCCTGGCGCTGATCCGGCACGTGGGGATCGAGCCGCATGTGATCGAATATCTGAAGACGCCGCCCAGCCGCGCCCTGATCCAGGACCTGGCCGCGCGGACGGGCGCGCCGCTGCGCGATCTCCTGCGCGAGAAGGGCACGCCCTTCGCCGAGCTGGGTCTGGGCGATCCGGCCGTCAGCAACGACCAGTTGCTGGACGCCATCGAGGCCCATCCGGTGCTGCTGAACCGTCCCATCGTGGTGACGCCGCGCGGCGTGCGCCTGTGCCGGCCGTCCGAGGCCGTGCTGGATCTGCTGCCCGAGGACGGGCTCAAACCCTTCGTCAAGGAAGACGGCGAAGTGGTGATCGACGCCGAGGGGCGGAGGGTTCGCTGATGGTCGATACGCCCGTCGCCCCAGCCTCTGCGGCCGCGCCCCGGCGGCTGTCCTTCCTCGACCGTTGGCTGACCTTGTGGATCTTCGTCGCCATGGGGCTGGGTGTGGCGCTGGGCGCCTTCGTTCCCGGCCTGCCGGCCTGGCTGGACGGGCTGTCGGTCGGCACGACCAATATCCCCATCGCCATTGGCCTGATCCTGATGATGTATCCGCCCCTGGCCAAGGTGCGCTACGAGGCCCTGCCGCAGGTGTTTGCGGACAGGCGGGTGCTGCTGCTGTCCCTGTTCCAGAACTGGGTGCTGGGGCCGGTGCTGATGTTCGCCCTGGCGGTGATCTTCCTCAGGGATCAGCCGGAATATATGACCGGGGTCATCCTGATCGGCCTGGCCCGCTGCATCGCCATGGTCCTGGTCTGGAACCAGCTGGCGCGCGGCGACAACCAGTATGTGGCCGGCCTGGTCGCCTTCAACTCCATCTTCCAGATCCTGTTCTTCAGCCTGTACGCCTGGTTCTTCCTGTCGGTCCTGCCGCCGCTGTTCGGGCTGGAGGGCAGCGTGGTCGCGATCCGTTTCTGGACCATAGCGGGGGCGGTGCTGATCTATCTGGGCGTGCCGTTCCTGGCGGGTTTCCTGACCCGCCTGGTCCTGATCCGGCGCAAGGGCGAAACCTGGTACGAGACCCGGTTCCTGCCGCGCATCGGACCGATGACCCTGGTCGCCCTGCTGTTCACCATCGTCGCCATGTTCAGCCTGAAGGGCGGCGAGGTGGTGGCCCTGCCGCTGGATGCGCTGCGCATCGCCGTGCCGCTGACCATCTATTTCCTGGTGATGTTCGTGGTCAGCTTCCTGATGGGCAGGCTGATCGAGGCGGATTATCCGCGCACCACGGCCCTGGCCTTCACCGCCGCCTCGAACAATTTCGAACTGGCCATCGCCGTGGCCATCGCCGCCTTCGGCCTGACGTCGCCTGTCGCCTTCGCTGCGGTGATCGGCCCCCTGGTCGAAGTGCCGGTGCTGATCCTGCTGGTGTCGGTCGCCCTGTGGATGGGGCGGCGCTGGTTCGCCGACACGGCCCCGCCGGCGGACGCCTGATGGTCGCCCTGCGTGTGGTTGACGCCAGCGATCACGGCCTGATCGCAGCCCTGGCTGAGGCCGGCCTGCCCGAGCCTGGCGCCGGCCGCTATTTCGGCGCGACCCAATACGGCGCCCTGGTCGGCTACGCTGGGCTGGAAGGCAAGGGCCGGCATCTGCTGTTGCGGTCGCTGGTCGTTCTTCCCGATCATCGGGCGCGGGGCGCAGGCGCGCGCCTCCTGACCGCCGCAGAAGACGTGGCCAGGGATCTGGGGGCGGAGACCCTGCACCTGCTGACGACTACGGCGGAGGCCTTCTTCGCTCGACGAGGATTTGTGCGCGGCGCGCGTGAGACGGCCCCCGAGGCCATCCTTCGGACGCGCGAGTTCGCGGCGCTCTGCCCGGCGTCCGCCGCCTATATGACCAAGGCCATTTCATGAGTTTCGACCGTCTGCGGCCCCTGCCGGACCCCGATCATCTGCCCGCCCTGGACCCGGCCTATCTGGCGCGCGATCCGGCGGCGGGGCTGGGGCCGAACGACCCGCCGCCCCGGATCCTGCTGCTCTATGGGTCGCTCCGGGACCGGTCCTATTCGCGCCTGTGCGTCGAGGAGGCGGCGCGGCTGTTGCAGTGGATGGGGTGCGAAACCCGGATCTTCGATCCGCGCGATCTGCCGCTGACGGACCAGCATGTCGCGGACGACCATCCGGCGGTTCATGAACTGCGCGAACACGCCCTTTGGAGCGAGGGCATGGTCTGGTGCAGCCCGGAGCGGCACGGTCAGGTCTCGGGGATCATGAAGCTGCAGATCGACCATCTGCCGCTCAGCCTGGGCGGGATGCGGCCGACCCAGGGCCGCACCCTGGCGGTGATGCAGGTCTCGGGCGGGTCGCAGAGCTTCAACGCCGTCAACACCCTGCGCCTGCTGGGGCGATGGATGCGGATGTTCACCATCCCCAACCAGTCCAGCGTGGCCATGGCCTTCAACGAGTTCGACGACGACGGCCGGATGAAGCCCTCCAGCTATTACGACCGGATCGTCGATGTGATGGAGGAACTGGTGCGCTTCACGATCCTGCTGCGCCCCCACGCGGCCCAGCTGGTCGACCGCTATTCCGAGCGCAAGGCTGCGGGCGTCCCTCTGGACCCCCAGACCGATCTTTCCGCCATCGCCATTAAGCCGCAGTGATTCCGCCCAGGGTCCGCACGGAGGGTGTCGCACGGACGCGCCGTCCAGGCGCACGGCCTCGATCCGGGCGGACAGGGCCGACCTCGGTCGGCGGGGCATGCAGGGACTATCGTCGCGAGAAGGCCAGAGCCGTCGCCGAGGCTGAATGCGCCAGAAGGCCGATCTGCTAGGCGGCGGCTGCCAGGGCCGTCCTCATCGCGACGACCAGAACGTCAAGGTCGCAGGGCTTCGGCAGGAAACCGGCGGCGCCGCCCGCATAGGCGGTCTCGGGCTCGAGGTGGCCGGAGGACACGAGCACGGGAATCCTCGGCTGACCAAGTTGTGCGTAGGCCAGAAGCCCGAGCCCGTCGATCGACCCCGGCATGCGTACGTCCGTGAAGATCAGGTCGATACAAGCGCCCGACTTCAGAATCGCGACCGCCTCGTCGGCGTTGAAGGCCTCGATGACGACGAAGCCCACATCACGAAGGTGATCTGAGACCAGCATTCGGATCAGAAACTCGTCTTCAACGACGAGAACATGCGGCGCGTCGGCCGCAGCCTCAGGGGGCGCAGGCATGGAGTTCGACAGCATTGAGGCCCCGCTTCGGATCAAGAACGATCTGAAAGGAGTCCGGTTCCAGCGCCGCGCGGGCGGGCGCCCCTGCGGCAAGCGCGGCTGTTCGCCGATCGGGAGTTGGCGAGAATCTTCGCGGGAATGTCAGAATCCTGTTGCAGACGAAATGGCCCCTACGTATAGAGCCGCCTCGCTCGGAAACGGGCCGGCCCTGAGGGCTTCGGAGCTTCGGTTTCGGAGGTTTTGAGGGGAA
>NZ_JBXASO010000022.1:0-46650 GCF_058809375.1 Brevundimonas sp. GW821-FHT10E09 | reverse complement strand
CCCCCCCCCCCCCCCCCCCCCCCCCCCCCCCCCCCCCCCCCCCCCCCCCCCCCCCCCCCCCCCCCCCCCCCCCCCCGCCCCAGACACCCTGTTCGCGGCAGGCCCCCTCCACCACCCTTCGGGCGGTCCCCCTCCCCCAACGGGGGAGGATTTCCGATGAACACGCTCGCCATCACCAACGCCCGCCTGTTGGACCCGGCCACGGACTATGACGGTCCCGGCGGCGTGCTGATCGAGAACGGCCGCATCGTGCGGGTCGTTCACGGCGTATCGCTCATCGACGCCGACCAGACCATCGACGCGGACGGCCACTGCCTCGCGCCCGGCCTGATCGACATTCGGGTCAAGACCGGCGAACCGGGCGCCGAGCCCAAGGAGACGCTGAAGTCCGCCAGCCTGGCCGCCGCAGCCGGGGGCGTGACCACCATCGTGGTCCAGCCCGACACCGACCCCGCCGTCGACGACCCGGCCATGGTCGACTTCATCCAGCGGCGCGGCGCGGCCCTGAACCTGGTCAATGTCCGTGCGGCGGGCGCGGCGACCAAGGCCCTGGACGGCCAGCGGATGGCCGAGATCGGCCTGATGGACGAGGCCGGCGCCCTGTATTTCACCGACGGCGACAAGGTGATCGTCAACAGCCGCACCCTGCAAAGGGTGATGAGCTACGCCGCCGCCTTCAACGCCCTGATCGCCTGCCGTCCATCCGATCCCTGGCTGACCGAAGGCGCCGTCGCAGCCTCGGGCGAACTGGCCACGCGTCTGGGCCTGTCCGGCAGTCCGGCCATAGCCGAGCGGATCGGGCTGGAGCGCGACCTGGCCCTGGTCGAACAGACGGGCGCCCGGTTCCTGGTCGACCAGATCTCGACCGAAGGCGCGCTGGAGACCCTGGCCCGGGCCCGCGCCAAGGGGCTGGAGGTCGCCGTCAGCGTCTCGATCAACCACCTGTGCTTCAACGAGGTGGATATCGGCGACTATCGCACCTTCTACCGGCTGGACCCGCCGCTGCGCTCCGAGGCCGATCGTCAGGCCCTGATCGAGGCGGTGCGCGAGGGGCTGATCGACGTCATCACCTCGGCCCACGCCCCCGCCCCGGCCGAGGACAAGCGCCGTCCCTTCGCCGAGGCCGCGCCCGGCGCCGTCGGCCTGGAGACCCTGCTGCCCGCCGCCTTGACCCTGCACCATGAGGACGGGCTGGACCTGCTGGACGTGCTGCGTCCCCTGACCCAGGGACCGGCGGCCCTGCTGGGCCTGGACGCCGGGGTGCTGGCCGAAGGCGCGCCCGCCGACCTGGTTCTGTTCGATCCCGGCGCGCCGATCATCGTCGATGCGGACAAGCTGCGTTCGAAGTCGAAGAACTCGCCGTTCGACGGGCGCAGGCTGCAGGGCAAGGTGATCGGGACCTGGGTGGGCGGCCGGAAGGTCTTCTGACCCACCCTTCCCTCTCCTATCGGGAGAGGGCTTGAGCGCACGAGAGCGTCAGCGATCGTCCTTGCGCGACCCGAAGGGCGGCGCGAAGCAACCAAAGGTGAGGAGTAAGGTGGTGCGAGTTGGCCCTCAGCCGGTCCCTCATCCGGCCCTGCGGGCCACCTTCTCCCCACGGGAGAAGGAAGAATAATGGCTCACGCCGTCAGCATCCGTTTCACCACCCGTTTGAACGGCGCCGTCGCCTGCCCGGCGCGCAGCGCCACTCCGCGCGCCAGACGGGCCGGGGGCGTCTCCTCGGTGAACAGGCGGACCAGGGCGTTGGTGCCCTGGTACAGGGGCCAGCTGGCGAGGCGGTGGTCGCGTTCATAACGGGCCAGCAGGCGTTCCGAGCCGATGTCCCCGCCGCGCGCCGATCTCACCACCTTGGCCAGCGTATCCTGTCCGCGCAGACCCAGGTTGAAGCCGTGGGCCGTGACCGGGTGCATGCCCACGGCGGCGTCGCCGATCAGGGCGAACCCCTCGCCGGCGAACCGGCGGCTCCAGGTCGTGGCCAGCGGATAGGCGTGACGCGTGTCGATCAGTTCCAACCCGGTCAGCCGCCCCTTCAGCCGCCGCTCCATCTCGACTGAAAAGGCTTCGGGCGACAGGCGCATCAGGTCGGCGATGGCGGGGGCGGCCAGGGTCAGGACGACGGAGGAGACCCGCTCCTCGACGTCCGCGACCGGCAGCAGGGCCACGGTCTGGCGATGGTCGAACCATTCGGTGGCGACATGGCGGTGCGTCTGGTCGTGCCGCATCCGGCAGACCATCATCGAGCGGCCCAGCCGGTTCATCTCGACCCCGACGCCCAGTTGGTCGCGCACGCCCGAAAAGCGCGAATCCGCCGCCACGATCAGCTTCGCCCGGATCGCCGTCCCGTCGTCCAGCACGACCCGCCCGCGCGGGGCGGCGCCCTGGACGGCGCAGTTCGACACCCGCCGCCCGGCCATCAGGGTCACGCCCGGCTGGCCCTCCACGACCTCGAACAGGGCGCGGCGGATCAGGTGATTGGGGATCAGGACGCCCAGCCGGTCGGCGCCGCCGGCGTCGAAGGTCAGGGCGAAGGGCGAGCCGCCGTCCAGCACCCGCGCCTCGCGCAGGTCCGAAATCTCTTCCGCCGGCACCTGGTCCCAGGCGTCCAGGCTCTTCAACAGACGGATGGAGTTGTGGGTCAGGGCGATCTCGCGCCCGTCGAAGGCCGGGTCGCGCAAGGCCGCCTCGGCCTGTCCCTCGATCAGAGCAACCGTCAGCCCCGCTCCGGCCAGGGACCGGGTGAAGGCCAGGCCCGCCGGTCCGGCCCCGACCACGGCCACGTCGAACATCAGATCATCGCGCATGCTGAACTCCTGATCTTCCTCCTGCCCTAACTGCGCCGCCAGGCCCTTGATTCAGCGCAAATCGTCGCGTCAGCGCGGGCGGCGGCAGGTCGCGGCCTTGGCGACCTCCGCCCCCAGCACCGACTGGACCACCAGGGGCGTGTCGGTGGCGATCACGGTGACGCCCTGGCGGACCAGGTCGCGATATTCGGAGACGTCGCCGTCGGCGGCGTAACGGTCGTCGCGGCGACGGCCCTCGGCGCCCAGGGTGCCGAACTGGACCTCGACACCCGCCTGACGCAGGGCCGACCACAGGGCGGGGCGTTCCTCGCGCGTGCCGGTCCAGGCCAGGATCTGCGACGCGTTCAGCCCGTCCAGATCCTCGACGCCGTCCAGACCGGCCGAGATCATCATCTCCGGCGCCAGGGCCGCGACGGCGCGGGCGTCGGCGTCACTATAGGTGATCAGTATGACCCGGTTCTGCGCGCCCGAACGCCGCACCTGGTCGATCACGGCGCGCGCCAGATCGACCGTGGTTGCGCCGTCCGCCGGCTTCAGATCCAGACTGGCGATGGCGCCCACGCGCCCGGCGGCGTCCAGCGCCTCGGCCAACGTCGGGGGCGCGGCGTCGGTCAGGGCGCCGTTCGAGGCCTTCAGCCGGGCGGCCTTGACCTGGGCCAGGGTCAGGTCGGCGACGCGGCCCCGCCCGGTCGTGGTCCGGTCCATGGTCTCGTCGTGCATCAGGACCAGATGGCCGTCCCTGGTCAGGACCGCGTCCAGTTCGAGGACAGCGCCCGGAATGGCCCGTCCGGTCGCCTCGATGGCGGCGATGGAGTTCTCGGGCTGGTCCATGGCCGAGACCGCCCGGTGCGCCGAGATGGCCACGCCGCCGTCCCTCACGCAGTCGAAATAGGCGGCCATGGCCGGTCCGCCCATCGGCGGCGGGCTAACCGGCGCGGCGCCGACGCAAGCCGAGGTGGACAGCAGCAGAATCAGGGCGGCGGCGGCGGGGATTCGGGTCATGGCGCACTCCGGCAAGGCGGGCGGACCTGACCCTGCGGCAATCATTGGGTCAAGAGGTCGGATCGCCCTTGCTCCGCAAGGCGCGCCGACGCATTTTGCCACAGCATTCCGTGGGGAGAGAATCAACGTGCAGGATCTGGCAGGCCCCGCGATCGGGACCTTGGCGCTGGTCGCGCTG
The DNA here is from genome assembly GCF_058809375.1 of Brevundimonas sp. GW821-FHT10E09. Taxonomy (NCBI): domain Bacteria; kingdom Pseudomonadati; phylum Pseudomonadota; class Alphaproteobacteria; order Caulobacterales; family Caulobacteraceae; genus Brevundimonas; species Brevundimonas sp. GW821-FHT10E09. The sequence goes on along the minus strand of NZ_JBXASO010000022.1, from coordinate 42,669 downwards.
GGCGGCTATCTGCTCGGCTCGATTCCGTTCGGCGTCGTGATCACCCGCGCCGCCGGCGCCGGCGACGTGCGCAACATCGGGTCCGGCAATATCGGCGCGACCAATGTGCTGCGGACGGGCCGCAAGGACCTGGCCCTGGCCACCCTGCTGCTGGACGCCGGCAAGGGGGCGGTCGCCCTGTTGATCGCGCGCGCCCTGTTCGACAGCGAGGTCGCGGGCGCCATCGCCGGCGGCGCGGCCTTCCTGGGCCACCTGTTTCCCGTCTGGCTGAAGTTCAAGGGCGGCAAGGGCGTGGCCACCTTCTATGGTCTGCTGCTGGCCGCCGCCTGGCCCCTGGGCCTGATGGCCGGAGCGGTCTGGCTGATCAGCGCCTTCGTCTTCCGCTATTCGTCGCTGGCGGCCCTGATCTCCTCGGCGACCGCGCCCCTGCTGGCCCTGCTGCCGCTCGCCGCCGTCGGCCTGCCGGTGGGCATGCCGATCCTGTGCCTGACCGTCTTCGCCGCCGTGCTGATCTGGGTTCGCCACCATCAGAACATCGCCCGGCTGCTGAAGGGCGAGGAACCGCGTATCGGGGCCAAGAAGGCGTGAGCCTGTCGGCGGACGAACGGTTCGCCCGGCTGCGGCTCGCCCGCACCGACCGCATCGGTCCCGTCGCCTTTTCCCAGCTGCTGGGCCGCTACGGCTCGGCCATTCGCGTGCTGGAGGTCCTGCCCGATCTGGTCCGCAAGTCCGGTGCTGCCTCCATTCCCCCGCCCGTCGCCAAGATCGAGCGCGAACTGACCGATGGTGAGCGGGTCGGCGCCCGCCTGCTGGTGCTGGGCGATCCCGACTATCCCGAGATGCTGGCGGCGCTGGATCCGCCCCCGCCGATCCTGTGGACCCGGGGTCGGGTCGAACTGCTGAACGCGCCCTGCGTCGCCATCGTCGGCGCGCGCATCGCCTCGGCCGGCGGACAGCGGATCGCGCGCGGCCTGGCGCTGCAACTGGGTCAGGCCGGCCATGTCGTCGTCTCGGGCATGGCGCGCGGCATCGACGCCGCCGCCCACGAAGGCGCCTTGGCGACCGGGACCGTCGCGGTTCTGGGCGGCGGTGTGGACGACATCTATCCGCCCGAACACGCCGACCTCTACGCCCGGCTGGTCGATCAGGGCTGCGTCGTGTCCGAAAGCCCGGTCGGCGCTCGCGCCCAGGCGAGAGACTTCCCCCGCCGCAACCGCATCATCTCCGGCCTGTCGCGCGGCGTCGTGGTGGTCGAGGCCGAGATCAAGTCCGGCTCATTGATCACCGCCCGGCTGGCGGCGGAACAGGGGCGCGACGTCTTCGCCGTGCCCGGCTCGCCGCTGGACCCGCGCGCCAAGGGTCCCAACGAACTGCTGCGCCAGGGGGCCATCCTGTGCGAGGGGATCGAGGATATCGAGCGCGCCTTCAACACCCTGCGCACCCTGCGCGCGCCGCCGTCGGAACCCATGGACTATGGCGAGGTGGACGACGCCTTCCTGGACCGGGTCGCCGCCCTGCTGTCCCCCACCCCGACGCCGCGCGACGAGATCGCGCGCGCCCTGAACGCCCCCATGGGCCAGGTCGCCGCCGCCCTGCTGGAACTGAGCCTGGCGGGCCGTGCGGAGCTGCTGCCGGGCGGTCTCGCGTCCATATAGTGAAGTCTCTTCCGGATTCGTCTTCGATCCGTGATAGTCACCCGATATTCCGCAAGTTTACGGGCGTCCGGCGGCCGGTGCATTGACACATGGCTCCGCTCCAACCACGTTCGCGCCCCTTCCCGAGACCGAACACGCATGAACCTCGTTATCGTCGAGAGCCCCGCAAAGGCCAAGACCATCAATAAATACCTCGGCTCCGGCTATGAGGTTCTGGCGTCCTACGGCCACGTCCGCGACCTGCCGTCGAAGGACGGCTCGGTCCTGCCCGACGACGACTTCTCCATGCACTGGGAGGCCGACGCCAAGGGCGCCAAGCGGCTGTCCGAAATCGCCGAGGCCGCCAAGCGCGCCGACCGCGTCATCCTGGCGACCGACCCCGACCGCGAAGGGGAAGCCATCAGCTGGCACGTGTTGGAGGTGCTGAACAAGAAGAAGGCACTGAAGGACACGCACGTCGAGCGCGTCACCTTCAACGCCATCACCAAATCCGCCGTCCTCGAGGCCATGGCCAATCCGCGCCAGATCGACATGGAGTTGGTCGAGGCCTATCTGGCCCGCCGGGCGCTGGACTATCTGGTCGGCTTCACCCTGTCGCCGGTCCTGTGGCGCAAGCTGCCGGGCGCGCGCTCGGCCGGGCGGGTCCAATCCGTCGCCCTGCGCATCGTCGTCGATCGCGAGATGGAGATCGAGAAGTTCAAGGCGCAGGAATACTGGTCCATCGAGGTCGATCTGAACGCCGACAGCCCGCCCTTCACCGCCCGTCTGGTCAAGCACGCCGGCAAGCGAGTGCAGCGTCTGGACATCAAGGACGAGGCGACCGCCGCCGCTGCGCGCGCGGCCATCGACGCCGGCGACTTCACCATCAACTCGGTCGAGAAGAAGCCCGTCCGCCGCAACCCGGCCCCGCCCTTCACCACCTCGACCCTGCAACAGGAAGCCTCGCGCAAGCTGGGCTTCAGCGCCCAGCGCACCATGCAGGCGGCGCAGAAACTGTATGAGGGCGTGGACGAGACCGGCGGCCTGATCACCTATATGCGGACCGACGGCGTCCAGACCACGCCCGAGGGCATCGCCCAGGCGCGAGAGGTCATCGCCAAGGAGTTCGGCCCGGCCTTCGTTCCTCAGGAACCGCGCTATTACAAGACCAAGGCCAAGAATGCTCAGGAAGCGCACGAAGCGATCCGGCCGACAAACATCGCCCGTCATCCGGACAGCCTGCGCCTCGAATCCGATCTTCAGCGTCTGTACGAGCTGATCTGGAAGCGGATGGTCGCCTCGCAGATGGAGGCGGCCCGGATGGACCGCACCACGGTGGAGATCGAAACCTCGGACGGCCTGACCGGCCTGCGGGCCACCGGCCAGGTGGTGACGTTTGACGGCTTCCTGGCCGTCTATGAGGAAGGCCGCGACGAGAAGCAGAAGGGCGCGGAAGAGGACGAGGGCGACGACACCAGCCGCCTGCCCGCGCTGAAGGAAGGCGCCAAGGCCAAGGTTGACGCCATCCGCACCGACCAGCATTTCACCGAACCGCCCCCGCGCTATTCGGAAGCCACCCTGGTCAAGAAGCTGGAAGAGCTGGGCATCGGCCGGCCGTCGACCTACGCCTCGACCCTGTCGACCCTGCGCGACCGCGAATATGTGCGGGTGGACAAGAACCGCTTCTATCCCGAGGACAAGGGACGGCTGGTCACGGCCTTCCTGGAACAGTTCTTCGCCAAGTGGGTCGAATACGATTTCACTGCGGCGCTCGAGACGCGTCTGGACGAGGTGTCGGCCGGCCAGTTGGACTGGAAGGTGCTGCTGCGCGAGTTCTGGTCGGACTTCCACGCCGCGACCCAGGCCGCCGGCGAACTGCGCACCACGGCCATTCTGGATGCGCTGAACGAGTCGCTGGGCGCCCATATCTTCCCGGCCAAGGAAGACGGGTCCGACCCGCGCGAATGCCCCCTGTGCCATCAGGGCCAGCTCAGCTTGAAGACCAGCCGGTTCGGCGCCTTCATCGGCTGCGAACGGTACCCTGACTGCAAATACACCCGTCCTGTCGCCAGCCCTTCGGCTGAAGACGGATCGGCGGAAAGCGGCGACCGCGAACTGGGGATTGACCCGGAGACGGGCCAGCCGGTGCAGCTGAAGATCGGCCGGTTCGGACCCTATGTCGAAATCACGCCGCCCGAGGGCGACAAGCCCAAACGCTCGTCCCTGCCCAAGGGCTGGTCGCCCGCCTCGCTGACGCTGGACCAGGCCCTGCGCCTGCTGGCGCTGCCGCGCGAGGTCGGGGTTCACCCCGAGGACGGCAAGATGATCACGGCGGGCCTGGGCCGTTACGGACCCTTCGTCCTGCACGCCGGCACCTATGCGAACGTCTCGGACATCGACGAGGTGTTCGAGGTCGGCCTGAACCGCGCCGTCGCCCTGCTGGCCGAGAAGCGCGCCGGTCGTCCGGGTCGCGGCGCCGCCACGGCCCCGCTGAAAGACCTGGGCGCCCACCCGGAGACGGGCGAGCCGATCCACGTCATGGCCGGCCGCTTCGGTCCGTACGTCAAGTCGGGCAAGATCAACGCCACCCTGCCCAAGGGTACGGCGCCCGAAGACCTGACCCTGGAAGACGCCCTGCCCCTGCTCGCCGCCAAGGCCGGCGCGGCGCCGAAGAAGAAGGCCCCGGCGGCCAAGAAGGCGGCCGCGCCCAAGAAGGCTGCGGCTGCGAAGAAGCCGGCGGCCAAGAAGGCGCCGGCGAAGAAGACCAAGGCGAAGGCGGAAGACTGACTTCCTTCTCCCCTTGCGGGAGAAGGTGGCCGAGCGAAGCGAGGTCGGATGAGGGGTCGGTCAGTGCATGACCGGCCCTTTTCCGTTGGAGATGGGGCAGCCCCTCATCCGGCCCTGCGGGCCACCTTCTCCCGCAAGGGGAGAAGGATCAGTTGAGGGTGATCCGCCGCGCGCCCACGGGGATCGCCAGTTCGTCGCCGGTCCACTGCGCGGCCCGCCCGTCGATACGGACCCGCTCGGGCCGCCCCTCCCCCGCCGGCCATTGCAGCACATAGCCCCCCGGCGGCGTCGCGCCCTCGCCCAGGGTCAACACATAGGCCGCCCCCTGTTTGCGATAGGCGTAGGTCAGCGAGCCATAGGCGGTGCGCAGATCCTTCACCCCCACGCCCTCCTTCGTATCCAGCCAGGCCTGAGGCACGCCCGCCGCCAGCACCAGGGCGTGGTCGCGGTCCCGTTCGTAGGCGAACAGGTCGAGGGCCGAGCGGATATAGTCGGAGCTGATCCAGGCGTGCGGCATGTCGCCGATGAAGCGGGGCTCGCGCTTGTCGCGCCCCACCACCTCGGCCCAGCCGTTCCAGGCCTCGGGCCGACGGTCGGCCATCAGGAAGTCCAGCACCGCCAGGGCCCGGTCCTTCTGGCCCAGCCGCACATAGGCGCCGACCAGCCGCCATTCGTAGGGGGTATAGTCCTTCCAGGCCGTGCGATTGGTCAGACGGTTCTGGAAGTTTTCCCAATAGCGGTCGAAGGTTCGCGCCATGAGTTCGGGCGGGAGATTATCCTGCTCGCCCGACGGCGACAGGGCGATCGTGGTCGAGGTGGCGTCGAAATCGCCCCGGTCGGCGGCGCCCGCGATCCAGTCGATGTCGTGATGTTCGGCCGTCGCGACGATGGAGGCGCGAATGTCGGCGGCGAACTGATCCCGCGCGGCGGCGTAGCGGGCGGCGGCCTCGGCGTCGCCCAGGGTCTGGGCGATGAAGACCGCGTCCTTGTAGCCCAAGAGGCCCCAGAAATCGTCCCAATAGGAATAGGCCGCCTTGTCCGAATAGCCCTCGTGGCTGATCGTCGGCGGCAGCAGGCCGTACAGATGGCGCTGGTCGGGGGTCTGGAACTCAGGCGTGCGGGTGGAGGCGCGCAGCTCGTCCATATAGGCGACGGCCTTCTGCACCTGAGGCCAGACCTGGCGCAGCAGGGCCTCGTCGCCGGTGTAGCGGTATGTCTCGGCGGCCAGGAAGACGAACTCGCCGTGACTGTCGTTCTCGGGCACCGGATCGGCGCCGCGTGCGTCGACGCAGCACGGGACCTTGCCGTTCTCGAACACATAGGGGGCGTACCAGCGCAGATAGTCAGCCGAATGCTCGGCCATGCCCAGCCGGTTCAGCCCCTCGGCCATCATGGCCCCGTCGCGGATCCAGGAGCGGTTGTAGCTGCGGGTGCCGGGCTGGAGGATCGGCCCCTGACGCGACATCAGCATATGGGCCAGGGACGACTTCAACGCGTCCTCGATCCGCTGGGCGGCGGGCGGCAGGGTCAGGTCCACCCGGTCCAGCTTCTCGCGCCATTCCGCCGCCAGCGCCCGCTCGGCCTGATCCAGCGCGGCGACGCCCTGCCCCGCCTGCGGCGTCTCGCCCGCCAGCGGCGACAAGAAGCCGAAGGTGCGTGTCTCGCCGGGCTGGAGCATCACCTCATACAGCAGGGCGCCGGCCGGCAGGTCCGTGGGGTCGGAGACCATGACCGGTTCGCCGGCGGGCCGTCGCGCCGACGGTAGAATCAATGATTGAGGATCTACCCCTGCATCGAAGCTCGAGGCCGCGACGGCGTCCGGCGCGGTCAGGGGCTGGACCCGAACGTCGTCGTTCAGCGTCAGGCTCGCGCCGTCCCAGGCGATCCGCTCGACCGGCGCCACGCCGCCCGGAATGGCCAGGAACTGTACGGGTCCATTCACCTGCAAGGGTCGCGCCGTCAGGGCCAGGGTCAGGGTGCGGGGCCGATTGGAGGTGTTGGTCAGGTCATAGCGGCCCCACAGACGCGCCTGGTCCGGCGCGCCGTCGGCGAAGCTGGTGATCTTCAGCGTCCAGTCGTCGGCGGTCCAGGTCACGGACGGTATGGGCAGGTCGCCGTCCTTCAGCCCCTGTTCGACATTGACGTCGGCCCAGGTGATCAGCCGCCCGTTGTCGATGACGAAGGGTTCGATGCTGGGGCCGGCGCGGCGCAGTTCGATGGCGCCGTCCTCGCCGATCAGGCCGCTCTCGCCACCGCCGTCGACGCCGACCAGGGTCCAGTAGGGCTGTTCCCCGAAAAAGCCGCGTGGATAGAGGCCGCGACGGTTCTCCTTGGCCACCGCCTCCACAAAGGCCGTGGCGTCCTCGCCGAAGGCCAGGGGTTCGACCTCGATCTCAGTCAGCGCATAGGTCGTCGCCTGCCCTGCCCCCAGCCGCTGTCCGGCGCCGGACGAGCCGACCACGTCCGACGCGGGGACCGGCTTCAGCGGCTCCAGCCGCAGCCAGCGGGCGGTCGCCTCCGGCGTGCGCAGCCAGTCGACGCCGCCGTTCCCGCCCGTGACCGTCGCCAGCTCGCGCCAGTCCCGTCCGTCCGTCGAGGCGGAAATCCGATAGTCCGCCGCCGCCCCCCGCTCGCCCCAGCGCAGGGTCAGGCCGCCGAACTCGCGCTCGTATCCCAGGTCGAGGGTCAGGGCCGAGGGTTCGCCCACCGGCGGGGTCCAGGCCGTCTTCGGGTCCAGATCGACGGCGTTGGCGGCGGTCGTCTGCGGCCGGCCGTCGCCGGCGACCGGCTGCGGCGGCGCGACGGGATCGACCGGCAGGGCGCGCTGGCTCAGTTGGTCGATCTCGACGGCGCCCTTGCCGCCCTCGGCCGCCACCACGACGAACTCGACCCGTTCGGCGCGGCGCAGCACCGTCTCCGGGCTGGGGCCCCAGGCCTTGGACACCTGGCGGCGCTTGATCACGAACTTCGTCCAGCCGTCGGGGAAGTCGTAGCGGGCCGTCTGTTTCCACCAGACGTTCTCGGCTGAGGCGTCGGTCAGCTTGACCTCGAAGGTGTTGACCGGCCCGGCGCCGCGCACCCAGAAGCTGATCTCGTAATTGTCGGGCAGGTCGAACGGCAGGGGCCTGCTTAGCACCGCATAGCCGGCCTTGCCGTCGAAGTCGTAGTCGAGCCGCACGGCGCGGCCGTCATGCCCGGCGACGGCGGAGACGGCGGCGTGGACGTCGGTGGAGGCGCTGGCCTCCCACCGCGACGCGTCGTCCATGCTGTCGAGGACGCGCGTGTCCTGCGCGACGGCGGGGGCGGCCATGAGGGCGGCGCTGAGCGCGAGGATGGAGGTCAGGATACGCATTCGGATTACTCCAGTTTCCTCTGTTGCCGTCATCCTCGGGCTTGTCCCGAGGATCCATACGCCCGGTGTCGAAGGCGTGCGTCCCGTCCTCGACGGAGTCTATGGATCCTAGGCACAAGGCCCAGGATGACGGCGGTGGAGGGCTACAAGGATCACCCCTTCACGCTGCCCGCGAGCATGCCGCGGATGTAGTAGCGTTGCAGGGCGAGGAAGAGGATCAGGACGGGCGCGACTGTGACGACTGCGCCCGCCATCATCAGTTCGATGTCCTGCACGTGTTCGCGCGACAGGGCCGCCAGGGCGACCGGCAGGGTGTAGTTCGACTGGTCCGTCAGGATGATCAGCGGCCACAGGAAGTCGTTCCAGCTGCCCAGGAAGACGAACAGGCCCAGGGTGACGATGATCGGCTGCAGCGTCGGCAGGACGATGCGGCGGAAGATCTGGCCTTCGCTCGCGCCGTCGATGCGGGCCGCCTCCAGCATTTCGTCGGGAATGCTCAGCGCATACTGGCGCACCAGGAACAGGCCGAAGATCGAGGCCAGCCAGGGCGCCAGCGCCCCGGCATAAGTGTTCACCAGCCCCATCCCCTTCAGCATCAGAAACAGCGGAAGGGTGCCGATCTGGGCCGGCACCACCAGGGCGGCGACCAGCAGCTGGAACAGGCGTTCGCGTCCGGTGAACTTCAGCTTGGCGAAGGCGTAGCCGGCCGGGACGGTGAAGCTGAGCGCCAGGATCGTCGCCAGGGTCGCCAGGGCGAAGCTGTTCCACAGATAGCGGCCCATGCCCTGGTTCAGGAACAGGTCCTGATAGTGCTCCAGCGTCCAGCGCGACGGGACCAGGGGCGGCGGGAAGGTCGCCGCCTCGCCGGTGGGCATGAAGCTGACCGACGCCATCCAGATCAGCGGGAACAGGACGACGAGGGCGATCAGGGCGATGGCAAGGTTGAGCAGGACGGCGCGGAGTTTCACTGGTACGCCCCTACCCGCTTGGCCACCGCCAGTTGCACCAGGGTGATGGCCAGGATGCACAGGAACAGCACGAAGGCGACCGCGCTGGCGGAGCCCAGGTTCCACCATTTGAAGCCTTCCTCGTACATGAAATACAGCACCGTCACCGTGCTCTGGGCCGGGCCGCCCTGCGTCATCACATAGGGTTCGGCGAACAGCTGGAAGAAGCTGGCGACGGAGATGATCGAGACCAGCAGCATGGTCGGCGCGATGGCCGGCAGGGTCACATGGCGGAACTGTTTCCACGGCCCGGCGCCGTCGATGCGGGCGGCCTCGTACAGATCGTCCGGCACGGTCTGGAGCACGGCCAGGAAGATCAGCATATTATAGCCGAAGATCTTCCAGACCACGAACATCAGGATGGCGGGGATGGAGGTCGAGGGCTGGCCCAGCCAGTCCACCGCCGGCAGGCCGATGCTCTCCAGCCCCCAGTTGATGACGCCGTAGCGGGTGTGCAGCAGATAGCGCCAGACCACGGCGGTGGCGACCAGGGTGGTGACATAGGGGGCGAAGAACATGACCCGCCAGATCGGCCGCCACTTCACCACCCGCGCATTCAGGATCACCGCCGCGGCCAGCGAGGCCGCAATGGACAGGGGCACGCCCAGGACCGCGAAGGTCAGGGTGTTCTTCATCGCCCCCCAGAACAGGGGATTGGTCATCAGCCGCTCGTAGTTCTGCAGGCCGACGAAACGCAGATTATCGAGGTTCGCCAGGGCGTAGATGTCGAAGTCGGTCAGGCTGAGCAGCAGGGCCGCGATCACCGGAAAGGCGAAGAACAGGCCGATGGCGATCATCGCAGGGGCGACGAAGGCCCAGGCTGCGCGCTCTCTGGCCGCGCGTCCACGCGACGGCTTCACGCGGGCCAATGTCGGATCGGCGACGGTCATACGGCCCTGCCCTGCTCCATCATCCAGCGGCGCTTCTCCAGCAGCCGGTCCGCCCGACGGTCGATCTCCGCTGCCGCAGTCTCGGGGGTATATTCGCCGCGCACCATGCGTTCGGCGACGATCTGCATCTCGGTCACGATCCGCTCCCACTCCGGAACCTTGGGCACGGCCTTGGCCCGCTCCAGCTGGCCGCGGAAGGGCGCCAGCATGGGGTCGCGCTCCACCTGGGCGATGTCCCAGGCGCTTTTCCGCGCCGGCAGATCGCCGACGATGGTGTTGAACCGGGCCTGGACGGCCGGCTCGGACAGATAGCGGACCAGGGCCCAGGCCGCCTCCTGATGCGGCGAGGACTTGAACACCGCCAGGCTGGACCCGCCCGGCGCCGAGGCGCCCAGGCCGTTCGGTCCCGGCACGCCGGCCGTGGCCCAGCTGGATTGAAACGACGCCGGCAAGCGGCTGCGGAAATCGCCCACGCTCCACGGGCCGGAGAAATAGAAGCTGAAATAGCCGCGCGCGAACTCGGTCCAGACGTTGGAGATCTGCGCCGCCGAAGCCAGGGGCGCCAGGCCCTCGGCGAACAGGCTGCGATAGAAGGCCAGGGCCGAGATGAAGCCGGGGTTGGAGAAGTTGCCGCGCGTATTGCGGTCACGCAGCAAGGGCTCCTCGGTCTGAAGGCCGAAGGTCAGAAGCTGCTCGAACTCGTTTAGGGGCAGCAGAATGGCGTAGTTGTCGCCGCCCGCCACGCGCTTGATCCCGTGCATGGCCCGCTTCCACTCGGCCCAGTCCCGGGGCGGGGCGCCGAAGCCGGCGCGGGCCAGAAGGTCGGTGCGATAAAACAGAAGCCGCGTATCGACGTACCAGGGCGTGGTCATGCCCCGGCCGGCCACCTCGTTGGTCTCCAGCACCGCCTCGAACTGATCGGTCAGCAGGTCGGCGGCGGCCGGCGGGGTCGGCGACAGGGCGCCGATGGCGGTCAGTTCCGACACCCAGGTGTTGCCGATCTGGCTGACGTCCGGCAGCGAGGCGCCGGCGTAGGCGGTCAGCAGTTTCTCGTGCGCCGCCGTCCAAGGCAGGGGCTGGACCGCGACGCGGACGCCGGGGTTGCGCCGCTCGAACTCGGGCATCAGCTGGCCCACCGTCCCGCCCTCATTGCCCATGGCCCAGAAGCGCAGCACCGTCTCGCCGTCACGACGCGGCGTGCAGGCCGCCGCCGCCCCGCCCGCCAGCAGCGCCAGGGCGCCCCGCCTGTGCGGGCCAGAGGTCATGCGTTCAGCCAGCCGCCGGTGAAGCCCGCCGTCTCCAGGGCCTTACGGATGTGCGGCTCGCCGCGCATGTAGCGCCAGATGAAGTCGGAGCGATGGTTCTCGGTCATGCCGACAATGGGGCCCTGGTCGATGCCCAGATAGTCGTCGGCGACCCAGCCCACGCCGTCAATGATCTTGCCGTGCTGCAAGGGCCCGTCGCGCTGGGTCAGGGTTGGGTTGAAGCTGTCGAGGAAGCCCCACTCAGTATAGATCCCCGCGCCGAACCGGCTCTTCATCGCCTTGATGCAGGGCACGACGATCTCGGGCGCGAAGGCGATGGAGCTGGCCGCCGCCGTGGGTGCGATGGTGCCGTCGTCGCGCTCGCCGGGACCGCGCGCCGAATAGCTGAAGAACTCGCGCTCGACCCCGTTGATCGTCTGCTTGAAATCGCCCGGCCCGTCGCAGGCCGTCAGGCCCCAGGTCTCGGACGAATAGCCGGCCCACTGGCCCGGATTGTCGTGGGCGTATTTCTGCTGGGCGTAGACGGCGCGGCGGCTGTTTTCGAAATAGTCCAGATACTCGCCCATCTGGGCCGTCTGGCCCCGCATCCAGGCGTCCTGGATGCCGCGGAAGTCGACGTACATATGGCTGTACTGGTGGCCGAAGATCGGCGCGAAATTCAGGTGCCAGCTGCCCCAGCGGTCGGTCCAGCTCTGGTCATAGCTTGCGGCCCACTCATGCCAGACGTTGACCGAGACCGAATGGGTCGGGCTGCCGATGGCCAGGAGCAGCAGCAGCATCCCCTCGTTATAGACATGCCAGTCGGACGGGATGAAGCCGCTCTCCGGATGCCAGCCCATGGTGATCCGGTTGTCGCGCACGACGGCCCAGTCCCATTCGATCCGCTCGTACAGGGCCTGGACCCGGCTGCGGATCTCGACCTCGTCCGGATGGTCGCCGTCGAAATAGCGGGCGGCGAACAACATGCCGGCGATCAGCAGGGCCGTATCGACGGTCGACAGCTCGTTGGTCCGGTAGCGAAGCCCGGTCTCCATATCCAGGAAATGATAGAAGAAGCCCTTGTGCCCCGCCGTGCCGGTCGGCTCCGGTCCCTGGGGCAGGCTGTAGAAATAGCGGACGGTGGTCAGGGTGCGTTCGCGCGCCTCGTCCCGGCTCATCCAGCGCCGCTCGACGCCGATGGGCCAGCAGGTCAGGGCGAAACCGACCGCAGCGATGGAGCAGAAGGACGGCGTGGGCCAGCGATCGGGCGTCAGGCCGGTGCGCCGGTCCGTGACCTTCTCGAACCAGCGGAAGGTGCGTTCCTGAAGCTCGTCGATCTCGCGGTCCAGCCGCAGGGGGCGCCGTTGCGTGCCGTTGACCGCGCCGCTTCCCTGCTGAGCCGCCTGCTCCTGTTGCGCCGCCGCCGGCCCCGCGACGACGCCGCCCACCGCCAGGGCCGCAGCCCCCGCAGTGGTTCGCATCAGGAAGTTCCGGCGGTTCATGGGCACGCTCACTGGGTCTGTATCAAGAAGAAGGCCGCCTCCCGCGCAAGCGGAAGGCGGCCCAGGCTCAGGGGGAGTTAGAAGGAGTAGCGCAGACCGACCTGGAAACTGCGGGTCGGCAGGTAAACCTCGGTGCCCGCGCCGTAGCGCGCGCTATTGAAGCCTGTGTCGAAGGATTTGTAGTTGGTGAAGTTGAAGATGTTGATCGCGTCGGCGATCAACTCAACCCGCTGTCCGCCGAAGACGTCGAAGCCCTTGGTCAGGCGAAGATCGATCTGGCGGTAGGCGAAATTCAGCCCCGGCAGGAAGGCGCGCTTTTCCGGATTGCCCGCGTTCCAGCAGATATTGGGGCCGGTGCTCGGCGCACTGGGGCAGTCGTTGATGTTATAGGGCAGGCCCGAACCTAGGGTGACGATGCCCGACAACAGGAAGTCGGCGGGTAGGCCCAGGGTGCCGGACGCCACAATCCGGTGACGTTCATCCGTAGACGAACGATATTCAGGCGACAGCTCTGGCGTGTTGTAGTCGAAGTCAAATGCGCCGTAGCCGTTGTCGCGGCTGCCGTTCTGGGTCGCATCCATGTAGGTATAGGCGAGGTTGAAGCCCCAGCGATCTGCAGAGTTATACGGCTTGTCAGCGGTCAGATAGATCGCCTTGTAATCCCGCTCCTTGTCCGTGTTCTGGAAGAAGATCGTGTTGCGGAACTGAGAATAGCCGACCGAAGTCGGGCTAGGCCCGTTAAATCGGCCACCTGTCTCGGTCAGTGCGTTGGCGATGTACCAGGCCGACTCTCCCTCGGTATGACCGGCGGCGAAGGTCAAAGCGGTCTGCCAGCGTCCAAACTTCTGACGCACGCCGATATTGAATTGGTCGGTGCGAGGCGGCTCGAAATCGTTCTTGACCAAGAAGACTTCCCCAGCTCCGGGGCTGGCGGCCAGCAGAGGATCCAGGCCTTCAGGGGTCAGATACGCAGGGTTCCAGGCGATCGTTTCCTGTCCGCCGGCTGGACCACCGGTGTTGGAGAAGTAGATGGTCTTGTTGAACTGGAACGGCTTGAATCGTTCATCAAAGGCGAAGTTGAAGCCAATACGGTCGTAATAGCGGCCGGCGCCGCCGAAGATCACCGTCTGCTCGTCGCCAAACACGTCATACGAGAAGCCGAAGCGCGGTTGGAACGCCCCCTTGAAAGCCTTGCGATCGCCGTCCGACACGTAGTCCGACGGGTTGAAATAGGAGGGGAAATCGTAGTTCGGCAGGTTCTGGATCGCCGCCAGCATGTCCCGAATGGAGTCAGGCGTACGGTAGTCATTGTTAACGGCGTTGTCTTCGTAGTCCCAACGGATGCCGAGGTTGATTTCCAGCTTGTCCGTAATCTGCCAGTCGTCCTGTATATATAGACCCAGGACGTTGTTATCGACATCGGCCGGCGGGACGGCGACGCCCAGGTTCACGGCGACGGGGACCGTTCGGCTGCCGTTGATCTCGGAGCGGCCCTCGATGTCGTAGATGAAGGTCGGATTGCGTCCGAAATCCTTCTGTACGAAGTAGTTCTGCATCGAATATTTCGCACCCATCTTGATGGTGTGCATACCCATCCATTCCAGGTCCGGAATAGTCAGGTCGTTGCGGATCGTCGTGCTCTTCTGCTCCAGGAATTGGGCGTCAGCCCGCCCGCCAGCCGTGAAGACCGTGGAGTCGCGGTTATTGACGTTGTACTGGAATCCAAGCGTGCTTGGATCATCCTGATCGTCGGGAACATCATCGCGGAAGATGACGTACTCTCGGCCATAGTCCGAGCCATTGATCACAGACTGTTCGTAGCTCGACTTCAGATAATCAATCGAGAACTCGTTCAGGAAGTGCGTGCCTTGGAACTGGTGGCGCAGATTGAAGGCCTGGGTTTCCCCATTGTTGCGGGCCGCACGGCTGGGCGCGTTCTGGCCGCCGGCGCCGCGGATGTCCTCTTCCGTCTTGTACTCGGTGCTGAGTTCGACGCGCTGACGATCATCGACCTGCCACGACAGCTTGCCGAAGAAGACGTCCTGTTCATAAGGCGTCGAGACGGTGCCTAGATCGCCCGCGAAGAAGTCGTTGTACTCTGTGCGGTTCAGGAAGGACTGAGAGATGCGGTCCTCATCCTTGCGCTCATAGGCGCCGAAGAAATGCAGCCGATCCTGGATGATCGGACCGCCCAGGCTGGCGCCGTACTGCAAGCGCTTGACCGGGGCCTTCTCGGCGCCGCGGCGCTCGGAAATCTCATCCTGAGCAACCCAGTCCGGGTCTTGATAGAAGACGAAGGCGTCGCCGTGGAACTCGTTGGTGCCCGAGCGGGTCACGGCGGTGATGATGGCCGAACCGGCCTGTTCATACTCGGCCTTGAAGTTCTGGCTGATGACGCGGAACTCCTGCACGGCGCCCTGCGGGAAGGGCGTGCCGCGGCTGTCGTCCTGGCCGGCGACGCCGCCGTCGTTGATCAGAGACTTGCGGTTCTGGCCATCGATGAAGACGTTGATGGCCTGGGCCGTCTGGCCGCCGGCCGAGATGGTCCGTTCCGTGTCGTCCTCAGTCACGCGCAGGCCGGGCGCCAGGGCGGCGAAGTTCAGGAAGTTACGGCTGATCTGCGGCAGGTTGTTGATCTGCTGCTGGGTGACGTTGGTTGCGACCTCTGGCGTGCGCACTTCGAACACCCGACGGCCGGTGACGACGATGTCGCCCAGTTCGGTCGCGCCCGAATCCGATGCAGCGGTGGTCGGCGCGGCTACGTCCAGGTTCAGCGTACCGACCTGTCCCAGCGAAAGGGTGACCGTCTCTTCAGCAGTTTGACCATCGTCGCTGGTCACTTGGACGCGATAGGTGCCTGGGCGCAGCCCTGAGAAGACGTAACGGCCGTCCGCTCCGATACGGGCGCGAGTGACATAGCCGGTCGAAACCTCAGTCGCGGTGACGGCGCCGCCAGCTTCGGCGGTCGGTCCGTCATATACGGCGCCACGAAGCGTGGTGGTGGCGTTTTGCGCCGTCGCCGCGCCGGCGAAGCCTGCGGTGATGGCGAAGGCGGATACGGCGGCCAGGGCCGCGCTACGCGTATTGAACTTGATCATCCTGATGTCCCCTCCTGATGGGTCCGATTCACGACAGCGACGCCGCCGTCTGATCGGGGTTTGACCCGGCGGTTGCGGCCGCCGCGGTGGATTGACGAACGACCAGGGCCGGTCGAACGATTTCACAAGCGGTGTCCGCCTCGGCGTTCGCGCCGGCCTGGACCAGGCCGATGAGGCGTTCGACGCCCCGGCGGCCCATTTCCGCAATATTCACTCTGAGCGTGGTCAGCGTCGGCCGGACCAGGGCGGCCAGCGGCACGTCGTCGAAGCCGACCACCGCCACGTCCTCGGGGCAGCGCACGCCCGCCTCCTGGAAGGCCAGCAGGGCGCCCAGGGCCATCATGTCATTGGCCGCGAACACCGCGTCCGGGCGCTGGTCCAGCGCCATCAACTGTGTGGCGGCGCGATGCCCGGCGGCCTGGGTAAAGTCGCCCTCGACGATGATCGGGTCCTGGCCGACCAGGGCGCTGGCGTAGCCTTCGGCGCGAATATCGGCTTCCAGGTTGCCGGCGGCGCCCCGGATATGGGCGATGCGGCGACGACCGGTGGCGATCAGATGTTCGACCGCCGCCACGGCGCCCCCGTGGTTGTCCACAGCGATCGCCGGCCGGCCGCCCTCGTCCAGACCGCCGTTCATGACCAGCACCGGAGTCCGGCCCGCCACGTCGGCGGCCAGATTGGCGGCCCGCACATGGGGCGACAGCACGATCATGCCGTCGACCCGGCCCCGCATCGACCGCAGCGCCGCCATGGTCTCTTCGGTGTCGCCGTGGGAGCTGGAGACGATCAGGTGCTTGCCGTGCGCCCGCGCGGCCAGGTCCATGCCGCGGATCAGTTCGGAGAAGAACTCGCCGTACAGGTCCGGCAGGATGACCCCGATGGTGTCCGTCCGGCTGGTGGACAGGCTGCGCGCCCCGACATGGGGGACGTAGTGAAGATGCGCGACCGCATCCAGCACCCGCTGGCGCGTGGTTTCGGTGATGGCGTCCGACCCGTTCAGCACGCGCGACACCGAGGCCACGGACACCTTGGCCCGTTCGGCGACGTCGCGGATCGTGGCGGCCTTGGCGGCGGGCGCACGTCCGTTCACGGCTGATGAGGCGGCGATATCCAAGTGTTTCCCTCTGAGCGTCATCGCGCCAGCCTTCTTGTCGAAGGTCTGTCGATAACCTGATGTAATCGGTTACATGACACAGGAGCAATGTCGGCCGCAAGCGGCGCAATGTCGCTTTGTGTCGATTTCTGGCCCGCCGGCGCCCGCGCCTCGCCTGATGACCACCGGATCGAGCGGCGTCCGCCCCAAAGGCGCTGAATGACCGTCAAATGGATTCAGCGGTTGATAACTACTACATATAGTGGCGCGCCTTGATGGATCGCCGTAATCTGGTGGCAGGCTTACCGGGAGATGCGGCCCATGCGCTTTCAATCCGGCTTCGTGGATCTGGCCCGCCGGGTCACGATGGAGACCCGCGCTGTCGAGCGCGCCGCCACAGTCCAGGAGATCACGGCGCCGGCCGCATGGTCGGACGCCCGGATCGAATCCTGGCTGGACTGGAGCGAATCCCTGGTCCCCGACCTGTCCCCGACCGGCGGCTGGCTGAACGGCGCCGTCGACGCCTGGGCCGAACGCCTGGCCGGCCGGGGCCTGGCCGAGGGCGTCTTCACCGATCGGGCCGAGGCCTATGTCTTCGCCGCCGAACTGGCCGCCACCATTCAACTGGGCCTGGCCACGCCTGTGGGCGCGCCCGAGGCTGGCGCAGGCTCCGCCGACATTCTCGACCTGTCCGATCCCGCCGCGCCGGCGCATCTGGCCGAACACCGCGCCGACCGCATGACCGCCCGACTGGCGCTGCAGTCGGCCGAGGCCCTGGCCGACGCCCTGTGCGCCGTCGCCGACGCCGTGGACCGTTGCGAGGGGCCGGACGGCCACTGCGCCGACCCGTCGCGCAACCCCGCCCTGGGCCGCGCCGCCGCCACCGCGCGGCGTCGCGGCGCCACCGACGCCGACATCCTGCGCGCCGTCGATGGCGAACGTCCGGCCCTGGCCCTGCGCCCCTTCCACGAAACCCCGCCCCTGATCGCCCTGGCCGACAGCACCCAGATCGCCGCCGGCGCGCCCGAGGCCCTTCTGGCCGCCGAATCGGCTCTGGACGGCGGCCTGATCGCGATCTTCTCTCCCCGCGACGCCGAAGCCCTGGCCGAGGGCGCGGTCGGTCGCGCCCTGCTGGACCTGTCCGCCGTCGCCGCCCTGGACGGCGGGACCTTCGACCGCCTGCCGGATCTGGTGCGTCTGTGGACCGTGGCCCTGGATCTTCAGGCCGCGAGCGTCGCCATTTCCCTGGGACTGGAGGGCCTTTCGGCCGCCCTGATCCCGGCCGGCGGCGATCTGGCCGCCCGGGCCGAGGCCCTGGCGGGCCTGACAGCGGTGGTGGCGGCTCAGACCTCGGTGGAACTGGCCCAGTTGCGTGGCCCCTGCGCCGAATGGGACGCCCTGAAGAGCCAGGTCGCCGACGCTGACCGCGCCCGCCGCGCCCGCCTGAAGTCCAATCCGGATCCTCTCGCCGCCGTCGCCCTGAAGCGGATCGGCAAGCTCGGCGCGCCCCGGCGTCATGCAACCGTCGGCCTGTTCATGGACGACGCCGAGGCCCGGCTGCGACTGGGCCTCGGCGGCCCTTCGGTCATTGATGTCTTCCAGACCGCCGACGGCCAGATCGGCCGTCGCCTGGCCGCACCCCTGGCCGCCGCCCTGGCCCGCACGGGCGGCGACGTCCAGGCGGCCGAGCGCCGGCTGTTCGGCCGTCGCACCCTGGTCGAGGCGCCGGGCGTCGATCACGCCGCCCTGCGCGCCTTCGGCTTCACCGACATCGAACTGGCCGCCGTCGAACAGGCCCTGGCCGGGGCCGACGGCTTCGACGCCGTCTTCACCGCCCCGGTGCTGGACCCCGGCTTCATCCGCGACGTCCTGGGGCTGGAAGACGGCGACGGCCCGTTGCTGAACCTGCTGGGCGTGCCCGAAGAGGCCGAGTTCGCGGCGGCGCGCTGGGTCTTCGGCCACGGCGATCTGACGGATTGGGCCGAGGCGCCCGCCGCCGTCGCCGCCCTGCTGGCCGATCCCGCAGGCGTCGAGGCCGACCTGCGCCGCGCCGTCGAACCGTTCAGCGACGCGCCGGACACGGCCGTGGACCTTCTGGACTGGCGCGCCACCGCCGCCCAGGCCGCCCGTCGTCTGGCCCAGGCCGCCGCCGAGGGCCGCCGCGCGGTGCGGCTGCGTCGCGCGCCTCCGCCCCCAGGCCCCTTGCTGACCCTGCCGAAAACCGATGCGGCTCCACGCCTCGAAACGCCCCGCCCCGCTCCCACGCCCGCCCCGCAGGAGCGCGTCGTCGAACGGGTGGTCGAACGCGAGCGCGCCCGCCGCAAACTGCCCGACCGGCGCAAGGGCTATATCCAGAAGGCGGCCGTCGGCGGGCACAAGGTCTATATCCACACCGGCGAATACGACGACGGCGAACTGGGCGAGATCTTCATCGACATGCACAAGGAAGGCGCCGCCTTCCGAAGCCTGATGAACAATTTCGCCATAGCCATCTCGATCGGGCTTCAGTACGGTGTGCCGCTGGACGAGTTCGTCGACGCCTTCGTCTTCACCCGGTTCGAGCCGGCGGGGCGGGTCACGGGCAATGACTCGATCCGCTCGGCCACCTCGATCCTGGACTATATCTTCCGCGAGTTGGGCGTCTCATATCTGGACCGCCACGAACTGGCCAACGCCGGCCCCGATGAGTTGAACGCCGACGGTCTGGGTCACGGCAAGGCGGAGGGGGGAGAGGCCGTCCCCGCCGCCCGTTTCATCTCGAAGGGCTTCGCCCGCGGTTCCGCGCCCGACAATCTGGTGGTCCTGCCCTTCGGCAAGAAAGCCGAGCCTGAACCGAAGGTCGTCGCCAACACCGAGGCCGTCGCCTGTCCGTCCTGCGGCGATTTCAGCCTGCAGAATCGCGGCGGCGTCTGGGTCTGCGACACCTGCGGCGACGCCCGGGCGGTTCACGGCGGCGATCAGGGCTAAGTTAACGGCTGGGCTCTAGAGTGCCGCCACGCGACGTTTTCGCTGGAGCGACCCCATGTCCCGCCTGACTGCCCTGTCCATCGCCGTCGCCGTATTTGCGACCGCCGCCACCCCTGCCCTGGCGCAGAACGCCAGCCAGATCGCCAGCGTGAAACGCGGCGCATCCTGCGCCGGCTGCAACCTGTTCCAGGGTGATTTCTCCGGTCTTGAGGCGCGCGGCCTGAACCTGTCCGGCGCGCGCCTGCGCCAGGCGGACCTCAGCCTCAGCGTGATGAACCGCACCCGTTTCTCCAACGCCGACATGCGCGACGTCGAGGCCTACGGCGGGGTCTTCTCCAGTTCCAACTTCTCGGGCGCAGACCTGACCAACGCCAGCTTCGTCGGCGCCTATCTGCAAGGCGCGAACTTCGCGGGCGCAAAGCTGATCGGGACCAACCTGTCCGGCGCCGACCTGTCGCGCGCCGCCGGATTGACCCAGGGTCAGCTGAACCGCGCCTGCGGCGACGGCTCGACCATTCTGTCCGGAAACCTACGTATTCCCGCCTGCTGACGGCCATCCGTCTTGCCGGGATTTAACGAAATTACCTCGATTTAAGTAGGTATGGCCGGTGTTTCGGGGCATTCAGACTGCGTGAAACAGATCGCCCGCCCAACCCCCATCCGATTGAAATCCGCGCTGATCGCGGCGGCGGGCCTGATGCTCGCCACCCCCGCCTTCGCCGGGATCGAGATGACGGTCCAGGATCGCGACGTGGCCCGGTCGGTGTCCCTGGGCGGTTCGTGCAATCGCTGCGAACTGTCGGGCCGAAACCTGTCGGGCGCCACCTTCACCGGCGCCAGCTTCATGAACGCCACCCTGGTCGGCGCCAATCTGCGCGGCGCGGAAATGGTCGGCTCCAACTTCACCGGCAGCGACTTCAGTCGCGCCAATCTGACGGGGGTCGAGATCGTCGGGGCCAACTTCACCTCGACCAATTTCACCGGCGCCGTCCTGACGGGGGCCGAGGCCCAGGGCTCGTCCTTCGTGCGCGCCAACCTGTCGCGGGCCGACCTGTCGGGGGCCGAACTGCACGGCGTGAACTTCAACGGCGCGACCCTGGCGGGCGCGAATTTCTCGAACAGCGAACTGTTCGGCGCCACCCTGGCCAATGTCCACGCCATCGGCGCAAACTTCTCCGACGCCGAGATCAACGCCTCCAACCTGTCCGGCGGCGACTTCTCGAACGCCTCCTTCCGTGACGCCAGCCTGGACGGCGCCCGTCTGACCGGGGCGACCTTCACCCGCGCCGACTTCAACGACGCCTCGCTGCGCCGCACAGACATCCGGGGCGCCGACCTGTCCGGGGCGCGCAACCTGACCCAGGATCAGGTCAGCGAGGCCTGCGGCGACGGCGCCACCCGCCTGCCCGGTCGTCTGACGCCCCAGGCCTGTCGCGGAACCATCCGGGTGATCCGCACCCCGCCTGCACCGCCGGCTCCCCCGGCCGTGCGCCACTTCGTGTCCGCCGAACACTGAACAGCAAAAAGGGGACGCCGCAGCGTCCCCTTCTTCGTTTCGGCGATCAGGCGTGGCCGATCAGACCTTGATCGGCACGGCCGTGCGGATGTGGACGTCCTTCAACTGGCGTTCCTCCGCCTCGGTCGGGGCGTTCATCAGCAGATCCTCGCCCTGCTGGTTCAGCGGGAAGGCGATGACCTCGCGGATGGCCGTCTCGCCGGCAAGCAGCATGACGATGCGGTCGATGCCGGGGGCCAGGCCGCCGTGCGGCGGCGCGCCGTAGCGGAAGGCGTTCAGCATGCCGCCGAACTGCTCCTCAACCACAGACGCGTCGTAGCCGGCGATCTCGAAGGCCTTCAGCATGATCTCGGCCTTGTGGTTCCGGATCGCGCCCGAGCACAGCTCATAGCCGTTGCAGACGATGTCGTACTGGAAGGCGCGGATGGTCAGCGGATCCTGGGTCTCCAGGGCCTCCAGCCCGCCCTGCGGCATCGAGAAGGGGTTGTGGCTGAAGTCGACCTTCTTCTCTTCTTCCGACCATTCGAACATCGGGAAGTCGACGATCCAGCAGAATTTGAACTGGTTCTCGTCGATCAGCTTCAGCTCCGTGCCCACGCGGGTGCGGGCCAGGCCGGCGAACTTGGCGAAGACCGACGGCAGACCGGCAGTGAAGAAGGCGGCGTCGCCCTTGCCCAGACCCAGCGAGGCCATCAAGGTCTCGGTCGGCTCCTGACCCAGGTTCTTGGCGATGGGGCCGCCCCAGGCGCCCTGGTCCTCCGACCAGAAGATATAGCCCAGCCCCGGCTGGCCCTCGCCCTGCGCCCAGGAGTTCATACGGTCGCAGAAGGCGCGCGATCCGCCGGTCGGCGCCGGGATGGCCCAGACGGCGTTCTTCTCGTCCGCGCCCAGGATCTTGGCGAACAGGCCGAAACCGCCGTCGCGGAAGTGGTCGGAGACGACCTGCATCTTGATCGGGTTGCGCAGGTCCGGCTTGTCCGAACCATACCAGGCCATCGACTGGGCGTAGGTCAGGCGCTCGAAGCCCTTGTGCTCGAACGTTTCGCCGAAGTCGTTGGTGAAGGTGTGGACGCCGTCGATGGGCGACACCGGCTTGCCCTCGCCGAACTCCTCAAACACGCCGTGCATCAGCGGCTCGATGGCGGCGAAGACGTCTTCCTGGGTCACGAAGCTCATCTCGACGTCGAGCTGGTAGAATTCCAGCGAACGGTCGGCGCGCAGGTCCTCATCGCGGAAGCAGGGGGCGATCTGGAAATAGCGGTCGAAGCCCGAGACCATCAGCAGTTGCTTGAACTGCTGCGGCGCCTGCGGCAGCGCATAGAACTTGCCCGGGTGCAGACGCGACGGCACCAGGAAGTCGCGCGCGCCTTCCGGCGACGAGGCGGTCAGGATCGGCGTCTGGTATTCCAGGAAGCCCTGGGCGACCATGCGCTGGCGGATCGAGGAGATGACCCTGGAGCGCAGGACGATGTTCTTGTGCAGCCGCTCGCGACGCAGGTCGAGGAAGCGGTTGGCGAGGCGGATGTCTTCCGGATACTCCTGATCGCCAAAGACCGGCATCGGCAGTTCGGCGGCTTCCGACAGGACCTCGACGCCCTGGACGCGAACCTCGACCTCGCCGGTCGGCAGGTTCGGGTTCACCACCCCCGCCTCGCGCGCGACGACTTCACCGTCGATCTTGATCACGCTTTCGGCGCGCAGACGTTCGACCGCCGCGAAGCCCGGCGTCTCCGGGTGCAGCACCAGTTGCGTCAGGCCGTAGTGGTCGCGCAGATCGATGAACAACAGGCCGCCGTGATCGCGCTTCCGATGCACCCAGCCGGACAGGCGGACGGCGGAACCGGCGTCGGAGGCGCGCAGGGCGCCGCAGGTGTGAGAGCGATAGGCGTGCATGAATGGACCGTCTGGAATTCTGCGGTGGAATCTGACGCCTCAGGCGCCTGAAATCGAAGCGGCGTAGGGCGCATTATCCCCCCCGAAAGTCAAGGTTTCAGCCGTTGCAAACCCCGCCTCGCCGCGCGATAGCGGTTCCAGTCACCGCGCAAGGCTGCCCATGTTCATCGTCACCATCACCTACACCCAGCCCATCGAAGCCATCGAGGCGAAGACGGTGGAGCATCGCGAATGGCTGGACATCCATGTCGCCAGCGGCCTGATCATCGCCGCCGGCCCCATGGTTCCGCGCACCGGCGGCATACTCGTTGTCCGCAGCGGGGGCACGAAAGAAGAGCTCGAGACCCTGCTGAAGGACGATCCTTTCCAGGTCCACGGCCTAGCCGACTACAGGATCACCGAGTTCAAGGCAGGCAAGTTCAACCCCGCCCTGACCGAATTCGCCTGATTCCGTCCACAGGGCGGGCCTTCGCTCCCCTGTACCAACAGGATGCGCCTGCGCAGTTCGTCTCCGCCTCTGCTATGACAGGCTCATGCCCGCGCAGAGCGCCATGATCCGACCGAACGCCGAACAGCTGCGTCTGCCGCTGGAACGCCCGCTTGCGGGCGAGGCCTTTGTGTCGTCGGACAGCAACGCCGAGGCCGTCCGCGTATTGTCGCGCTGGCCGGACGGCGCCGGTTCGGTCCTGGCCCTTTACGGACCGGCGGGTTCGGGCAAGAGCCGGCTGGCCGCCGACTGGGCCGAACGGGTCGGGGCCGTGCCGCTGAACGGCGTCGAGGCGGCCCTGGTCGATCCGCTGGAGCTGGAAGGGCGGCCGGTCCTGCTGGATCGCGCGCGCGATGCGGACGACGAGAGCCTGTTTCACCTGATCAATCTGGCCCATACGGGCGGCGGCGCCCTGCTGCTGGTGTCGCGCGCGGCCCCGCGGAACTGGTCCGTCGCCCTGCCCGATCTGCGCTCACGCCTGGACGCGGTCCGGACCGTCGCCGTCGAGGCGCCGGACGACCGGGTCCTGTCCGCCATTCTGCGCGCCCGGTTCGCCGAGCGCAGCATCGCCCCGACCGACGAGGTGATCGCCTATCTGGTGCGGCGGCTGGACCGTTCCGCCGACACTGCGGCGACTGCGGTCGAACGTCTGGACGCCCTGCACCGCCCCGTCACCCGAGCCCTGGCCCGGCAGGTGCTGGACGAAATGAGCGCCGCCGTCGAGGTCGAGACCGACTGAGGGCCGGGGCGAATGGCCGCCCATGAAAATGTCGATGCCCGCTTGCGGCCGTCACAGTCGCGCGCGAGAACCGGGCCATGACCGACGCCGCGATCCACGACGCCACCCTGGGCGAGGAAGTCCCCGCTTCCCGCGCCCCCCAGCTTGCCCTGAACGAGGACCTGATCGCCTCGCCCACGCGGTTCTTCAACCGTGAAATCTCCTGGCTGGCCTTCAACGAACGTGTGCTGGAAGAGGCCGCCAATCCGAACCACCCGCTGCTGGAACGCCTGCGGTTCGTGTCGATCTCGGCCAACAATCTCGACGAGTTCTTCATGACCCGCGTCGCCGGCCTGAAGGGCCAGTTGCGCGAGCGGGTGCGGGTGCTTTCGGCCGACGGCCTGACCCCGGCCGAACAGCTCGAGCGGATCAATATCTCGGCGGGCGAACTGATGGCCGAACAGCAGGTGCGCTGGCGCCAGCTGAAGAAGGAACTGGCGACCGTCGGCATCGAGGTGGTCGACCGCAACCGCCTGACCAAGACCGAGAAGGAGCGGTTGGAGCCCGAGTTCCTGAACCAGCTCTTCGCCGTCCTGACGCCCCTGGCCATCGACCCGGCCCATCCCTTCCCCTTCCTGCCCAACCTCGGCTTTTCCCTGGCGCTGAAGCTGAAACGCAAGGGCGAGGCCAAGACCTTCTACGCCCTGGTGCCCGTGCCGACCCAGGTGCGGCGCTTCTGGGAACTGCCGACCGACGGCCGCTCGGCGCCCGGTCGCAAGCGGTTCATCACGCTTGAAAACGTGCTGCTGCTGTTCATCGACCACCTGTTCCCCGGCTGTGACATCCTGGAGAAGGGCCTTCTGCGCCTGATCCGCGACAGCGATATCGAGATCGAGGAAGAGGCCGAGGACCTGGTGCTCGAGTTCGAGGAGGCGCTGAAACAGCGTCGCCTGGGCTCGGTCGTGCGCATCAAGATCGAGGCCTCGATGCCGACCGACCTGCGCGACTTCATCGTCGGCGAACTAGAGGCGACGCCCCAGGACGTGGTGCTGGTCGACGGCATGCTGGGCCTGGCCCAGCTGTCGGATCTGATCCCCGGCGGCCACCCCGACCTCAAGTTCAAGGGCTATGAGCCGCGCTATCCCGAGCGGGTCCGCGACAACGGCGGCGACATCTTCGCCGCCATCCGCGAGAAGGACATGCTGATCCACCACCCGTTCGAGAGCTTCGACGTGGTGGTGCAGTTCCTGCGTCAGGCGGCGCGGGACCCGAACGTCATCGCCATCAAACAGACCCTGTATCGCACCTCCAAGGACAGCCCCATCGTCGCCGCCCTGATCGAGGCGGCCGAGAACGGCAAGAACGTCACCGCCCTGGTCGAGCTGAAGGCCCGGTTCGACGAGGAGGCCAATCTGCGCTGGGCCCGGGCCATGGAGCGGGCCGGGGTCCACGTCGTCTTCGGCTTCGTCGAATACAAGACCCACGCCAAGCTGAGCGTCGTCGTGCGGCGTGAGGGCGAGGCCTTGCGCACCTACTGCCACTTCGGCACCGGCAACTATCACCCGGTCACGGCCAAGATTTACACCGACCTGTCCCTGTTCTCGTGCGACCCGGTCCTGGGCCGCGACGCCAGCCGGGTGTTCAACTACATCACCGGCTACGCCACCCCGGACGAGCTGGAGGCCCTGGTGGTCTCGCCGCTGAACATGAAGTCCACCCTGATCGAACTGATCGGCAAGGAGATGTCGGCCGCCGCCATGGGCAAGCCAGCCGCCATCTGGGTCAAGCTGAACTCGCTCGTCGACCCCGAGATCATCGACGCCCTGTACCGGGCCAGCCAGTGGGGCGTGCGCATCGATCTGGTCGTGCGCGGCATTTGCTGCCTGCGGCCGGGCGTCACGGGCCTGTCCGAGAACATCCGCGTCAAGTCCATCGTCGGCCGCTTCCTGGAGCACAGCCGCATCGTCTGTTTCGCCAACGGCAAGGACCTGCCGCACGACAAGGCCAAGGTCTTCATCTCGTCCGCCGACTGGATGACGCGCAACCTGGACCGCCGGGTCGAGTTGATGACCCCGATCCGCAACGCCACCGTCCATGACCAGGTGCTGGACCAGATCATGGTCGCCAATCTGAAGGACGACGCACAAAGCTGGGTGCTGGACGCCGAAGGGCGCTATACCCGCCTCATCCCCGCCGATCCGGAGCGGCCCTTCTCGGCCCACAAATATTTCATGACCAATCCCAGCCTGTCGGGCCGTGGACGCAAGGTGAAGACCCTGCCGTCCGTTCTCAGCTACGAGCGTCCCGGCCGCTGATGCCGGATCTGGCGCTTACCGGCCGCGACGTCGCGGCCATCGACATCGGGTCCAACTCGGTCCGTCTGGTTCTTTACCGGCTGGAAGGTCGGGCGATCTGGACCGTGTTCAACGAAAAGGTCCTGGCCGGTCTGGGCCGCGACCTGCCGACCACCGGCAAGCTGTCGCCCGAGGGGGTCGTCATGGCCATGACGGCCCTGCGCCGTTTCGCCGCCGTGCTGGAGGGGGTTCGCCCCGACGCCACCCTGATCGCCGCCACCGCGGCCGTGCGCGAAGCCAGGGACGGCCCTGAATTCTGCCAGCGCGTCGCCGCCGAGACGGGCTTGCAGATCCGTGTCCTGTCCGGCGAGGAAGAGGCGAAGTACGCCGCCATGGGCGTGCTGGCCGGCGCACCCGACGCGCAAGGCGTCTCGGCCGACATGGGCGGCGCCAGTCTGGAGCTGACTCGTCTGGACGGCGCGCCTGGCGCGGCGCGCAGCGTCGAACAGGGGCTGACCCTGCCGCTGGGCCCCTTCGCCCTGGCCGAGGGCAAGGGATTCGACGCCGACCGGATCAAGGCCCGCATCGACCAGAGGCTGAAACCCGTCGCGGCCCAGTTCCAGACCGACCGCCTCTACGCCGTCGGCGGCGCCTGGCGCACCCTGGCCCAGGTCCATATGGCGCTGAAATCCTATCCGCTGAAGGTCGTGCACCAGTACGAGATCACGGCGGACGAGGCGCTGGAGACCGCGCGTCTGGTTGCGCAACAGTCGGCCGCCAGCCTGGCGAAACTGCCCAGCGTGTCCAAGAAGCGGGCCGAAACCCTGCCCTACGCCGGCCTGGTGCTGGAAGGTCTGATCAAGCACCTGAACTTGAAGCGGATCGAGATGTCCGCCTGGGGGGTGCGCGAGGGCCTGCTGTTCGAAACCCTGGACGAGGCGACCCAGGCGGCCGATCCGCTGCTGGCCGGATGCGCGGCCCTGGGCGGACGGCAGGGGATCGACCCCGCCCTGCCCGGCGCCCTGAACGGCTGGATTTCAGACGTCGTCTCGGCCTTGCCGTCGGCCTTCGGCGCCGCGCGCGACGGCGTCCTGTCCGCCGCCGCCTGCCGCCTGTCGGACCTGGGCGCCCGCCTGCATCCGGACCACCGTCTGGAACTGGTCTTCGATCAGGTTCTGCGCGCGCCCGTGGCGGGCGTCAGCCATGCGGAGCGCGCCTTCCTCGCCTGCGCCATGAACGCTCGCTACGGCGGCGGTCCGGCCACGCCCCAGCCGGACATCATCAGCCGCCTGTTGAACGAGGACGCCGCCAAGCGCGCCCGCGCCCTGGGCCTGGCCATCCGCCTGGCCTGCGATCTGTCGGGTCGGTCGTCGCAACTGCTCGCCAACGCCACCGCCACGGTCGGCAAGACCGAACTGAAGCTGACAGCCACTGAAGGCTACGCCGACGTCCTGCTGGGCGAACAGACGAAGAAGCGCGCCAAGGCCCTGGCCGAGGCGATGGGACTGGGTCTGAAAATCTAGGGAGACGAAGGTCTCCTCCCCCCGCAGTGGGAGGAGACAGGAAATCTACCCCTCGATCTCGACGACCTCGACCCGCGATCCGCTCAGCACCAGGGCGATCTCGCCGCGCTTCAGCTTCAGCGCGTCCTCGCCGAAGATCTGGCGGCGCCAGCCCTTCAACGCATCCACATCGGCGTCGTCGGTGACGGCGATCTTTTCCAGATCGGACACGGTGGCGATCAGCTTGGACGCCACCCCGGCGTTGTCGCTCTTGGCCTTCAGCAGCACCTTCAGCAGCTCCACCACCGACGGCGGCGCGGGCTGGCGATGGGCCGGCCGCTCCATCTCGGGCGCATGGGATTCGGGGTCGGCCAGGACGCGCTTCAACTGCTCGGCCAGCTCCAGGCCCAGGCGCGATCCGCCGAAGCCCTTGGGCACCGAACGCAGACGGTTGAAGGCCTCGGGGTCGGTGGGGGTCTGTTGCGCGACCTCGTCGATGCCCTCGTCCTTCAGGATTCGGCCGCGCGGCTGGTCGCGCTCCTGGGCGGCGCGCTCGCGCCAGACGGCCACGGCCTTGAAGGCCGCCAGGTATTTGGCCGAGAATTTCTTGGGCTTCAGCCGCTTCCAGGCGTTCTCGGGATTGGTGTCGTAAAGGGCCGGATCGATCAGGCTCTCCATCTCCGACATCACCCAGTCCAGCCGGCCTTCCTTCTTCAGCCGGTCGCGCAGCTTGGGATACAGGGCCGCCAGATGGGTCACGTCGCCCAGGGCGTAGACCAGCTGGCTGTCCGACAGCGGGCGTCGCGCCCAGTCGGTGAAGCGGCTGCCCTTGTCCAGTTCGACGCGCAGCATCTGCCGCACCAGCGAATCATAGGCGACCTGTTCGCCGAACCCGGCCGCCATGGCTGCGACCTGGGTGTCGAACATCGGCCTGGGCATGGCGCCCAGACGCACGAAGATTTCGACGTCCTGTCGGCAGGCGTGGAAGACCTTGATGATGTTGGGATCGCGCAACAGGTCCAGGAAGGGCTCAAGGTCCAGGCCCTCCGCCATCGGATCAATGATCCCGGCGTGATCGGCGGACGCGGCCTGGATCAGGCACAGCCTGGGCCAGTAGGTCGTTTCCCGCATGAACTCGGTGTCGACCGTGATGAACGGGGCGGTGGCGAGGCGGGCGCAAAAATCGGCCAGCGCCTCATTGGTGGTGATCGGCGTCATTCCGATGCTATAGCCCCCCGCAACCCACCTGTGGCAAGAGCCGCGCTGCATTTCCGCCCCGATTCCAGGCCCGAACACCATGAGCGACACCCAAAAGCCTCTCGAAAACGGCCTGACCTACGCCGATGCGGGCGTGGACATCGACGCAGGCGAGATGCTGGTCGAGCACATCAAGCCCCTGGCCAGGTCCACGGCGCGCCCCGGTTCGGAGCCGTCGCTGGGCGGTTTCGGCGCCCTGTTCGACCTGAAGGCCGCCGGGTTCGAGGACCCGCTGATCGTCACCACCACCGACGGCGTCGGCACCAAGCTGAAGATCGCCATCGAAACCGGCCGTCATGACGGCGTCGGAATCGACCTGGTCGCCATGTGCGTCAACGATCTGTTGGCGCAAGGAGCGGAGCCCCTGCTGTTTCTCGACTATTACGCCACCGGCCGGCTCGAGATCGACGCCGCCCGCCGCGTGGTGGCCGGCATCGCCGAGGGCTGCCGCCAGGCCGGCTGCGCCCTGGTCGGCGGCGAAACCGCCGAAATGCCCGGCATGTACACCGACGGCGACTATGACCTGGCCGGGTTCAGCCTGGGCGCGGTCGAGCGCGGCCACGCCCTGCCCTATCTGGATCGCCAGGCGGCCGGCGACATCATCATCGGCCTGGGCTCCACGGGTCCGCACTCGAACGGCTATTCCCTGGTCCGCAAGGTGGTCGAGAAGTCCGGCCTGGCCTGGGGCGACGACGCCCCCTTCGCCAAGGATCGCTCGCTGGCCCAGGCCCTGATGGAGCCGACCCGCATCTATGTGGAGCCGGTCCTGCCGCTGATGAAGGCGGGCCTGGTCAAGGGCGCGGCCCACATCACCGGCGGCGGCCTGATCGAGAACCCGCCCCGCTGCATCGCCGAGGGGCTGAAGGCTTCGTTCGACTGGAACAGCTGGCCCATGCCCCACGTCTTCCAGTGGCTGGCCGAAACCGGCGGCATCAGCGACCACGAGATGCGCCGCACCTTCAACTGCGGCGTCGGCTTCATCCTGATCGTCTCGCCCGAAAACGCCGAGCCGGTTCTGGCCGCCCTGCTGAACGCGGGCGAGGTCGCCTTCGTCTGCGGACAGCTGGAAGCGGCCTGATCCTTCGACGCGCCGGTTTCGCATGAAACAAGGGCCGGAGGCGGCGACGCCTCCGGCCCTCTTGCGTATCAGCGCGCCCCGCCGTTCGCCGTTTCGCTGTAGAAACGCGACAGGTCGGCGTGCAGCTTCACCAGGGCGTCGTGGCTCAGGTACATCATGTGCCCGCCCTCATAATAGGTGAACTCCAGGTTCGGCCTCAGGCTGGGCTCCAGCATCATCTGGGCCAGGTCGAACTCGGTCGAGAAGAAAGGGGTGGCGGCGTCGTAATAGCCGTTCAGCGCCATCACCTTCAGATACGGATTGCGCCGCATCGCCGTGGCCAGATCGACCGCCGTATTCGGTGTCGTCTGCGGCCCGCCGACCGGCGGACGGTGGTTCCAGTTCCAGTTGAAGCCCGGCAGGCCCCGCGCCGACATCCGGTATTCGACGTCGGTGTCGTACTTCAGCTCATTGGCCACATAGTCGCGGAAGATGCCGAAATAGGCCCCCGTCACGGCCGAGCTGGAGGGATCGTCCTCGGGCGAATCCCCAGAGGCGTCGTCGTCCAGACCCAGATAGCGGGTGTCCAGTCGCCCGATGGTCTGGCGCCGGTCACGCAGCAGTTCCTTGCGGAAGCTGCTCAGCTCGACCCGCAGATTGGCGTTGTCGACGAAATTGGGCGACAGGCCGGTCAGTTCGCTCATCTGACGCACGATGTCGGCGCGCTCGGCGTCCGAGATCATATGCCCCTTGGCCAGGGCCGAGGCGTAGGGTCCGAGCGCGAAGTCGCGCGCCCGCTGCACCTGTTCCTCCACCGTCGCCGCCGGATGGGCCAGCTTGCGGTGATACCAGGCCGTCGCCGCATAGGTCGGCAGCAGGGTGACGAAATTCTGCGGATAGCCCGGCTGACGCACGCCGTAGTTCATGATCGACGACAGCAGCACCACCCCGTTCAGCGACATGCCCCGGTCTTCCAGCTGGAAGGCCACGGCGCCGGTGCGCAGGGTGCCGTAGGATTCGCCGATGATGTATTTCGGGCTGGACCAGCGGCTGAACTTGGTCGTGTAGCGCATGATGGCGCGGGCGAAGGCGTCGGCGTCCTGATCCACGCCCCAGAAGGCCGAACCCGCCGTCTCGCCCAGCGGCCGCGAGAAGCCCGCCCCCACCATGTCGATGAAGACCAGATCCGTCTGGTCCAGCAGGGTCATATCGTTGGGACCAAAGGCGAAGGGCGCGGGCCGCACCACCGTCGGCTCGTCGGTCTGGACCCGCATCGGCCCGAACGAGCCCATGTGCAGCCACACCGTCGGCGAGCCCGGCCCGCCGTTGTACAGATAGGTCACCGGCCGCGTCCCCACCGGCTGACCGTCCAGCGTATAGGCGGTATAGAACAGGCTGGCCGTCGGCATGCCCGCGTCGTCGCGGATCGTCAGCGTCCCCGCCGTCGCGTGATACCGCAGGGTCTTGCCATGGGCGTTGACCGAATGGGCCGTCGTGACCTCGGCCTCCTTGACCGGCGCGCGCGCCCAGTCCTTTTCGATGGCGTCGGCGTTGGCGTTGCGGAACCGGTCGGTCGCCGAGCGCATCGCGCCGCCGCTGGCGCCGCTGTTCGAACCGCTCTCCTGAGCGAAGGACGCTGCGGGCGCGCCCAGCATCGCAGCCATGGCCGCGAGGCAGATCAGTCTCTTCATGCGATAATCCCCTGTACCCGCCGCCCCTCAGGCCCCCTCGTCGGATGGGCGACGTTACACGGTAACGTCCGAACACGGCGGACAACAAGAGCGGATCGCGTTTGATCCTTGCCAAGCGTCGCCCGCCCCGCCATGGGGGCGGCCATGTCGTCCCGAGCCGTTTCTCCCGTCCGCGTCGCCGTCCTGATCTCCGGGACCGGCTCCAACATGGCCGCCCTGATCGACGCCGGTCAGGCCGCCGACAGCGGCTATGAGGTCTCCCTGGTCCTGTCCAACATCGAAGATGCGGGCGGCCTGGCCATCGCCTCGGCCAAGGGCGTCGCGACCGTCTCCATCCCCCACAAGCCGTTCGGCAAGGACCGCGAGGCCCATGAGCGGGCGGTTGACGAGGCCCTGCGCGCGGCCGGCGTCGAGGTGGTCGCCCTGGCCGGCTATATGCGGATCCTGACGCCGTGGCTGGTGCGCGCATGGGAGGGCCGGATGCTGAACATCCACCCCAGCCTGCTGCCCCTCTATCCCGGCCTCGACACCCACGCCCGCGCCATCGCCGCCGGCGACGCCGAGGCCGGCTGCACCGTTCATCTGGTCACCGAAGGCGTGGACGAAGGTCCGATCCTGGGCCAGGCCCGCGTGCCGGTCCTGGGCGACGACACGCCCGCCGCCCTGGCCGAGCGGGTGAAGACGGCGGAACATGGATTGTATCCTCAGGTGCTGACGAGCTTCTGCAAGGGTTTGGCGCGGGCCTGAACCTCTCCATGCTGCGCCGTCAGGCCCGGTCCGAAGGCGCATAATCCGGCGTCAGGTACCGGGTCAGCATCAGGGCGGTTTCCTCGATAAGCCGCACGCGTTTGTCAGGCGTCAGGGCGCAGGCCTGAACCACCAGGGCATGCGCCGCCTCGACCACTGTGGTGGCGTGCCATTCGCGGTCCTGGGGCAGGACATGCCGTGCGCGGAGCGCCAGCAAGCGATCGACGACGACCCGGGTGTGATCGAGCAATACGGTGCTTTCCGGACTGCTGGAGCCGCGCACGGCCCGATAGACGTGTTGATAGGCGGGATGGGCCTGATGAAAGTCCGTCAGCGCATGCAGGACCCATTCGACCGCCTGACGCAGGGGCCAAACCGCAATGCCCGCCTGCTCCTGACGGCTCAGAATCTGTTCGGTCTCGTGCACATAGCGCGCCGCCAGCATCTCGATGATCGCGCGCTTGTGGGGGAAGAAGCGATAGAGCACCCCGACCGACGTACTGGCCCGCGCAGCGATCATATTGGTCGTGGCGTTGTCCACGCCCATTTCGCCGATCACTTCGGCGGCGGCGTCGAGGATCTGCTCAACCCGCCGACGGCCGCGATCCTGGACCGGCGGCCGCCGCACAGGCCCGCTTCCGGTGGGCCCGGGACCGTCCTGAGCATCCGTCGGGTTGGCGGCCATGGGTCTCCCTGTGACTTGGACTTCGCCCGGCCTCATTCGGCGACGACGGAGCGAAGGGCTTCCTCGACTACCAGTCTTGTCAAATGAGAGCAAATACTCCAGTTCTTGAGTACTGCGGACACGGATGGACTCTCATGAGCAGGATTGGCGGCAAGACGGTTCTGATCACCGGCGGGGCGTCCGGGATCGGCGCGCTGATGGCGCGGAGGTTCGTCGCTGAGGGCGCCGCGCATCTGGTCCTCTGGGATATCCAGGCGGAGGCCATGGAGCGACTGGCCCACGACTTGGCCGGGGACGGCGTCGCCGTGTCGACCTATCTGGTCGATCTGGCCGACCCCGAACGTATCCGCGCCACGGTTCAAGAGATGAACGAGGCCGCGATCAAAGTGGACATACTGGTGAACAACGCCGGCGTGGTGACCGGTCGGCCCTTCGTCGCCCACAGCCCCGACGACATCGCGCGAACCATGGATGTGAACGCGCTGGCGCCGATGTATGTGGCGCACGCCGTCCTGCCCGGCATGATCGCCCGGGGCGGCGGCCATATCGTCAACATCGCCTCCGCAGCCGGCCTGGTTTCCAACCCCAAAATGTCGGTCTACTGCGCCAGCAAATGGGCCGTGATCGGCTGGTCCGATTCCCTGCGCATCGAAATGGAGCAAGAGGCGACCGGCGTGAAGGTCACGACCGTCATGCCCTATTACATCGACACCGGCATGTTCCAGGGCGTGCGTTCGCCCGTCATCCCCATCCTCAGACCCGACAAGGTCGTCGATCGGATCGTCGCGGCGATCAAGACGGACAGGATCGTTCTGCGACTGCCGTGGATTGTGAACCTTTTGCCCCTGGTCCGCGGTCTTCTGCCGGTACGATGGTTCGACCTGATCGGCGGGCGCTGGCTGGGCGTCTATCATTCGATGGACGACTTCCAGGGAAGGCGATGAGGTTCAGGCGTGGGCCGCTGACCGCATCCACCGAGAACCACCTCTCGCCGGATTACGAAAACTTCATGCGACAGGCCGCCGCACCGGCGCAAAGGTGCGGCCGACAAAAATCGGGACCCTATCCTTCATGAATCGTATTCGCCTTATGGCCGCCTGCTCGGCCTGTATCGTCGTCGCCCTGACCGGCGGCGCCTCGGCCCAGGACCATTCGCACGACGCGCACGGCGCCCCCGCCCCCTTCGGCGCCTGGGGCTTTGACCTCGCCGGCCGCGACACCAGCGTCAAGCCGGGCGACGACTTCAACGAATACGCCAACGGAACCTATCTCCGCACCACCGAGATCCCCGCCGACAAGGCCCGGTTCGGTCCCTTCGACGTCCTCTATGAGAACGCCCAGGCCCAGCTCCGCTCGATCATCGAGGCCAGCGCCGCCAATCCGGTCAACGCCAACGCCCAGAAGGTCGGCGCCCTCTACGCCAGCTTCATGGACGAGGCCCGCGTCGAACAGCTGGGCGCCGCGCCCATGGCCGCCGACCTCGCCGCCGTGAAGGCCGTGACCGACCACGCCGCCATGGCCCGCCTGATGGGCGCCAGCCATTCCGGCTTCGGCGGCTCCCTGTTCGGCGTCGCGGTCTTCGAGGACCTTCAGAACCCGAACATCAACTCGGCCTATCTGGCCCAGGGCGGGCTCGGCCTCCCCGACCGCGACTATTATCTGAAGCCGGACTTCGCCGCCCAGCGCGAGGCCTATCTGGCCTATCTGACCCAGACCCTGACGGCCATCGGCTGGACCAATCCGGCCCAGAGCGCCGCCGACATCCTGGCCTTCGAGACCAAGGTCGCCGAGAAACACTGGACCACGGTCGAGCGTCGCCAGATCGACAAGCTCTACAACCCCACCAAAGTCGCTGACTTGGCGACGTTCGCTCCCGG
The DNA here is from genome assembly GCF_058809375.1 of Brevundimonas sp. GW821-FHT10E09. Classification (NCBI taxonomy): domain Bacteria; kingdom Pseudomonadati; phylum Pseudomonadota; class Alphaproteobacteria; order Caulobacterales; family Caulobacteraceae; genus Brevundimonas; species Brevundimonas sp. GW821-FHT10E09. Next base: position 7,371 of record NZ_JBXASO010000022.1, on the reverse strand, counting down.
CTTCGATTGGACGGCCTTCCTCGACGGCGCTCAGGTGGGGAACCTCGACACCCTGGTGCTGATGGAGAACACGGCCTTCCCGGGCATCGCCCAGGTCTTCGCCGAAACCCCGATCGAGACCCTGAAGGCGTGGGAGGCGACCCAGATCGTCGATCAGGCCAGCCCCTATCTGTCCAAGGCCTTCGTCGACGCCCGCTTCGACTTCCGCGGCAAGACCCTGCGCGGCCAGCCCGAGAACCGTCCCCGCTGGAACCGCGGCGTGGCCCTGGTCGACGGCCAGTTGGGCGAAGTCCTGGCCCAGGAATATGTCCGCCTGCACTTCCCCGCCTCGTCCAAGGCCCAGATGGAGACCCTGGTCGACAATATCCGCGCGGCCATGACCGAACGGCTGAAGACGCTCGACTGGATGAGCGAGGCGACCCGCGAACAGGCCCTCTACAAGATGTCCAAGTTCGGGGTGAAGATCGGCTATCCGGACAAGTGGCGGTCCTATGACGGCCTCGAACTGACCGCCGGCGACCTGTACGGCAATGTCGAACGCTCCTCGGCGTTCGAATGGGCGTATCAGCGCGGCAAGATCGGCAAGCCGGTCGATCCGCTGGAATGGGGTATGACGCCCCAGACGGTGAACGCCTACTACAACCCGCCGCGCAACGAGATCGTCTTCCCGGCCGCCATCCTGCAGGCGCCCTTCTTCGATCCGAACGCGGACCCGGCCGTCAACTACGGCGGCATCGGCGCGGTCATCGGCCACGAGATCACCCACGGCTTTGACGACCAGGGCCGCAAGTCCGACGGCGACGGCGTGCTGCGCGACTGGTGGACGCCGGAAGACGCCGCCCGTTTCGAGGCGCGGGCCAAGGTTCTGGGCGACATCTACAACAGCCTGGAGCCCCTGCCCGGCGTTCACGTCAACGGCGACCTGACCATGGGCGAGAACATCGCCGACCTGGGCGGCCTGCTGCTAGCGCTGGACGCCTACCACAAGTCGCTGAACGGCCAGCCGGCTCCGGTGATCGACGGCCTGTCGGGCGACCAGCGCGTCTTCCTGGGCTGGGCCCAGGTCTGGCGCGAGAAGTCGCGCGAGGCGGCGCTGAAGGAACAGCTGACCACCGATCCGCACTCGCCGGGCTCGGTCCGCGCCGCCACCTCGCCGCGCAACATCGACGCCTGGTACGCCGCCTTCGGCGTCTCGCCCGACCAGAAGGCCTACATCGCCCCCGAGGCCCGCGCCCGCATCTGGTAAGCGGTCACGCAGCCCGAACGGAAAAGGCCCGGAGCATCGCTCCGGGCCTTTCTTTTTCAGCCGTTGGGCTTTTTCAGCACAGGGCTGAAGGTCTTACTTCGGCGTGGTCGCTGCACCGGCGACAGCGCCGATCGCGGCGCCCGCCACGGTCGAACCGGTGTTGCCGCCAACGACCTGGCCGGCGACAGCGCCACCCAGGGCGCCGGTGGCGGCGCGTTGTTCCATGGTCTGGCCACAGGCGGCCAGTAAGGCCACGGCGCCGATGACGGGGGTCAGTTTCAGCAGGGTTTTCATAAGGCTACTCCGGGGGGACTGAGACGAGACTGACCCAACGAAAAGGCCCGCGTCCGGTTCCGGACGCGGGCCTTAATGTCTCAGTCGCTGTTGCGAGCTGCGGAACGCGACTTGAGCGCCGACTTTGCGCTAGGTCGGGACGCGGTCCCTCGCGACTTGAGCGCCTTAGCCGACGATCTGGTCGTCGGTGAAGAACTGGGCGATCTCGATCTTGGCGTTGTCCTGGCTGTCCGAACCGTGGACCGAATTCTCGCCGATCGACAGGGCGAACAGTTTGCGGATCGTGCCTTCGGCGGCCTGTTCCGGGTTGGTGGCGCCCATGATTTCACGATAGGCGGCCACGGCATTCTCGCCTTCCAGCACCTGGACAACGACCGGCTCGGCGGTCATCTGCTCGACCAGCTCGCCGTAGAACGGACGCTCGGCGTGGACTTCGTAGAACTTCTTGGCCTGGTCGGTCGACAGCTTGACGCGACGCTGGGCCACGATGCGCAGGCCGGCGCCTTCGATCACGGCGTTGATCGCGCCGGTCAGGTTGCGGCGGGTCGCGTCGGGCTTGATGATCGAGAAGGTGCGTTCGGTCATGGGAGTTGACTTCTTGTTAGGGAGAATAAGGTCGCGGGCTTATAGCGACGCCCCGCCCCCGCGCCAAGCCCGTCTTATCAGCAGGCGATGGCGCGCACGTGACCGGCGGCGGCATAGTCGAGGATGGCGCGGTCGCGGGTGATCAACGGTACGTCAAGTTCGCGAGCGATAGCGATCATCAGTCGATCCGCTGGATCGCCGTGGATCGGCTCCGGGAGGTTCCACGCGGCAAACGCAATCTGGTGGTTCATCGGAGCCATCCAGACGCCCGGCGCGCTCAGGACATTGTCGAACCATGTCGCGGCGTCGGGTTGAAACAGTCGTCCCGTCGGGCTTTGCCGATTTCGCGCAAGCAGACCGATCTCCCAAGCGGAGACCACCGACACGAGGATTCCGTCTTCGGCCTGCGCGGCCTGTATCGCGGCACGGGCCTCAGGTCGCAAATCGCGATCCAGTTGCGCCCGAATGATCGCGTTGGTGTCCAACAGTATCGCCGCTTTGGACTGCCCCGCCTTGGACAGAGCCCCCAGCCCTCGCCCCACGGCCCTTGTCGGCTTCAAGCTCAACGCAGACCGCTCATCGGATCACAGACGCCATCCACTTCGGGGTCATAGATTGGACCATCGATGTCCAGATCGTCCGGCAGATCGACGCTTCCAGCCTGCCAGCCGATGAAGTCGCCTCTATCCTCTGGCGCAGCGGAACCGGCGACCACCGCCACCTCCTTGCCGCGCTTGGTGATGCGAACCCTGCGGATCTCGCCCGAGTTCACGCGATCCAGCAGGTCCAGGCACTTGGCCTTGAACTCCGTGGCCGTTATGACGACCTCGCCGCTAACAAGATCATACGTCATGACTGGTCATATAGAGATGACCGGTCAGAAAGTCCATTGCGCCTCCCATGCTCCAGATCACCGACCTGACCTTCAACGCCTGGGGCCGCAAATTCCTCGTGGACGCCTCCGTCAGCCTGCCGCCCGGCGCCAAGGTCGGCCTGGTGGGCCGCAACGGCATCGGCAAGTCCACCCTGTTCAAGCTGATCCTGGGCGAGTTGAACGCCAACGGCGACGAGATCAGCCTGCCCAAGACCGCCCGCATCGGCTCGGTCGACCAGGAGCACCCGGCCACCCCCGTCAGCGTCATCGACACCATTCTTGAGGCCGACGTCGAACGCCACACCCTGCTGGGCCGGCTGGAGACGGCGCCCCCCGAACAGATGGGCGAGATCTGGGCCCGCCTGATCGAGATCGACGCCGACGCCGCCCCCGCGCGCGCCGCCGAAATCCTGGTCGGCCTGGGCTTCGACCAGGAGAACCAGGCCCGGCCCATGTCCGAGTTCTCGGGCGGCTGGCGGATGCGCGTCGCCCTGGCCGCCGCCCTGTTCGCCGAGCCGGACATGCTGCTGCTCGACGAACCGACCAACTACCTCGACCTGGAAGGCGCCCTGTGGCTTGAGGCGCGGCTGAAGAAATACCCGCACACGGCCCTGATCATCTCCCACGACCGCGAGATGCTGAACGAGGTCTGCACCCATATCCTGCACCTCGCGAACCACACCCTGACCCTCTACACCGGGAACTACGACGCCTTCGAAAAGGCTCGCGCCGAAAAGGCCCGGCTGCAGCTGTCGGCCAAGGCCAAGCAGGACGCCGAACGCGCCCACCTCCAGGCCTTCGTCGACCGGTTCAAGGCCAAGGCCTCCAAGGCCGCCCAGGCCCAGTCGCGGATGAAGCGGCTGGAGAAGATGCAGCCCGTGGCCACCACCATCGAGGAGCGCGTCGCCCCCTTCACCCTGCCCTCGCCGCCGCGCCCCCTGGCCCCGCCGCTGATCCGGCTGGAGCGGGCCAATGTCGGCTATGACGTCGGCAAGCCGATCCTGCGCAATCTGAACCTGCGGATGGACCTGGACGACCGTATCGGTCTGCTGGGCGTCAACGGCGCCGGCAAGTCCACCTTCGCCAAGATGATCGCCGGCGCCCTCGACGTGTCCGAGGGCGAACTGCACCGCGACCGCAAGATGCGCGTGGGCTGGTTCCACCAGCATCAGATCGAGGCGATGGACCCCACCGACACGCCGCTGGAGATCATCCGCCGCGCCATGCCGGACGCCCCCGAAAGCGCCCGCCGCTCCAAACTGGCCCAGTTCGGCCTGGGCTATGAAAAACAGGAGACCACGGTCGACAGCCTGTCGGGCGGCGAGCGCGCCCGCCTGCTACTGAACATGGTGGCTATGGATGCGCCCCACGTCCTGATCCTCGACGAACCGACCAACCACCTGGATATCGACAGCCGCCGCGCCCTGCTGGACGCCCTGAACGACTATTCCGGCGCCGTCATCCTGATCACCCACGACCGTTCGCTGATGGAGATGGTGGCCGACCGGCTGTGGCTGGCCGCCGACGGCACGGTGAAACCCTTCGACGGCGACATGGACGACTACGCCAGGTTCGTGCTGGACCGCGCCAAACAGGCCATCGCCAAGCCCAGCCAGATCAAGAAGGAAGAGGCCGCCGCCGCTCCCGCCGCCCAGAACAACAAGGGCAAGAAGAACGACCGCAAATCCGGCCCTTCGCCCTCGACCCTGCGTCACGCGGTCAAGAAGGCCGAAGAGACCATGGCCCGCCTGACCGCCGAGATCGCCCGCATCGACGACGATATGGCCAACGCCGCCGTCAACAACCCCAAGGCCCTGGAAGGCCTGACCCGCGCCCGCGCAAAGACGCAAGCCGACCTGGACGCCGCCGAGGTGGCCTGGGTCGCGGCGGAAGAGGCGCTCGCCGAGGTGGCGTGATGAAGCCGATCAACTTCAGTCGGGAGGAAACCGCCGCGATAGCGGCGAAGCTGCGACCCTATTTTCGGGACGAACTGGACGTCGAACTGCGCGACCTTCAGGCCCAGATGCTGATCGACTTTCTCAGTTCCGAGATCGGGCCCTTCTTCTACAACCGCGCCCTCTACGACGCTCAGGCGGTGCTGAAGAAAAAGGCCGACGACATCTCTGAGGCTATCGCCGGGCTGGAACGCAGCGAGTGATCGCGTCCCCCCTCTCGGTTTAGGGCGGGAAAGACACCCTGACCTTCATTCGCCGACGCGGAGTGAGGCGGCGGGTCGCCGTCGTTCGGAAATATCGGTTCTCGCAGAAGAGTTTACTTCTTCCCTCCTGATCACCGGCTTCAGACGAAAGCTTGACCATTGCTGGTCGCATCAGCCCATTGCCACGGGTCGAGCGACTATCTACGGTCATGCGCCCGTCGGAAGCAGATTTGGTCATGAATAAATCTATCGGTGTGACCAGCGAGCGCCTCGGGCGCATCGTCGAAGAAGCTGCGAGCGAAGTCTATATATTCGGCGAGCCCGACTTCTACTTTCGACTCGTCAACAGGGGCGCCCGCGACAATCTCGGCTATAATTCCGAAGAACTCTCACGGCTGACACCCTGGGATCTGAAGCCGAACATCAGTCGTGCCGATTTCCTGAGACTGATCAAACCCCTCCAATCTGGCGAGGTCGACAGACTTGACTTCGACACCCTCCACCAACGCAAGGACGGCAGCACATACAATGTGTCCGTCAAGCTTCAACTCTTTGACGACGGCGATGACGCGGTCTTCTATGCCGCCATCAAGGATACGACGGATTATCGACGTGTTGAGGCCGCGCTGCGAGAAACAGCCACCCGGCTTGATGTCATATTGAGCAACACGACCATGGCCGTCTTCCTCATGGACGAACGCCAGCACTGTGTATTCATGAACAGGGCGGCGGAGAAACTCACGGGCTTTGCTTTCGCAGAAACGACCGGACGCCCCCTCCACGACGTGATTCATCACACCTATCCCGACGGCTCGCCCTTTCCTCTCTCGGAGTGCGCCATCGACCGCGCCTTTCCGGAACAGGCCGGGACGCAGGGCGAGGAGGTCTTTGTTCATAAGGACGGCTCCTTCTACCCTGTCGCCTTCACGGCCAGCCCGATCTACGACAGCGAGGCGAAGGTCATCGGCACCGTCATCGAAGCGCGCGACATCAGTGAGGAGAAGCGCAACGAGGAGGCCCGCCAGCTGCTGATGAACGAGGTCGATCACAGGGCGCGCAATGTTCTCTCGATCGTCCAGTCGCTCACGCGACTGACCCGCGCCGACGACGTCGCGACCTACAAGGACGTCCTCGCCGGGCGGATCGGCGCCCTCGCGCGCGCTCAGACCTCCCTGGCCAGTCGGCGTTGGGAGGGCGGCCGGCTGGAGGATGTGGTCAGGGAAGAGCTGGAAGCCCTTTGCCCCAGGGACACCGTGGACACCCACGGCCCCGAGATCGGGCTTTCGCCCGAACAGGTCCAGCCCCTCAGCATGCTGCTCCACGAACTGGCGACCAACGCCAACAAATACGGAGCCTGCAGCAATGGCGGCGGCCGTGTCTCGGTGACCTGGACGCTGAAGGAGGGTCAGGTGACGCTCCAGTGGCGCGAAACCGGCGGCCCCACGGTTGTTCCGCCGACCCGGGAAGGCTTCGGATCCTCCCTGAAGGCCAGCGTGGTCCGTCAACTGGGCGGCGCCCTGACCCGCCAGTGGGCGACCGACGGGCTGATCGTCGAAGTCGCCTTCCCGCTCGACCCGCTGCAAACGCCGGCCTGAACGCAAGCCTTCCGGTCGCGAGCGGAGGCGCTCGGGGGCCCTCCTCGACGAATACAGGCCTGGCGAACCCCTGTCCGCTTTCCGGACCGCACCCCAGGTCACAGTTCGACCCATTGCGGACGTTGGCGGATTGAACCTAGGAGAGCTGATGATCATCGCCACGATGTTGTTCGCTGTTTATCAATCGGAACCGCCTACCGCAGCGCGGCCTGAACCTGCCGTCTGTGAACTATCCGAGCGTGACCTAACGACAGGATCTCGGCTTTGGTGCCCTGCCGAGCTCCGGAGGCAAGTGCCGCAAAGCCTAATGACGACGATGCCCATCGATGGGATCGGCAAGGGATGGGCGCTGTTGAAATGCGACCTCGGTGAAGGTGGCGTGACGACGGCGTGCAGTCTTGTCGCCGAGTCGGAACCGGGTTCTTCGTTCGGCGCATGGGCAACACGCGTTCAGCTCAGGGCGACCGCGCAGGGCACCGATGGTAGTTTTCCCCCGGCTGGCGATAGCTACTACGCCTTTGCTCGATGGGAAGTTCGCTAGCGTCTGCTTCCCATCTGTGGACGCCCCCTTCAGCGCAAGAGTGATTTTCGGGAATTTCTGACACGTAGTCGGATGCTG
>NZ_JBXASO010000021.1:0-47150 GCF_058809375.1 Brevundimonas sp. GW821-FHT10E09 | reverse complement strand
CCCCCCCCCCCCCCCCCCCCCCCCCCCCCCCCCCCCCCCCCCCCCCCCCCCCCCCCCCCCCCCCCCCCCCCCCCCCCTGCCGCGAACAGGGTGTCTGGGGCGTGCCCCCTCCACCGCTTCGCGGTCCCCCTCCCCCAACGGGGGAGGATTTGAGCGTTCGTCATCATCACTTGTCCCCCCAGCGGGCCGACAGGGAGGCCAGCACGGCCATGCGGGCGGCGACGCCCATCTCCACCTGATCCTGGATCAGGGAGACGTCCAGATCGTCGGCCACGTCGGAATCGATCTCGACCCCCCGGTTCATCGGCCCGGGGTGCATGACCCGGGCCCCCGGCTTGGCCCAGGCCAGCTTCTCGCGGTCCAGGCCCCAGAAGCGGAAATATTCGCGGGTCGAGGGCACCAGGGCGCCGGCCATCCGCTCCAGCTGAAGCCGCAGCATCATCACCACGTCGCAGCCCGCCAGCCCCTCGCGCATGTCATGGAAGACTTCGCAGCCCCAGCGGTCGGCGTCGCCCGGCACCAGGGTCGGCGGCCCGATCAAACGCACCCGCGCCCCCATCATCTGCAACATCGCCACGTTCGACCGCGCCACCCGGCTGTGGGTGATGTCGCCGCAGATGGCGACCGTCAGGCTGGTCACATCCCCAAAGGCGCGACGCATCGACAGCAGGTCCAGCAGGGCCTGGGTCGGGTGTTCATGCCGGCCGTCCCCGGCGTTGACGACGGCGCACCCGACCTTCTGGCTCAGCAACTCCGCCGCGCCCGAGGCCGAGTGGCGGATGACCAGAATGTCCGGCTTCATCGCATTCAGCGTCACCGCCGTATCGATCAGGGTCTCGCCCTTCTTCACCGAGGACGAGCCGACCGGCATGGTCACCACATCGGCGCCCAGTCGCTTGGCGGCGATCTCGAACGAGGAACTGGTGCGGGTCGAGTTCTCGAAGAACAGGTTCACCACCGTGCGCCCGTGCAGCAGGTCCAGGGCCTTGGACGACTGGCGATTGAAATCCACAAAGGCGTCGCCGAGATCCAGCAACTGCGGCGTGACGAAGGGGTTCAGGTCCGAGGCGGCCAGGAAATGGGCCTTGGGGAACGGAACCAGCCGCTCGCGAATGGTCTGGTCGGTGACGTCGTGGGGCTGGGTCATCGAGACGCGCCTATAGGCGGGAGTCGGTGCAAACGCCAGTGTCGGGCGCCGGTCAGGTGAAGTGGAACAGCATCAGAAGGATTGGAATGACCACGGCGCTGCCCACGGTGGTCAGGGCGATGACCCCCGCGATCAGGGGCGCATCCCCGCCCATCTGGCGCGCCAGTATGTAGGAGGCGGCCGATCCCGGCGCGGCCCCGCAGATCAAGGCGATCCCCTGGGCCAGACTGTCGCCGCCCAAGGCCCAGGCGATGAACCACATCAGCGGCGGCATGACGCCCAGCTTGACCAGGGTCACGGCGGCGATGGTGGTGCGGCTTCGCTTGACCTCGGCGAAAGACAGACCCGCCCCGGCGACGATCAGCCCCAGCGGCAGGGCGGCGGCGCCCAGCAGGTCCATCGCGTCCGACAGGCCCGGGATCAGCGGCACGCGCAACAGGTTCAGCGCCAACCCGATCAGACAGGCCAGCAGGATCGGATTGGCGATCATCGACTTGGTCAGGCCCAGGGCCGAGGGCTCGCGTTTCAACGACCCCCATTTGGCCAGCACCGCCACACAGGCGATATTGGTCACCGGAATGATGAAGGCGATGGCGACCGCCGCCATGGCCGTCCCCTCCGAGCCATAGACCGACTGGATCACCGGCACGAAGACGAAACTGTTCCAGCGGATCACCCCCTGAAACACGCTGGTATAGGCCGGCCCGTCCAGCGGGATCAGCGGTTTCGCGGCGAATGTCGCCGCCGCCACGATCAGGGTCGCCCCCACCGCCGCAGCCCCCGCCACCGTCGCACCGCCGCCGGCCAGATCGGCGTGCCAGATCGCCGGGATCAGGAAGCTCGGGTAGAAGATGTTGATCGACAGCTTCTCGATCGGCCGCCAGGCCTCATCGGGCAGGAAGCCGGATTTTCGCAGCCCATAACCCAGGGCGATCATCAGAAAGACCGGCAGGACGCCGGCGATCAGCCCCGTCAAACCCAGGTCGCCTGATCCCGCACCCGATCCAGCGCCCCCTGCAAGATCCAGGCGGCGGCGGTGCGGTCCACGACCTGGGCGCGGCGCTTGCGGTTCAGGTCCAGATCCTCGATCAGGAACCGCTCGACCGCGCTGGTGGACAGCCGCTCGTCCCAGAAGGCGATGTTGACCGGCCGCAGCCGCTCCAGATTGCGGGCGAAGGCGCGGCACGACTGGGCGCGCGGCCCCTCGGTTCCGTCCATATTGGCGGGCAGGCCGATCACCAGGGCCGAGACCTTGCGATGGGCCATCAGCTTGAACAACTGATCGGCCTCCAGCGTGAACTTGGACTTGCGGATCAGCTCCAGCGGCGAGGCGATCAGGCGCGTCGCATCCGACACGGCGACGCCGATGGTCTTCTCGCCCAGATCCAGCCCCATCCACGGCGTGTCGGGCGGGCAGGCGGCGGGCAGGTCAAGGAGGTCGAGAACGGGCACGGCCTGCGGTTAGGACCGGCGCGCAGGGAAGTCAAAGGCGGAGGCTTATGGAAACAGCGTCAGGGCCGGCAGTCGCGGCTGTAGGCTTCGTCGTAAGGCTTGTCGAAACAGGTCAGAAAGCCGTCGAGCACATCGAGGTTGAGCGGCCAGCTTAGCTCACGTCCATATTGGGCTTTAAACCTCGCCGCATCCTCTTCGAATCCCGGGGGAGGCGGAACGGCCGCGAGACGGTCTCGAGCGGCTTGCAACGCGGCGCGGTCCTTGAGCAGGAAGGCCACCGTTCCGATCGCATAGTCCGCCTTACCGTCGCCGATGGGATCAGGACTGACCCCCGCCAGCAGCAGCCGCACGGCATGATCCGTCTGGCCCAAGGCGGCTCGGACTTGGCCCTCGTGCCAATAGTTGGTGTGAAGCTGGTCGCTGGTCATGTCTCTCCAGCGCGCCTTGCGATAGGCGGCCAGAAGCTCAACGGCCGTGTCGCGGCATTCGCGCCTGTTCCCGAGCGGACGCCAACCCCCCTCCATGTCTTGATCGAGAGCTTGAGGTGACAGGGCCAGCATCGCCTCCCTGTCATAGCTGCAGGGCGTGGGCGCGGGGACAGACTGCAAGACGGCGGCGGCTATGGCGGCGACGAACATGGCCTGTCCTGTAGTTGCGCGAAGCCAAAGCAAGACGTGTGACTGTGGCGTCAATGCGGCCGGACGTTTGGCGCTCGCCGCCCATGCCGCATTTCGTCCTGCTGAGGCGCAGAGCGTGTCGGCGGAGTGACGTGGCAGGCCCGGAATTTATCTGCCCATCATGCCGATGTACGGCCAGGCAAGGCTTTCAGGCGCATTTTGCGTACCCAACCCAACGGCCCTCCAGGCGAGGCTATAGTGTCAGGTCATAAACGCGGGAGGTGCGCTGTGAAGCGGATTTGGCAGGTTTGGCGCGTTTGGCAGCTTGTCACCCTGCTTTTGCGCCAAGGCGCCCGGCGCCGCCATGGTTGAAGGCGAACACCGGCTCGTTCTTGTGAATCCCCGCCTGTGCCGCTAATCCCGCCCCTAGACCCCTTTATCGACGTGCATTGGAGGGCCGCATGGCCATCGACGCTGCGACGGTGCGCAAGGTTGCGCATCTCGCCCGCATCAAGACCCCCGAGGATCGGCTGGAGCCGCTGGCCCAGGAGCTGAACGGCATCCTGCAGTGGATCGAACAGCTGAACGAGGTCGATGTCGACGGCGTCGAGCCCATGACCTCGAACGTCGCCCAGCCCCTGCGCCTGCGCGAAGACGTGGTCACCGACGGCGGCAAGATCGACGCCGTCCTGTCCAACGCCCCGAAGTCGGCCGACGGCTTCTTCGTCGTGCCCAAGGTGGTCGAATAGTCATGAGCGACCTGACCAAACTGACCCTGAAGGGCGCCGTCGACGGCCTGAAGGCCAGGGATTTCTCCTCGGCCGAGATCACCCAGGCCTTCCTGACCTCCGTCGAGGCCGCCAATCCGACCCTGAACGCCTATGTCGAGGTGACGGCGGACAAGGCCATGGACATGGCCCGCGCCTCCGACGCCCGCATCGCCTCGGGCGAGGGCGGGGCGCTGGAAGGCGCGCCGCTGGGCATCAAGGACCTGTTCTGCACTGAGGGCGTGCAGACCACGGCCGGCTCCAACATGCTGCGCGGCTTCGTCCCGCCCTATGAATCGACCGTCACCGCCAATCTGTGGCGTGACGGGGCGGTGATGCTGGGCAAGCTGAACATGGACGAATTCGCCATGGGCTCGTCCAACGAGACCTCGGCCTTCGGTCCGGTCAAGAACCCGTGGAAATCGACCGGCTCCAACGCCGATCTGACGCCGGGCGGATCCTCGGGCGGTTCGGCCTCGGCCGTCGCTGCCGACCTGTGCCTGGCTGCGACCGCGTCCGACACCGGCGGCTCGATCCGCCAGCCCGCCGCCTTCACCGGCACGGTCGGGATCAAGCCCACCTATGGCCGCGCGAGCCGCTTCGGCATGGTGGCCTTCGCGTCTTCGCTGGACCAGGCGGGACCGATCACCAAGACGGTCGAGGATGCGGCCCTGCTGCTGCAATCCATGTGCTCGTTCGACGACAAGGATTCGACCAGCCTTGACGTCCCGACCCCCGACTGGACCGCTTCGGTCGGCAAGTCGGTCAAGGGGCTGCGCATCGGCGTGCCGCGCGAATATGTCGTGGACGGCATGCCCGCCGAGATCCAGGCCCTTTGGGACCAGGGCGTGGCCTGGCTGAAGGACGCGGGCTGTGAGATCGTCGAGATCAGCCTGCCGCACACGAAGTATGCCCTGCCGACCTATTATATCGTCGCCCCGGCCGAGGCCTCGTCCAACCTGGCCCGTTACGACGGCATGCGGTTCGGCCACCGGGCGGATCAGTTCAGCTCGCTGGACGACCTCTACGCCACCTCGCGCGCCGAGGGCTTCGGCAAGGAGGTCCAGCGTCGCCTGACCATCGGCGCCTATGTGCTGTCGGCCGGCTTCTACGACGCCTATTATGTCCGCGCCCTGAAGGTGCGTCGCCGCATCGCCGAGGACTTCGACAATGTCTGGGGCCAGGTGGACGCCATCCTGACCCCCTCGACCCCGTCGGCCGCCTTTGCTCTGGGCGACAAGCAGATCGACCCCCTGACCATGTACCTGAACGACGTCTTCACGGTCACGACCAACCTGGCCGGCCTGCCGGGCATCTCGGTCCCCGCCGGCGTCGATTCCGGCGGCCTCCCGCTGGGTCTCCAGGTCATCGGCAAGGCCCTGGACGAGGCCACGGTCTTCCAGGTCGGCGCGGCGCTGGAAAGCGCTGCGGGCTTTACGGCCAAGCCTGGGCAGTGGTGGTGAGTTGAATGGAGGGCCGGCGTGATCGCCGGCCCTCCCTCTTCATCAGGCCGCCGGAAGCGCCTTCAGATCGGCGTCGATCGCCGCGATCTTCTCGTCTGTGATGTGGCCCTGGGAGTAGGGCGCGACCTGGCGCAGGCTCATGGCCTTGAACTGGCCATAGGCGGGATGCTTGTCCATGCCGGGCAGGTGTTTCTCCACCACGGCCTTGGTCGCGGGATCGGCCAGCAGGGCCTCGATCGGGCTTTCGATGGTCGGATGCTGGGCATGATGTTCGTCATGCGCGTGGTCAGAGGCGTGTTCGGGGGCCGGAGCCGGCGCAGTCTGGGCCGAGGCGGCGCCGACCAGAAGCAGGGAGGCCGCAGCAGCGGCGAACAGGGTCTTGGTCATCGGATTCTCCATTGAGGCGACCGATGTTGAGCGCGATTTCGCGACACCCTCAAGACAGCCTCTTTCTCGCCGCCGCCGACGGCGCTAGGACGAACCCATGACCGACACTGTTCCGAACTCGAAAACCATCAAGGGCCGCACCGGCGATTGGGAAATCGTCATGGGGCTGGAGATCCACGCCCAGGTGGCCTCCAAGGCCAAACTCTTCTCCGGCGCCGCCGTCGGCTTCGGCGCGGGGCCGAACGAACAGGTGTCCCTGGTGGACGCCGGCTTCCCCGGCATGCTGCCGACGCTGAACAAGCACTGCGTCGAACAGGCGGTGAAGACCGGCCTGGGCCTGCGCGCGCAGATCAACAAGCGCAGCCAGTTCGACCGCAAGAACTACTTCTACCCCGACCTGCCGACCGGCTATCAGATCAGCCAGCTCTATTACCCGATCGTCGGCGAAGGCGTGGTCGAGGTGGAGGCCGAGGACGGCAGCTTCTTCAACGTCGGCATCGAGCGCCTGCACCTGGAACAGGATGCGGGCAAGCTGATCCACGACCTGTCGCCGACCGAGAGCTATGTCGATCTGAACCGGGCCGGCACGGCCCTGATGGAGATCGTCTCGCGCCCCGACCTGCGCACGCCGGAAGAGGCGGTCGCCTATGTGAAGAAGATCCGGACCATCCTGATCTATCTGGGCACCTGCGACGGCGACATGGAGAAGGGCAATCTGCGCGCCGACGTGAACGTGTCCGTCTGCCGCGCCGGCAACTACGAGAAGTTTAAGGCCAGCGGCGATTTCAGCTTCCTCGGCACGCGCTGCGAGATCAAGAACGTCAACTCGTTCCGCTTCATCTCCCAGGCGATCCAGTACGAGGCGCGCCGCCAGATCGAGATCCTTGAGGACGGCGGTTCGATCACTCAGGAGACCCGGCTGTTCGACCCGACCAAGGGCGAGACGCGTTCGATGCGGTCCAAGGAAGAGGCGCAGGACTATCGCTATTTCCCCGATCCCGACCTGCTGCCGCTGGACCTGGAAGAGGCCTGGATCGCCGAGATCAAGGCGTCCCTGCCCGAACTGCCGGACGAGAAGCGCAAGCGGCTAATGAGCGAATATGGCCTGTCGCAGTACGACGCCATCGTCCTGATCTCGGAACAGGCCAAGGCGGACTATTTCGAGGCCGCCGCGAAGGGGCGCGACGCCAAGCTGGTGTCCAACTGGGTCACCAACGAGGTCTCGGCGCGTCTGGCCGCCGACGGCAAGGACTTCAGCGAGAACCCCCTGCCGGCCGCCCATGTGGCCCAGCTGGTCGAGCTGATCGAGACGAACGTCATCTCGTCCAAGATCGCCAAGGAGGTCTTCGACCACGTCTGGAACGGCGAGGGCGCGCCGGCCGAGGTGGTCGAGAAACACGGCCTGAAACAGGTCACCGACACCGGCGCCATCGAGAAGGCGGTGGACGAGATCATCGCCGCCAACCCGGACAAGGCGGCCGCCGTCGCCGAGAAGCCCCAGGCCCTGGGCTGGTTCGTCGGTCAGGTCATGAAGGCGACGGGCGGCAAGGCCAATCCGGCCGCGGTCAACGACATCCTGAAGGCCAAGCTGGGTCTTTGATTTTTGGGGGCTGCGGCCCCCAAACCTCGGCTGGTCGCTAACGCTCGCGGCGCGGCCGCTCTCTGCTTGAGCGACCCATTCTAGTCAGAAGGCCCGGAGAGCGATCTCCGGGCCGTCTTCGTCGAGACTACCAACGCCAGACGTCTCGGATCACGTCGATGATGTAGCCGTCACGCTCGTCGATCAGATAGATCGTATTGTCGACCAGGACCCAGCGCGCCCCCTCCGGCGGAAAGCCGAGACCATAGGTGCGCCAGTCGTCCAGTCGATACCGCCAGAAGGTGTCCGGCAGATAGTCGCCGGCTGACCAGTCGCGGCCCCAATAGGAGCGGGGCACGCTGTAGTAGCCCCAGCCCGGCGCGAAATAGAACCCCATGCGGACGCCGCTGTAGCCATGGAAGCGACGGTCGTTCCGCCACCAGTCGGACCGGTGGTTGCGATAGAAGTCGCGCCGCCACTGATCACTGCTGAAGCGACGGCGGAATTCGTCGTGCCGGTCGCGGTTCTGGTTCCAGCCCGAGCCGGGCCGGTGGGGCTGGCCGGGCCGCGTGTGACCATTGTCGGGCCGATCCGGCCGGTTCCAGCCGCCGTCGGGGCGATGGGGCCGTCCGCCGCTGTCGCCCGGCCGATCCGGTCGGCCGCCGCTTGAGGGGCGGTCAGGGCGAGATCCGCCGGTCTGGGGGCGGTCGGGGCGAGTCCAGCCGCCCTCGGGACGGTCGGGACGAGGCGGCCGACCGGGGTGGGCGCCTTCAGGGCGGCCGGGCCTGACGTCGGGACGATCCGGCCGTGCGCCGCCGTAATTCGGACGATCGGGCCTGTCGTCCCCTGTCTGCGGGCGGTCCGGACGCGCCGGCCGTGTCTCACCGAAACCGGGTCGCTCCGGACGGGGCCGCTCGGGACGCACAGGGGCTTCCGGCCGGGACTGCAAAGGACGGTTCGGCGCGGGACGTTCTCCCCGCGTGATCTGCGGCCTTTGGGGGCGGTCGGCGTCGCGTTGTTCGCGGCCAATCTGACGGTCCTGGGCCAGGGCCTGTATCGGTGCGGCCAGCGGGGCGCCCAGGGCGGCGACGGCGGTGAAAGCCATCAGGAGGCGTTTCATGGTCTTTTCATTCCTGCACGCTGGTTTTCCAGCGGCTTAAGGTGATGATCGCGCTTAGTCGATGAACCCCGGCTGAATGCCGTTCGGGGGACGCCCCAGACAAAAGCCCCGCGAGATTTTCTCGCGGGGCTTGTCGGCTCAACGGCTTGGCGTCCTCAATAGACGTTGGACAGGACGCTGGCGATCAGGCCCGTGGCGACCGCGACCATCAGAATGTCGCTGCCGGCGTGGACGTAGCGATAGCCGCGAGGCGGTTCGCGAAGACCATAGAAATACGGGTCGCGGACATAATAGGTCCGGTACTGCGGCGGCAGATAGCCGCCCGTCCGCCAGCGATAGCCGTAGTAACGGGGCTCGACCCGGTAATAGCCGTAGCTGGGCGCGTACCAGTATCCCGAGCGCGGGCCGTTGTAGCCCCGGAAGTCCGATCGGCCGCGCCACCAGTTGCGATTGTTGCGGTCCCAGCGGTCATCGCGGCGTTCGTGGCGGAAGTCGCGACGGTCGTCCCACCGGTCATGACGATAATCCTGCCGATTGTCGTAGCGGCCCTGACGCCAGTCACGACGGTCGTCGCGGCGTTCCGAGCGGTAGTCTCGCCGGTCGTCGCGGCGGTCCTGGCGATATTCCCGACGATCGTCGCGGCTCTGCGCCTCGGCCAGCAGGGGAACGGCCGTGGTGGACAGGGCGATAGCGACAACAGCGGCCTTGGTGAGGCGGTTCATCTGCGTGCTCCATTCTGGGCCGCCGACGGAAACGACGAACTGGCCCGTTAATGAAGTGAAGGTCGGATTTCGCGCCTGAACGCGTCCTGAATGACCGTGTCAGGATCGAAATGCGGATTGCGGCTGCGTGTCACGGCCCCCAGATGCGAGGCACGCCACAGGAAAGACCGCCGCAATGACCGCTCCGATCCAGCTCTGGTACTGGCCCACGCCGAATGGATGGAAGGTGTCCATCGCGCTGGAGGAGATGGGGCTGGCCTATGAGGTCAAGCCGGTGAACATCGGAACGGGTGAACAGTTCGAGCCTGGGTTCCAGGCCATCAGTCCGAACGGCCGCATGCCCGCCATCGTCGATCCGGAGGGGCCGGGCGGCCAACCGATCTCGATCTTCGAATCCGGCGCAATCCTGCAGTATCTCGGCGACAAATCCGGCCGCTTCTATCCGACCGAGGCGCGAGCGCGCGTCGAGGTGAACCAGTGGCTGTTCTGGCAGGTCGGAGGCCTGGGGCCGATGGCGGGCCAGACCCATCATTTCCGCCAGTATGCGCCCGCGATGATCCGCGACCAGCGCCAGATCGCCTATGGGGTGCAGCGCTATACGAACGAGACGCACCGTCTGTATGGCGTCATGGATCGACGCCTGAAGGACCGCGACTATCTGGCGGGCGACTATTCCATCGCCGACATGGCCGCCTGGCCGTGGATATTGCCGACGCTGCAGGGGCAGACACTGGCGGACTTTCCGCATCTGGCGACCTGGATGGATCGGGTCGGGTCAAGGCCCGCGGTCAAGGCCGGGCGTGCTCTGCTGGAAGATCGGCGTGGAAACGCCGGCGCGGCGGGCAAGGACGCCGAGGCGGCGCGCAGGGTCCTGTTCGGTCAGCGGGCCACCAAGACGTAAACAAGCCCCTTCCAAATCGTATCGGAACGCTGAACGCTTTTCGCAGTATTCATTCCTGCTTTACTTAAAAGTTTGGCGGCGCCTTGCGGCGTTAACTTTAACTTCAAACCGGCGGTATTTGATGCGGTATCAGAGGCGGGCCCAGAACGGCGCCCGTTCAGGAGATACGGTAATGAACGCGCAAGAAATGGCGCACGACCTGCAGGCCGACGTGGAAGTCGTGTCCTTGCCGCTGCCGACCGTCGACATGTCGGGCGACGACCTGTTCAAGCTGGGCATGATGTATTCGGCCGGTTCGGGCGGTTGTCCGATGGACCGGGTCTCGGCCCACATGATCTTCAACCTGGCCGCCATGAAGGGTTCGATCGAGGCGCGCGTCTATCGCCGCGAGATGAGCCAGGAGATGGAGCGCGAAGAGATCGCCGAGGCCCAGAAGGCCGCCCGTCGCTATATCGACGCCGGCGTGGTGCGGCTGGCCGCCTGAGGCTTCAGAAGGTGGCGTAGCCGTTGCCGTTCGATCCATTGATCGAATAGCTGAAGCCGATGGGCAGGGCGGCGCGCACCTGGGTGAAGAAGGCGGCGAGTTCGCCCAGGGTCGATCGCGGCACGAAAATGATGTCGCCCCGACGCAGGGCCACGACCTCGCCGCGACGCGGGCGCAGGTCGACCACCCGCATCATGCGCGATCCGCCGGGACCACGCCGGATCAGGGCCGCGCGCTCGGGCTTGCCCGACGGCAGGAAGCCGCCCGCCTGGACCACGGCCTGATAGGCGTCCAGATCGCCGGTCATCTCGATCACGCCCGGGGTCCGCACCTCGCCGTCGATCCAGACGCGGATCGGCCCTGCCTGGCGCAACGTCACCTCCACGACCGGCCGCACCAGTTGCGAGGCGTAGGCCGAAGACACCTCCCGCTCCAACTCCGGCAAGGTCCGGTCCGCCGCCATGACCTGGCCGACCAGGGGCAGGGCGACCCGACCGTCGGGTCCGACCTTCAGGGTGCGGGTCAATTCAGATGCTGTGGGCAGGGCCACCTCGATCTCGTCCCCCGGATAGAGCAGATAGTCCGGCTCTTCGTCCGTCCAGTCGGCGAAAGGGATGTTGGGGAAGTCGCCGCGTCCCGCCGCTTCGACCCGCTGCACGTCGCCCCTCGGGCGCGGCATCCGGGCGGCGTTGCCGCCGCAGGCCGCCAGGGCGGCGCAGCCCGATCCGAGGGCCAGCAGGAATAGTCGGCGATCTGGCGTCATGGAATCGATCTGGTCCGACGAAAGGAGCGTTGGGTCGCAGACTCGCCGCTTATGGGTAACCGATGGTTAACGCCGGTGGGCGAAAGGTGGATTCGCAAGAGACTTTCCAGGATTCGGCCCGCCTATGCGCTCGACGGCATATGTCACGACCCGACCGCGCTATGGCGTGCTGGACGTCGTCGGCCTGCTGTTCCGCGAACTGCTGCTGATGATCATCGTCTTCCTGGTCATCTTCGCCCTGGGCGCCGCCGCCGCCTTCACCCTGAAGAAGAATTACACGGCCCAGGGCGCGGTCTTCGCCGGCGTGGGACAGGAATATGTCTATCAACCCCGCGTCGGCACGGCCGAGCGGGGCCAGGCTCCGCAGGGCGACGAGGTCGCCAATTCCGAGGCTGCGATCCTGAGCTCGGGGCAGGTGCGCCAGCGCGTGGTCGAGGCGCTGGGGCCGGCGGCGATCCTGGGCAAGACGCCGACGGGATCACGGGAACGGGCAGAGGCGGCGGCGCGCAAGCTGATCGGCGCCAGTCTGAGCGTCGGCACCGCGCCGGGCAGCGCGGTCATCCGTCTGAGCTACGAGGCCGACGACCCGGAGCGCGCGGCGCGCGTGCTGAACACCGTGATCGAGCAATATCTGGCCTATCGCCGCGAGGTCTTCCAGGACAAGACCCCCGCCATCGCCACCCAGAGACTGGCGTTCGAAGGCGATTTGAGCGCGGCGGATCAGGCCTATGAGCAGTTCCTGACCAGCAACGACATCGGCGACTTCACCGCCGCCAAGACTACGCTGGCGGCCGTCTATCAGACGGTCTTCACCGACAGGCTGTCGACCCAGAGCCAGCTGAACCAGACCAGCCAGAGGCTGAACACCCTGGTGGCGCAGCAGGCGGCGACCCCGGCGGAGGTGGCGCTTCAGCAGGACCTGAACATCTCGGCCCAGGATCAGGTGCTGCAACTGCGGACCGAGCGGGAGCAACTGCTGTCGCGCTATCAGCCGGACGCCCAGCCTGTGAGGGACATCGAGGCGCGGATCGCCCAGCTGCAGGCCTATGTGGGCACGGGAACGGCGGTGGGGGCCAAGGAGGTCCGCACCGGGCCGAACCCTGTCTGGACCGAGTTGGAGACCAACCGGATCAACACCCAGGCCGACCGCGACGCCCTTGCGGCGAGGCTCTCGGCGCTGGATCGTCAGTTAACGGACATTCGGGCGCGGCAGGCGCGGCTGACGGCGCTGGAGTCCGAAAACGCGACCCTGGCCGGCAATCGCGAAGTCCTGACCGCCAATATTCGCGAGTTCCAGCAGCGCGAGAGCCAGAGCCGGGCGGACAACGCCCTGGTCGCCGCCGGCGCCGACAATGTCACCGTGATCGAACGCGCCCAGCCCCCCTCGACCGGCAAGAGCCTGAAGGCGCCGGCCCTGGCGGCGGTCTTCCTGTTCGCCGCCTTCACCGCCCTGTGCATCGGCCTGCTGCGGATCTTCTCGCGGCGCGGCTTTGCAACGCCGGACTCGGTGCGGCGGACGCTGGATATGCCGGTCCTGGCCGTGGCTCCGGCGAAGGCGCACTAGCCTCATGCCCGTGTTAGGCTGAGCCGATGGAGCGCGTGGCGATTCGATGGTCGATCTGACGTCCGAAATGGCGGGCCTGTGGGCGGCGCTGGGTCCGGCGCCGGCGCACCGCGCCCGCGTGATCCAGTTCGCCGCCGCCACGACCGGAGAAGGCGTCTCGACCGTGGCGCGGGAGTTCGCGCGACTGGCCGCCGTCCGTGCGCGAAAGCCGGTCTGGCTGGTGGACGGGGACCTGGCCCAGCAGGGGCAGCTCGAAGCCATCGCCGCCGAACCGGACCGGTTCGGCCAACTGGGCAAGCCGGCCCAGGCCTCGCCCGACGGTTCAAGCTTCTTCGCCGTCACCCCCGCGCCGACGGGACGGGACGGCAAGCCGATCCCACCCGCGCGCCTGCTGACTGCGCGACCCTGCCTGGGCGGCCGGTTGTGGATCACGCGCTTCCACATGGAGGCCCTGCGCTCTGGCCACCGGGTCGAGGCGATCGGCGAGGCCGGTTATTGGGACGCCCTGCGGCCGCACGCCGACACCATCGTCATCGACAGCCCGGCCGCCGACCGCAACGACATGGCGATCATCCTGGCGCCCTTCGTGGACATGACGGTGCTGGTGGTGGCGGCCGGCGGCGCGACCGCGAGCGGACCGGTGATTCTGCGCGACGAGATCGAGGCGGTCGGCGGCCGTATCGCCGGGGTGGTCATGAACCGCTCGACCTACAAGCCGCCGAAGTTCCTGAGCCGGCTGGCGGGCTAGGCGCGCCTTCGCAACATGGCCGCGCCATAGAGTTTCGGCTCGAACCCCTTGGTCCAAAACAGCTTGCCCAGGCCGCGCGACATCCGGTCCAGGGTTTCGGCGCGGGCGGGGCGGCGGAGCAGGGCGAGGGTCAGGGAGGCGAGACCCCAGACGGCGGCCTGGGCGGCGCCGATCAGCATCCAACGGGCGACGCCGGGCCAGTCGCCGCGGGCGGCGGCCATCTGGCTGGGGCTCTGGCCATAGGCGAAGGCGCGCATCAGGGCGTAGCTCAGGGTGGCGCGGTCGGGGGGCGCGAACTCGTCCACCCAGGCGTCGGCGGCCCAGCCGAACCGGCCGCCGCGCGCTTGCAGGGCGGTGAACAGGCGGTCGTCTTCGCCGCCGGTCTGGTCCATGGCGGAGTCGAAGGGGGCGGGGCCGGGCAGGGCCGTGGCGCGGACCATCAGACTGTTGCCGCAGCCGTGGATCTGGTCGGTCAGGCGGGTCTGGGTCGGGCCGTCGCGGCCGAAGAACCGCTCCAGATAGGCGGTGGTCCATCCCGTGCCCTCGGGGACGCGGCCCCGGATCGGGCCGAACAGGACGTCGGCGCCGGTCTGAGACTGGGCCTGCAACAGGGCGGACAGCCAGCCGGGGGAGGCGGCCTCGTCGTCATCCAGGAAGGCGATCAGGCGGGCGTCGGTAGCGGCCAGGCCCACGTTGCGGGCCGTGGCGACGCCGGGGACCGGGGCGTGGGCATAGGTCAGGGGAACCGGCGCCTCGACGCGCAGGCGGTCGATCAGGGCGGCGGCCGAACCCTCGGGGTCATTGTCGGCGACGACCACGGCGGCGATCCGGTCCAGCGACCCGACCTGGGCGAAGACCGAACGCAGGGCCCGCTCCAGCATGGCGGGGCGGCGCAGGGTGGGAATCAGGACGGCGACGTCCCGCATCAGATGGCGTCCGCATAGACGGCGGCGCGATACAGACGCAGGGCGAAGGCGCGGGTGCGGGTCGGCAACAGGGGCGACAGGGCGGCGCCCCGGGCCAGGCGACGGATCAGGGGCAGGGACGGCAGGCGTTTCAGGGCGCGGGCGGCCTTGTAGCTGGGGTAGGTCTGGACGATCTCGGGGTGCAGGGCGACCACGCGGGCGAAGTTGGCGGCGCCCTGGTCGAACTTGCGCGCCAGGTCCGGCACCGTGTCCAGGCCCATATGGGTGGCCGGATTGTCGATGTGGGCGACCTGAAACCGGCGGGCGACCCGCATGGCCCATTCGACATCCTCCCACCCCCAGCCGGTGAAGCCGGGGTCGAAGGATTCGACGGCGAAGACGTCGCGCCGGACCAGCAGGTTCGAGGTGTAGACGTATTTCTCGGGCGTCCTGGCGCGCTGGGCGGCGCGGACGCATTCGCTGGCGCCGGACAGGGCGCGGTGGACGGCGAAGCGGCGGTCGCGTGGGGCCTGTTTCAGCGAGAAACCGCCGAAGGCCACGGCGGGGTCGTCGCGCGCAATCAGATCGACCCAGGTCTGGAGAAAGCGGGGGCTGTCCGGCTTCATGTCGCTGTCGAGGAACAGCCAGGAGCCGGCGCGGGCGGCGATGGTCAGGCGGTTGCGCCCGCGCGCCCGGCCTTCATTGGCGGACAGGGTGACGAGGCGGGCAGGCAGGGCCAGGGCGTCCAGCGCCGCCTTAAGCCGGGCGGTCAGGGCGGCGTCGCCCGTGCCGTCGTCCAGCAGGATCAGCTCGACCTGGCCGGCCAGGGCGGGGCCTTCTGTATCCAGCCGGCGCAGCAGGGGCTCGGGGTCGTCGCGCAGGAAGGGGATCAGGACCGACAGTTCGGGCCGGGCGGCGGCCCAGCCGGGGTTGTCGTGGATATCGGCGCGGGAGCCGCTCATGCCGTCGCCCTTCGTCGAGCCTGGATCAGGCGGTTCAGCACGTCGCGCACTCCGGCGGCGTTAAGCGTCAGCGCCAGGGCCGCATAGACCAGTCCGCCGACGCTCGCGTCCAGCATCAGTTCGACAAAACCG
This sequence comes from Brevundimonas sp. GW821-FHT10E09, assembly GCF_058809375.1. Lineage (NCBI taxonomy): Bacteria > Pseudomonadati > Pseudomonadota > Alphaproteobacteria > Caulobacterales > Caulobacteraceae > Brevundimonas > Brevundimonas sp. GW821-FHT10E09. Next base: position 31,437 of record NZ_JBXASO010000021.1, on the reverse strand, counting down.
CCCAGCGGTGGAAGCCGCCAGACCACCAGGGCCATGCCGGTCGAGGCCACGCCGCACCGGATCAGGGCCTCCCACGGAATGGGCAGGGCGATGGCGCGGCGGCTGATCAGCAGACAGGCGACCAAGCCTATGGCGAAGCTGAGGGCCGTGGCGACAGCGGCGCCCAGCACGCCGAGCCGGGGGATCAGGATCAGGTTCAGCAGGATGTTGGCCAGCGCCGGAACAGCCATGGTGACCAGCAGCAGGCCGGTCTTCTTGCCCAGGGTGAAGCCGAATCCGAAATAATAGGCGATCAGGCCCGACATGAAGGCCGAGGCCGCGATCCAGGGCGTGACCAGGGCGGCGGCGACGCGCAGGTCGGGGCCGATCATCAGTTCGGCCTGGGGGCGGGCGACCAGGGCCAGGCCGACGGCGGCGGGCAGGCCGATCAGGATCAGGGTCGAACCCTGTTCCAGGGCCGTGTGACGCAGCGCCTCTCGGCCGCCGCGCTCCAGCGCCATGACCATGGCCGGGGCCCCGGCCGCGCCCAGCCAGATGAACATCACGTCCAGGGTGCGGTTCGCCAGGCTGTAGCTGGCGTGATAGGCGCCCACCGCCGCCGCATCCATGAAGCCGGCCAGTAGGAAACGGTCGGTCGAGGCCAGGACCAGGGCCAGGGTCAGCGACGCCGCGATCGGATAGCCGTAGGCGGCGTAGGCCTTCAGCCGCGCGCGATCCACGGTTCCGCCGGCCGACTGGCGCAGTTCGCCCGGCAGGATGAAGGGCAGGGCGAACAGCGGAGCGATCATCAGGCCCAGCATGGGCGAGGCCGCGCCGGCCCCGGCCAGGGCGAAACCGGCCCCGACCAGGAAGCCCAGGACGGCGACAAACATATCGACCGAGGCGGCCTTGGACACCTCGCCGGCCGCGCGATACCGCTCCTGCGCCAGCTTGGCCAGGTTGCGGATCGGCGCCCCGGCCAGGCCGAAGCCGACCGCCAGCTTGAAGGCCGGGGTCAGGGGCAGAAGCCAGACCACGAGAGCCGCGACGGGCACGAAGACGGCGATGACGGCGAAGGAGGTGCGGTACAGGCTGGCGAAATGGGCCGCCAGGCCCTCCGGCGTGCGCTCGGCCGCCCAGAAGCGGGCCATGGACGCCTCCAGCCAGCTGAAGCTGACCGTATGGGCCAGGCTGGTGACGGAGAAGGCCAGGGCGTAGTGGCCGAAATCCTCGGGGCTGAGCAGGCGGGTGAAGACGACGATGGTCAGGAAGCCGACCACGCCCTGGACGATCTGGGCCGGCAGATAGCCCCAGACGCCGCGCCAGAACATGCGCTTCTCGCTCACCGCACGGCCGCCCGGTCGCCCAGCAGGACGGGGATGGTGATCAGGATGATCCACAGGTCCAGCCAGAAGGACTGACGCTGGATATAGTCGATGTCCAGCTCGACGCGGCGGCGCACCTCGGCCTCGCTGTCCACCGGTCCGCGCGACCCGCAGACGGCGGCCCAGCCGGTCATGCCGGGCTTGATACGGTGACGGTGGGCGTATTCGGCGACCAGAAGCGCGGATTCGGTCTCGCCGGTCCTCATGCCGATGGCGTGAGGGCGCGGGCCGACCAGGGACATCTCGCCCCTCAGCACGTTGAACAGCTGGGGCAGTTCGTCCAGGCTGGAGGCGCGGATGAAGCGGCCGATGCGGGTGACGCGGTCGTCGTCGGCGACGACCTGGCGGCTGGCGGTCGCATCGGCGTCGCAGTGACGCATCGAGCGGAATTTCCACACCACGATGGTCTCCTGGTTGAAGCCATGGCGACGCTGACGGAAGAAGACCGGGCCGGGGCTGTCCAGCCGCACAGCCAGGGCGATCACCGCCATGACTGGGGCGAAGGCGACCAGGGCCAGGGCGCCGATCACCACATCCTGCACTCGTTTGACGAAGGCGCGGCGGTCGGCGTCGGGAGCGGACCCGATCTCGGCCAGGGACGGACCGGCCAGACGATTCAGCGCCGCCTCACGACTCGCGTCGGAATCGAACAGGACGGTCAGTGGATTGGGCAGGGTCTCCAGACGGCGCGTCAGATCCCGCACCCGCGCGCCCGCATCGGCGTCGATCGCCAGAACGATCCGGTCGACATAGGGCAGCATCCGATGGGTCAGCAGGGCGTTGGCCCCGCCCAGCACCGGCACCCCGGCCAGACGGTCAGGCGAGCGGGCCAGGCGGTCGTCGAACACGCCCAGCACGTTCAGGTCGCGCCGTTCCAGCGCCCGCCGGATCAGGGCCTCGGCGTTCCGGGTCGCCCCGACGATGACGATATTGGGCGACAGCAGGCCCTGCCGTCGCCAACGCGCCGCCAGCACCCGCCATAAGCCGTGCAGGGCGACCAGACAGACCGTCGCCGCAAGACCCCAGGGCAGGACCGGCCCCAGGCCGTGCCCGTCCAGGCCCAGACCCACCAGCAGCGCCGCCCCGATCGCCAGGGCGACGATCCCGACCACCCCGACCAGATGGAGCAGGGGCGTCGGCTCTGCCCCGAATCGATAAAGGCCCAGGCTCCGCAGCAGGGCCAGGGCGACGAGGACGCCGGTGGCCAGGGGCAGGACGGCGCCGACAGTCAGGGTCTTCACATCGAGAGACCCCAGCGACCACAGGGCCACAACGGCCAGACCGACCACAGCCAGAACGTCAGCGGCGCGGAAATAATAGGCGGCCAGCCGCACGGTCGAGCGCTGGCGCGCGTTGCGCCACACCTCCGGCCGGAACGGACCCCGCTCGGCATGCGGCGCGAGGCTGGCGGCGGCGCGGTCGTTCGCACTCGCTGCGGTCGGCGCGGCAAGGGGACGGGCGCAGTCGGGCATGTCGATCCGGAGTTTCCGCACGGCCGCCACCCTGCATGCGCCGCCTCTATGTCGCGTTAACAACAGGTCTTTGGTTCGAACCGGATTGCACGACGCATCATGCTCGGCTATCGAGCCCTTCGCTGGAGACGTGGCCGAGTGGCTGAAGGCAACGGTTTGCTAAATCGTCGTACCCTGTAAGGGGTACCGAGGGTTCGAATCCCTCCGTCTCCGCCATTTTTTCCCGTAAGTGGCCGTGGCGGCCCGAATCCCGGTCTGCGATCACGAACCGCCGCAGGGACGGCGGTCGCCGCTGATGATCTACAAGGCCTGCCTGGATCTGGTCGTCTGGCCCCTGTCGCGGTTGGTCAAGATCGACGACGCGGAATTGGGGGATGGCCGAAGGGCGCAACGCCGGCTGTTTCGCTGTGGGGGTCGCCGCCTCGGGCAATATGATCGGCTAGAGCGAACAGGCGCTGACGGCGTTGGAGCAGGAGGCGCCCGCCCGGATGCTGGCGGCGGCGTCCGAGCGGCTCTATGCGGCCGGCGCCGATCTGGTCATCGATACGGTCGCGGATCTGGTTCCGGCGCTGGAAGCCGAGGCGGCCCGGCGCGCGGCCTAGGCGGAGCGTGCGGCGAGGGCCGTCAGCTTGTTCCTGTAGGTGGCGAGCGGGGCGATGACGGCCCCTTCGGTCTTGCCCATCTCGTCGTAGCGGCGCAGGCGGATGGCCGTATCGAAATGGGGATGGGTGCAGAAGACGGCGGCCTCGTCTTGGTTCATGGGGCCGCCCTGGAGATGCAGGCTCTGGAGGGAGGCGGGGCTGAGGGCCGCCGCATAGCCGGGCTCGGCGGTCGCCAGATAACGTTTGGCCTCGACGTGCAGCCGAACCGGTTCCGAAACCTCGGGCGCGAAGGCTTGGGCCAGCCAGGCGGCGCCGATCCGTTCGTGCACGGCGTCGATGCCGCGATCGGCGGCGTCTTGTCCGTGTTTCTTCAGAAGATGGCCGATGTCATGCAGCAGGGCGGCGGCGACGAGAGCGTCCGTTTCCCCGGCGTCGCGGGCGTGGTGCGCCGTCTGAAGGGCGTGATCCAGCTGGGTCACGGCCTCGCCGTAGTGGTCGCCGCCCATCCGCTCGAACAGGTCGAAGATGGCGGCGACGAAGTCGTCAGGTGAAGCAGGGCGGGGCATGGGCGCTCAATACGTGTTTTCTGGTCTATACCAGAAAAGCCATGATGTGGGTAGGCGGGGGTGATCGAGCGGCCGCCGCCGGATCATCCCCCGCCAGCCTCTTCAGCGCGGAGTCAGGCGGTTCGGGTCGATGAACTGGCGCGGAAGGCCGGGGCCCTCGAAATAGGCGCCCAGCCAGGCGCCGCCGCCGCCGTTGAACCATTCGACGCGAATGGCGTGCTTGCCGGGTTCGAGGCGGATCGTGCCGACGGCGGTGATCACGCCGTGATCGCCGTCATTGTCCACGACCGTCTTGCCGTCGATATAGAGTTTGCTGCCGTCGTCCGAGGCGGTCGAGAAGCCATATTCGCCGGCGGTGTCGATCTGGATCTGGCCTTCGAACACCACGGCGACCGCGTCCTCGCGCGGCAGGGTCAGGCCGTCGATCGTGATCTCGTGCACCCTGCCGGATGCGACCGGCGTCAGGCGGGAGAAGTCGGGCAGCCGCACCGGGGCTTCGGGCAGCAGATAGACGCTGTAGGTCACGCCCCGGCTGGCGGCGATGCGCGGGTCCAGAACGCGGAAATAGCCGACCGACGGGACGCTGGCCGGTTTTCCATCGACGAACAGGCCGGCCCGAACAATGGTGTTGCGCGTGATCTCGACCGGGCCGGCGTAGACGGGGGAGGCGGGTGTCGGCGTCGAGTTGTCCAGCGTATAGCGCACCTCGCCCACGGCGTTCGGGTTTTGCAGGCTCATGCGCGCCGGGCCGTCGATGAACAGGCCGCCGGGCGGGGTGTTGCCCGCGCCGGCCGGCAGGATGGCCGGAGAGGCGTAGAAGCTGCTGGTGCGATAGACTTGGACCGGCATGGCCTCGCCCTGAAGGATCGGCCGGACCGGGCGGCCCAGCCAGGCGTAGGGAACATCGGCGCCCAGCAGCCAGGCGACCGTCGCGCCGGTGTCGAAGGTGTTGATGGGCAGATCCAGTTCGACGCCGGGCTTTACGCCCTCGCCATAGGCGATCCAGGGGATTTCCAGCTCGGCCAGGCTTTCGCCGCCATGGCCCTTGCCGACGCCGCCGTGGTCGGAGGTGATCAGGATGACCGTATCCTCGGCGATGCCGGCCTCGACCGTCGCCTGGCGGATGCGGCCGATCAGGGCGTCGGCCTTGGTGACCGCTTCATAATAGTGGGGCGTGCCGTGGCCGTCGGCGTGTCCGGCGTGATCGACGTGGTCCAGGTGGATGAAGAGGAAATCCGGGCGCCGGGCCTTGATATAGTTGACGGCCAGGTCGGTGGTCCTGTCCTCGTCCGCGCCATGGGCGTCGTAGTCGACGAAACGGTGGTCGTAGAGACGGCCGAAGCCGTCCCAGTTGTAGATGGAGCCGATCTCCAGCCCCGGGTTCTGATCGGTCAGGACCTGGAAGATCGAGGGGAAGAAACCGCCGGAGCCGGTGACCGAGGTGGGGAAGTTGAACTCGCCCACCTGCCAGTCGTTGCTGGTGACGCCGTGTTGCTCGGGGCCGGCGCCGGTGATGATTGAGGCCCAGTTTGCGCCGCTGGTGGTCGGCAGGACGCCGCGGGCGTGCAGGCTCCAGCTGCCCTTGGCCATCATGTCGTCCAGGACTGGGGTGTCGGCCTTGTTGACGCCGTCCGGGCTGAGGCCGTCGACGCCGATGATGATCACATGGCCGGCGCGGCGGGGCTCGGCGTGGGCAGGCGCCGCGGCGACGAGGGCGGCCGCCAGAAGGGGCAGGCAGAGGAGGGGCGTGCGCATGGAAGGGCTCCTGAAGACATGGCGGGGACCAGGCCGGGGAGGGTCGCCGTTATTATCCCGACCGTCGTCCGCGTCGCATTTGCGATGAGGGCGTCACTGGTCCGTACCAGACGGAAGGCCGGTGTTTGGCGAAGCTTTCGTGAAATGGCGGCCTTAAAGAGCGCGCTTGGTGATAATCGTCTGGCGTCGGAAAGACGGCTCGATCAGTCAGGGGCCTGTATGACGAACGACCCGTCGCGCTTTTTCGTTCGACCAGTCGCTGACCGACATATTGAAGGGCGCCTATAGGCTGTCGGTCTCGGGCAACGTGGTCAGCATGCAGCCGTGAGCCCTGACCGGCCATGAGGGCGAGGTTCTGGGGGCGAAGTCCGGTCTGCCGGGTCTGGCGGTGCGGCGCGCCAGCTATGACGCCCAAGGGCGGGTGGTGGAGTCCGACCGCGAGCACTGGCGCCACGACGCCGTGCGGATCAGGGTGGACACGCGGGTACGTTGATTAGGTCGGATCGGCGACATGCAGCCGGGTGTCCCACTGGGCTGCGACTCTGGAAACGCCGCCGGGCGGGGGCAGGTCGGTCACCAGGTCCTGGACGTCGCGGAAAGACGCGACCTGGATGAAGCCGGACTTGGCGAACTTCGTATGGTCGGCCAGCACGACGATGCGGCGCGCCTGTTCCAGCAGGCTCTGTTTGAACGAGGCCTCGTCGGCGTCGAAGTCGAGGAAGCCCCGGTCCGCGTCCACGGCGCCCATCGACAGGACGGTCAGGTCGGGGGCGAAGCGGCGGCAGAAGGACTTGGCTTCCGGGCCGAAGGCGGCGTTGTGGACCGGATTGACCTGGCCGCCCGCCAGCAGCAGGCGCTGGCCGGGATTGCCCAGAACCTCGTGTGCGATCTCGACGCTGTTGGTGACGATGGTGAGATTGCGAACCGGGGCCAGGGCGCGAGCCAGCCAGTGGCAGGTGGTGCCGGAATCGAGCAGCAGGGTCATGCCTTCGGTAACAAGGCCGGCGGCCTTCTGGGCGATCTTCTGCTTGGACTCGGCGTTTTCGCGCAGGCGGATGCGATAGGGCGCCTCGATCAGATTATTGGTCGAGGACAGTCCGCCGTGCACCTTTTGCACAACGCCGCTGCGCTCCAGTTGGCGGGCGTCGCGGCGGATAGTTTCTTCGGAGACCTGAAACCGCTCAGCGAGTTCGGACACGGTCCAGAAGACCTTCTCCTCCATCAGCTGGAGGATCTCCGCCAGGCGGGCGCCTTGGCTGAGATGTTTCGAGTCTTTGAGGAGGGGGGCGCTCATGATCGATCCCCTTACCAACGCCAAATCCCACACACAACCACATAAGTCGCCTTAAGCCTCTCATATGAATGGCGTTCTGGCGGGGCCAGGTTTTCGTTCTGCATGCGGCTTAAAATCCAGCGAGTTGGCGTGTTTCCTGACTTTTGGGTTGATTGGCTTAGGTTTTTGGGCTGAGGGATCTCCAGGGCGCCGTTTTGGCTTTCCCACACATAACCACATAATTCAACATAATTCCCTCAAACCGTCACATGACTGAAACGCCCGCGACCTAATGAGGCCGGACTTGGCGGCGGCGGTCAGATTGGCCGTGCGTCGGACCGAGCCGCTTGGTTCACACCAGTTTGTCGGGGGACACGATTATGTCGAAGCAATATCCCGTTCGGGGCATGGGCCCGAACCTCAAGAAGGTGCTGTTGGCGACGGTGTCGGCGGCGGTCGCCGGCGCCAGCGCATCCGCAGCCTTCGCCCAGGAGGCGGCGACCGCCGAGGTCGACGAGATCGTCGTCACCGGCTTCCGCAAGTCGCTGAGCGACGCGCGGGCGATCAAGCAGGATTCGGTCATCCAGGTCGACGCCATTGTGGCCGAGGACATGGCCAAGTTCCCGGATCTCAATCTGGCGGAATCGCTGCAGCGCCTGCCCGGCGTGCAGATCAACCGTGAGGCCGGCGAGGGCCGTCGGATCTCGCTGCGGGGCCTCGGTCCGGACTTCGCCCGGGTGCAGCTGAACGGCATGGAAGTGCTGGGCAACGTCGACTCGGCGCAGGACAGCCGCGGCCAGCGCTCGCGTGACCGCGCGTTCGATTTCAATATCTTCGCTTCGGAACTGTTCTCGCGGGTCGAGGTCGAGAAGACCTTTGAAGCCGCGCAGAAAGAGGGCGGCATGGCCGGCACCGTCGGCCTGTTCACCGGCAAGCCCTTTGACTACGGCACAGGCGCCGACGGCGCCCTGTCGCTGAAGGTCGGCACCAACGAATATACCGAAGACACCCAGCCGCGCATCGCCGCCCTGTTCACCCAGAACTGGGACAATGTGTTCGGCGTCTCCTTCTCGGCCGCCTACAGCAAACGCGAGACGACGGAGCAGGGCCACAACACGTATAACCGTTCCAACCCCAGCGCCGCGACGATGCAGAGCCTCGTGACCAAGGGATTGAACATCTCCGGCCTGTCCGCCGCCCAACGGGCCAAGTTCCTGTCCGGAGATCTGTATTTCGCCGACGGCAATCGTATCTCGTCGTGGAACGCCGAGCAGGAACGGTTGGGCCTGACGGCGGCGGTCCAGTGGCGTCCGATGGATGGCATGGAACTGACGCTCGATGTGCTGCACGGCGAGTTCACGACGCGCCGTAACGAGTATCATCTGGCGACGCGGCCTCTGGCTTCGACCGGTTCGGTGGCCTTCGACACGGCCGCCGGCGGCGTCTGGCCGTCGATCTTCCAGTCGGCCTCGGTCATCAACGGCCTGACCTGGGACAGCGACAACTACGTGACCATGACCGACGTCACGGGCGCCACCTTCGGCAGCGAGCATCGCCGGTCGCTGAACGAGAACAAGTTCAATCAGGTCGCGCTGACCGGTGAATGGGAAATGTCCGACCGTCTGAAGTTCGACGGTCACGTGGGTTGGGAAAAATCGACCTATGACACGCCGTACGACGACAAGCTGTACATGCGCGCCAAGGGCAATCTGATCGCCAACTATGGTGAGAACGGCCAGTCCGCCTCGTTCGAATATCCGAACTGGGACCCGACCAATCCGGCCAACTATGCGATGGATTCGTTCTACTATCGCGCCTTCAACAATGAATCGGAGCTGCACGAGGGCGAGCTTAACGCGCGGTACGAACTGAACGACACCTGGACGCTGCGCGCGGGCGTCGCCTATCACAAGTTCCGCCAGCAGGGCGAAGACCTGTTCTATGACGACAATGTCAACGGCACGCGGTCCAAGATGCGCGGCACGGCGGTCGGCGACGTCACCTCGGTCTTCACCAACGCTTTCGGATCTTGGCTGGTCGGCGACTATGACAAGGCCTTCGCCAAGTACAACGAGTACCACCGTCTGGAGCAGAACAAGGACGGCACCGGCGGCGCCTTGCAGGACATCGAGAACGTCTATGAGACGACCGAGGAAACCCTGTCCGGCTTCGTTCAGGGCGACTGGGACAGCGAACTGTTCGGCCGCCGCTTCCGCGGCAATATCGGCCTGCGCGGCTACAGCACCGACACCCACAGCACCGGCTGGATCCAGGGCGACAACTACGCCTATCTGGGCACGACCGACGTGGAAGGCAGCTACGAGGGCGTGTTGCCGGCCATGAACTCGGTCCTGGAAGTGACGCCGGAACTGCTGGTGCGCTTCTCCGCGACCCAGAACCTGAACCGTCCGGGCCTCGGCTCGATGGCGGCCGAGGGCAGCGCCTTCCAGGACAGCTCGGGCAAGATTACTGCTTCGCGCGGCAATCCAAATCTGGAGCCCTACAAGGACAACACCCTGGACTTCGCCGTCGAATACTACTTCGGCGACGTCGGCCTGATGTCGGCTAGCTTGTTCCATAAGGACATCAAGAACTTCATCGAGACGGTGAGGTTTACTGACGTGCCATTCAGCGAAACGGGGGTGCCTTACAGCACCATCCCCGGCGCGACCGCGAGCACTATCGTCAATGAGTTCTCGATGCCGGTGAACAAGGAAGGCCGGGTGGAACTGACAGGCCTGGAACTGGCGGCGCAGAGCCAACTGTCGTTCCTGCCTGCGCCGTTCGACAATCTGGGTGTTGTGGCGAACTACACCTACATCGACATGCCGGACGATCTGACGGGGATTTCCAAGACAAGCTACAACGCCACGGTCTATTACGAGACCGACCGTTGGGGTGCGCGCGCCTCGCTGAACTATCGCGACAAGTGGTACACCGGCTACAATACTGCCGTCATGAGCGCCAGCACGCGCGGGTTCGAAGGCGGCACCTATGTCGACGCCGCAGCCTTCTTCAACATCACCGAGTCGTTGCAGCTGACGTTCGACGCGGTCAACCTGACGAACGAAAAGGACACCCAGTTCTGGGGTCAGAACGAGTATCTGTACAATCAGAACCAGAGCGGAACGACCTATACGGCCGGCCTGACCTACAAGTTCTGATCCGACGCTTAGACTAGGCTGGGCGCTCCGCCCCCTTCGGGGGGAGGGGCGCCCTTTTCTGGATATCCAGAAGCATGATCGTTTCCCACCATCACCGGTTCATCTTCGCCGCCGTGCCCAAGACCGGCACCCATGCCGTGCGCCGCGCCCTGCGCGAGCAGATGGGGGAGGAGGACCTGGAACAGGTGGGATTGTTCATCGACAAACGCTTCCCCTGGGAGGATCTGGCGGCGATCCGCCACGGCCACCTGTCCTTGCGGCAGGTTCGGCCCTACGTCGGCGAAGAGGCCTTCGCCGACTATTTCAAGTTCGCCTTTGTGCGCAATCCGTTCGACCGGTTCGTCTCCTACTGCGCATTCATGCTGCGCGACGGCGACGTCTTCCAGCGCCGCCCGCGCGACGTGATGCGCCACTTCCTGTTTCAGCAGCCGCCGGAACAGCACATCCTGTTCCAGCCTCAGGCGTCGCTGCTGGCGGACGAGGACGGCAAGACCCTGCTGACCGATCAGTTCGGGCGGGTGGAGGAGATGCAGGCCTCTTACGATAGTCTTTGCGCCCGTATCGGCATCGCCGCGCGTCCGCTGGACCGGGTGAACGCCAGCACCCACGGCGACTATCGGCTCTATTACGACAAACAGCTGATCGACGGCGTCGCCGCCCGCTATGCTCAGGATATCGAACTGTTCGGCTACAGCTTCGAAGGGCTGAGGTGATCGCCATGACCGTCGCGCCCGCCGCCAATCCGCGAAAGACCGCGACGATCCGCAGGCTGGGGCCGGTCGATATCGCCGTCCTGAATGCCGCCGTGCTGGAGATTCCGGAAGCCGTCTGGGACGCGGAAAACCAGAGCAAGCCGAACAAGTTCGAGGTGCTGGACCAGACCCGGCACATCGTGTTCCGGTTCGTCGACAGTCCGCGCGACTGGCGAGGTTCGCACGATCGCCCGCTCTGGGCGGCGTGGCGCGCGCTGCTGGAGCCGGTGCTGGCCCAGGCGGTTCAGGCCTATGGTTATGGGCGGGGCGTCTTTCCGCGCGTGATGCTGGCCCGGATGCCGGCGGGCGGCGTGATCCATCCGCATATCGACGCCAATCCGGCCGCCAAATGGCCGCACAAGATCCATGTGCCGATCACGACCAACCCGGAGGTCGTCTCCTTCTTCGGCGGGCAGGAGCACCGGTTCCCGGTCGGTGAGGCGGTGGAGGTCAATAATCTGGGACCGCACTGGGTGCGAAACGGCGGCGCCACCGACCGAATTCATCTGATTTTCGAATACTATGACGCGGACCAGCCCGATCCGGACTGGCTGGCGCCGCTGCTGGCGGTCGGCGCGCCGCGATGACGGCGGCTGCTGAGGTCGATGGCGGGACGACGCAGCGCAATGACCTGTTACGTCAGGCTAGGGATCTGCTCGTCGCGCGTCGCGCGCCAGAGGCGCTGGCAGTGCTGGATGGGTTGCAGGCCTTGTATCCACGGTTCAGCCGGGGGCTTCAGGAACGCGGTCATTGTCATGTCGTGATGGGCGATGCGACGGCGGCGCTGGAGGCGTTGCGTGAGGCGGTCCGGCTGAACCCCAGCCTGCCGGCCAGTTGGGACATGCTGGAGCAGTTGCACCGGATGCGAGGCGAGACCGGGCCTGCGGACGGGGCGGCGCAGAGGCTGGCGATGCTGAGGCGTCTGCCGCCGGAGATCGTGGCGGCGGACAGTCTGTTGGCCGACGGCGATCTGGCGGAAGCCGAGACTGTCGTCCGCGATGTGCTGGACCGCCAGGGGGCGTCGGCCGGGGCCTTGCGTCTGCTCGCGCGCATTCGTCAGGCCTGCGGCGATGCGGAAGAGGCGGAGACCCTATTGGAGGGGGTACTGGCCAGTGCGCCGGACTATGAGGCCGCGCGCTTCGACTACGCCATGATGCTGTTGCAGCGGCAGAAGCCGCAGGCGGCGCGGCGCGAAGCGGAACGACTGCTGCAGCGCGAACCAGAGCGACGAGAGTATCTGAAACTGTTCGCCGCCGCCTGCGTGGCCTTGGGCGACTATGAGCCGGTCATCGAGATTTATCGGCGGCTGCTGGACGGGGCGTCCGTGGTCGGCGCCGAGACGGCCGAGTTGAGGCTGTGGCGCGCGAACGCCCTGAAGGTCACGGGGCGGCTGGAGGAGGCGGTGGCCGACTATCGCGCCGCCTTGGAGGCGCGGCCGGATTATGGCGTCGCCTGGTTCAGCCTGGCCAATCTGAAGCTCCACAGCTTCTCGGACGCGGATGTCGAGCGGTTGCAGGCCGCGGCGGCGCGGACGGACGTGCAGGATATGGACCGGGTCTATCTGGCCTTCGCCCTGGGCAAGGCGCTGGAGGACCGCGCGGATTATGAGGCTTCGTGGCGTTGGTACGCACAGGGCAACGGGATTAGGCGTTCGCTGGGCGGCTGCAGACCGGAGGCAGCCGAAGCATGCGCCGTTCGCACGGCTCGAGCGTTTACGTCCGAGGTGTTCTCTGACCGCGCCGACTGCGGGGCGTCGGACGCCGATCCCATCTTCGTTCTGGGCTTGCCGCGTTCTGGATCGACGCTGATCGAGCAGATCCTGGCTTCGCATTCACAGGTCGAGGGGACGCAGGAGCTGACGGAGATCGGCCGATATGCGGGCGAACTGTTCGGGCGTGATCCCGACTGCGGCCTGCCGGTTCGGCCGGAGGCTGTGCTTCAGATGTCGGCGGCGGAGGCTCGTGCGCTGGGCGAACGGTTCCTGGCCGAGACGCGGACCTATCGCCGGGAGGGGCGGCCGTTCTTCATCGACAAGATGCCGAACAATTTCTGGCATATCGGCCTGATCCATCTGATTCTGCCGAAGGCGAAGATCATCGATGTGCGGCGTGAGCCCATGGCCTGTTGCTTCAGCAATCTGAAACAGCTGTTCGGCACGACCAACCAGGAATTCACTTACGATATCGACCCTATCGCCCGCTATTACCGCAGCTATCTGGACCTGATGCGGCATTGGGACGAGGTGCTGCCGGGGCGTGTGCTGAGGGTGCAGTACGAGGATCTGGTCGAGGATCTCGAGGGCGGGGTGCGGCGGATGCTGGAGCATTGCGGGCTGGCGTTCGAACCGGCCTGTCTGGACTTCCATCAGACCCGGCGCAGCGTGCGCACGCCCAGTTCAGAACAGGTGCGGCGACCGATCAGCCGCGACGGCCTGGCGCAGTGGCGCAACTACGAACCCTGGCTCGCGCCGCTTCAGGCCGCGCTGGGCGACGCCTTGATCCGTTACAGGGACTGACCCATGCGACTGTCGCAGCGCTTCTATCAGCTTCCGGTCCTGTTCGATGTCGAGCGTCTGCAGGCCGAGGTTGCGGCCCTGCCGGACGAGGCGTGGGGGCCGCATCCGGATCGCGTGCATGGCAACAGCGCGGCGCGTCTGATCAGCGCCGGCGGAGTGGAAACGGATTCGGTCCATGGACAGATGTCGCCAACCCCCTGGCTGGAGCAGATGCCCTATCTGCGTCAGGTCCTGTCGGGTTTCGGCGTGGTGTGGAGCCGGTCGCGGCTGATGCGACTGGCGGCCGGCGCAGGGGTGCCGGAGCACGCCGACATCAATTATCACTGGCATACGCGGGTCAGGCTGCACATCCCGGTCTTCACCCGGCCCCAGGTGCGGTTTCACTGCGACGGCGAGGCCGTGCACATGGGGGCGGGAGAGGCCTGGATCTTCGACAACTGGCGGCGTCACCATGTAGAGAACGGGTCCGACGCCGAGCGGATTCATCTGGTCGCCGACACCACGGGCACGGCCGGCTTCTGGCAGTTCGCCTGCGGCAAGACGCCGCCGCGCGATCAGTGGCGGACGGTGGGTTGGGACCCGACCGCACCGTCGCAACTGCTGACCGAGGCTGACCAGAGGTTCGCTGTCATGCCGGCGGCGGAGGTTCAATGGTTGGTGGACGATCTGAGCCAGGAGCTGACGCCCGCGGCAGACGGCGCTGAAGCCCGGGCGCGCGCCGAGCGGTTCCGGGCGGTGCTGGCGGGCTTTGTCCAGGACTGGCGGCAGCTGTGCGCCCTGCACGGGGTGTCCGGCCGGGGGCGGTCCGACTTCATGCGTCTGGCGGGAGCCGTGCATCAGGCGGTCAGGCCGCTGGCGGAGGGGCTGGTGATGCGGACCAATGGCGCCGGGGCCCTGCTGGTGCTGGAGAAGCGGGTGCTGCAGCACTTGGTGGCCGAGGATCGTCCGGCCGGCGGTTGAGGGCGAACTTGCCGCCTGCGGGGCGGCGACCTAGGCTGGCCGGGTGTCGCCGCAAGGCGGCGTCTTCGGAGCCTTCGCATGTCTGACGCCTCGCTGATCCTGTCCCGGCGCGATCTGGATTTCATTCTGTACGAATGGCTGGAGGTCGAGCGGCTGACGCAGCGGGCGCGGTTTGCGGATCATGACCGGGTGTCGTTCGACGGGGTGCTGGATACCTGCGCCCAGCTTGCGGCGGATATGTTCGCCCCGCACAATCGCAAGGCCGATCAGAACGAGCCGACGTTCGACGGCGAGCGGGTGACGATGATCCCCGAGGTGGCCGAGGCCCTGGCGGCGTTCCGCGAGGCGGGGCTGTTTTCGGCGTCCCAGGACTATGATCTGGGCGGGCTGCAACTGCCCAATGTGATCGAGCGCGCCGGCTTCGCCTGGTTCCAGGCCGCCAATGTGGGCACGGCCGCCTATCCGTTCCTGACGATTGGGGCGGCCAATCTGCTGAAGACCCACGGCACGGCCGCGCAGGTCGACGCCTATGTGCGGCCGATGCTGGAGGGACGGTTCTTCGGCACCATGTGTCTGTCGGAGCCGCAGGCGGGATCGTCGCTGGGCGACATTCGCACCCGCGCGGTTGCGCAGGCCGACGGCAGCTATCGGCTGTTCGGGTCGAAGATGTGGATTTCGGGCGGGGATCACGACCTGTCGGAGACCATCGTCCATATGGTGCTGGCGCGGATGGAGGGGGCGCCGGCGGGGGTGAAGGGGATCTCGCTGTTCGTGGTTCCCAAGCACCTGCTGGACGAGAGCGGCGCGCCGGGCGAGCGCAACGACGTCGTCCTGGCGGGTCTGAACCACAAGATGGGCTATCGCGGCACGACCAACACCCTGCTGAACTTCGGTGAAGGCCGGCATGCGCCGGGCGGGCAGGGGGGCGCGGTCGGCTGGCTGGTCGGGGCGCCGCATCAGGGGCTGGCCGCCATGTTCCACATGATGAACGAGGCGCGGATCGGCGTTGGGGCGGGGGCGGCGGCCCTGGGATACACCGGCTATCTGCACGCCCTGGATTATGCGCGCGGGCGGCCGCAGGGACGGCCCCTGTCGGCCAAGGATCCCGCCAGTCCGCCCGTGCCGATCATCCAGCACGCGGACGTGCGCCGCATGCTGCTGGCGCAGAAGGCCTATGCCGAGGGTGCGTTGGGGCTGAACCTGTATTGCGCGCGGCTGACCGACGACCAGACGACGGCCGAGGACGCGGCCGAGCGGGACCGCGCCGGACGGCTGCTGGACATGCTGACGCCCATCGCCAAGAGCTGGCCGTCGCAATGGTGCCTGGAGGGCAACAGCCTGGCGATCCAGGTGCTGGGCGGCTACGGCTATACACGCGACTATCCGGTCGAGCAGTTCTATCGCGACAACCGGCTGAACCCGATCCACGAGGGCACGCACGGGATCCAGGGACTGGACCTGTTGGGCCGCAAGGCGATCATGGACGGCGGCTCGGGGCTGAAGCTGCTGGGCGAGACGGTGATGGCCACCGTGGCGCGGGCGTCAGGCGATGGTGAGTTGGCGCCCTACAGCGAGGCCCTGGCCGAGGCCATGGGCCGGATCGGGGCGGCGACGGCCACGGTCTGGCAGGACGGCGACCCGGAGCGGGCCCTGGCCAACGCCTCGACCTATCTGGAGGCCGTGGGCCATGCGGTGCTGGCCTGGATCTGGCTGGAGCAGGCGCTGGCGGCGGCGGGCAAGACCGGCGACTTCTACGACGGCAAGCGCCAGGCCGCGCGCTACTTCTTCCGCTGGGAACTGCCCAAGATCGGACCGATGCTGGATCTGCTGGTCAGCAAGGACGACACGACGCTGGCGATGCAGGACCGGTGGTTCTGATCAGGCGGCGGGGTGAGCGTCAGTCGCGGATGAAGTGGGGCACGAAGCGCGAGGTGTTGCGGGTGATGCGCCCCTGATCCTCGCGCAGGCTGATGCCGGCCGGTTCTTCGCCGACGACCCAGGAGCCGACGATGACATAGTTGTCGTCGAAACGCGGCGGATTGTGCAGGGCCTGACGGATGTAGCGGCCCTCGCCGTAACCGCCGTCCACCACCTCGGCGGCGCTGAGGCCCTGATCGATCAGTTCGACATTGTCGCCTTCGCGCGAGAACAGGGGCTTGCGGACATAGGAGGTCCCCAGGGCCGTCGCCTTAGGGTCGCCCTCGAAATAGGATTCCAGTAGATTGGGGTGGCCCGCATGCCGCTCCCACAACAGGGGCAGGATGGCCTTGTTGGACAGGATGCTCTTCCACGCCGGCTCCAGCACCGTGACCTCTGCGGTCGGCAGGGGGGCGGCGTAGTCGTCGCGCAGCATCTGCTCCCACGGATAGAGTTTGAACATGGCCTGGATGATCCAGTTCTCATGATCGACAAACCGGCCGTCTTCGTTCAGGCCGATCTGATCGATGGCGACGAACTGAGGGTCCAGCCCGGCCTGACGCGCGAGATCCTCGAGGAAACGCACGGTCTGGCGGTCCTCGACGAAGTCGGCGTCGGAGCTGAAGTGGAGGAAGCCGCCGTTCGGGAAGATGGCGCGAAACCGGTCGACCAGCTTCTCGTGCAGGCTGTTGAACTGGTCGGCGTCGGCGGGCAGGACACCGGCGGCGATCTGGTCCTCCAGCCACAGCCATTGGAACACCGCCGTCTCATAGATGCTGGTCGGGGTGTCGGCGTTGTATTCGTAGAGCTTGGCCGGACCCGCGCCGTCATAGGCGAAGTCGAACCGGCCATAGAGGGACGGCTCCTGCCGTTTCCAGCTTTCGGCGACATAGTCCCGCATCGGCTCGGGAATATCGAGCTGCTCCATCAGGCGCTCCGACTGGACCGCCTCATTGACGAGGTCCAGGCAGAGGCCGTGCAGTTCGGCGGTCGGCGCCTCGATCCCGTCCTCGATCTCGGCCAGCGAGAAGGCGTAGGCGGCCGTCTCGTCCCAATAGGGTTTGCCGTCAGTGTGGCGCCAGGTGAAGCCGAGTTCCTCGGCCTTGGCGTCCCAGTCGGTTCGGGCTTCGAGGCGCAGACGCTCCATGGTTCAGGCCGGGTCCTTGTCGGGGGTCGATTGGCCGATGCGCGGCGTGACCACGGTCACGTCCGGCTGGCTGAGGCGGGCCAGGACGTCGTCGGCTGACGAATGGCCGGGCAGGATGCCGGCCTCGCGCAGCTTGGCGTCCAGGTCGGCGCCGGTGCGGCGGTCTTCCAGGGCCTGGCTGGCGTTCAGCTTTTCTTCCTGGATCGCCTGGCGCTGCTTGATGCGTTGCAGGCTGTCGGCCGCCGAGCCGATGCGCGACTGGGCGCCGGCCGAGTTCAGGGCGACCGAGGTCTGGGCGCGCTGGACGGAGTCGTTGACCTTGACGATGTCGATCTCGCGACGAAGCGTCTCGATCTTCTGGTCGGTCGAGGCGATGGCGGTGCGCAGGCGCGTCTCGGCCGTCTTCATGTCCTCGATCAGCGGGCCGCGGCTGGTGATCTCGACCTCCAGCTCGGCGATACGGCCGGCGACCTCGCGGGCGAGGTCGGTCTTGCCCTGGCCCAGGGCGGAGCGGGCCGAGCTTTCGTATTTGGCGATCTGGTCGCGGAAGCTGGCCATTTCGTTTTCGGCCATGCGGCGACGGGCCACCAAGCCGGCGAGGTCGTCGCGGGCCTTGCCCTGAGCGTTGTCGGCGTCGCGGATTTCCTGGTCGAGGATCTTCAGCGCATTGGCGTCGACGACGCCCTGGGCCGCATCATGGGCCGAACCGCGGAACAGGGCGGAGAGTTTTCTGAGCATGGACATGGTCGGGTCTCCGGATCAGGCGGCGTCGGCGCCGAAGGTTTCACGCAGTTCAGTGGCGTCGATCGCATTCTCGGCCAGGGTGCGCAGTTCGATGAGGATGGTCTGTAGCGTCGTCTTGCACGACAGTTCGCCCATCAGCTCATACACGTCTTCGCCGCCGACGTTGGTGATGGCGAAGTTGGACAGGGGCACCACGCGCTGGGCCTTCAGCAGGAATTCGTTGAAGGCGTGGCGGTCGGCCTGTTCGGCGACGGGCCACAGCAGGACCGAACAGACGATCTGAGCGCCGCCGACGCTGAGATAGACCGGCAGGTCGCCGTATTCGTGCATGGTCGCCAACAGGACGGGCTCGGCGCCCTCCAGCACGCGCAGGGTCATCTCGCCCTCGCGCAGCAGGGGGGATTCATCGAGCGCCGCCTTGATGGCGGGCACGGTCCAGGGGGTTTCGATCACGGCGTCCATATGGTGGTCGTCTCCAGGGGGGATGGAATGAGAAGTGGGGCGGCGCGAGCGGCCGGCAAGGCTCTGAGCAGCAAGCCGGGGGCCGCGGGTGGAATCGGTGATGATGGCGCGGACGGCGGCCTTCACGTCGTCGCGAGCGGATTCGGGCACCCAGAGCTCCAGCTTGACCAGCCCCGCCTCCCGACGCGCCTGTCGCCACGCACGGATGCGGTCATTGGCGGCGGACGAGGGCGGGGCGGTTGCAGGCATGTTTCATGAAACGCGTAACATGAACGCTTGACGTCCGGCAAGATGTGTTGAATTTTCGAGCCATGAACCGCATCATTCGGTCGCATCCTCGCTGTTCGCTCGCCGTCGGCGCGCTTCGGGCCTAGATAGTCGCCCATGTTCAAGAAACTCTTTGGATCATCGAACAAGGTCGAGCCGGCCTCCAAGCTGGCGACCGTGCGAAACATCACCGTGGGTCGGACGGTGTCGCTGGATCCGCTGGCCTGGCGCCGGTTGGGCGATGAGACCCATTTCGTGCTGGATCGGGACGTGCTGGACATCTCGGCCCAGGGCCTGGTCAGTCTGGACAGCGGCCAGTTCGTCCACCGCTTCTACACCGACGATCACGTCATGCTTCAGGCCATGAGCGACGACGAGGCGGGCGCCGAAAGCTATGATTTCAGCCTGTTCATCCCCTGGACCTCGGCCTATCCGCCGGGCGAGCGGGAACGCCGGATCTGGCGCGACCGTCTGTCGGCGCCGGTCTTTCACGGTGCGGCGGAGGAACTGCCGGACTATCCGCGCTTTTGGTTCGCCGAGAGCGACGCCGTTCAGCCGCCGGTCACTCTATGGGAGACCATCTGGGACGACCGGGCGGCGACCACGCCCTACGCCAAGATCTTTCAGACCTGCATGCTGTACGCGCGCCAACTGGCGGACGGCCGCGAACTGATGATCGCCCTGGAGCAACAGCCCGAGGGCGGCGAGACCACCCACGAAATCATGATCGGCATTCCATTGGAAATGGCCGAGTTCCGCGCCTGACCGCGCGATCCGAAAGGGAAGACTGAATGTTCGACTGGTTCATTTTTCAGCAGGGCGCGATCGCCTTCCTGATCGCCTTCGCCGTCGCCGGCGCCTTCACCCTGGCCTTCAAGCTGGTTTACCAGTGGGTCACGCCCTATCACGAGCATACGCTGATCCGTGAGGGCAACACCGCCGCCGCCATTGCGCTGGGCGGGGCCCTGATCGGCTATGTCCTGCCCCTGGCCTCGGCCCTGTCGCACACCGTCAGCCTGATGGAGTTCGCGGCCTGGGCCCTGTTGGCCGGCGTGATCCAGATCGTGGTCTTCGTCGCCATCAGCCGCATGGCCTTCCGCAATCTGGTGGCCCGTATCGAGGCGGGCGAAATCGCCGCGGCCGTCTATCTGGCCTCCATCTCCATCTGCGTCGGGCTGCTGAACGCCGCCTGCATGACGTCGTGACCGCCATGACCGATCCCAAGGACCTGCCCAAGACGGAAACCATGCGTCGGCTGAAACGGTCGCGCATTCTGCATGTCAGCAGTCTGATGGCGACCGCCAGCTTCTCGCTGGCCGCCTGCAGTTCGCCTCAGGTCCGGGCGCCCGAGCCCGAGCCGGAACCCGCCCTGGCCTACGCCAGTCTGGACGAATGCCGCGCCGCCAACGACATCCCTGACGACCAGTGCGACGCCGCCCTGGCCAAGGCTCAGGAAGAAGCCGCCAAGACCGCGCCGCGCTATGCGACGCGCGAAGAATGCGAAGGCCAGTGGGGGCCGTCGCAATGCCAGCCCAACAATCAGGGCGGCAACGGCTCCTTCTTCACGCCTCTGCTGGCGGGGTTCGTGGTCGGCCAGTTGTTGAACGGCGGCGGTTATCGCGGCGGCGGCCCGCTGTATCGCGACCGCGAGAACCGCTACTCGAACGGCTACGGCGGCGGGTACACCTACCGCGACTATCGGACCGGTCGCACCGTCGCCAACGCCCGCGAACATGGCGATGTGGCGCGTCAGGCGCCGGCCCGGGTTCAGAGCCGCACGGCCGTCGTGTCGCGCGGCGGCTTCGGCGGCGGCGGCCGGAGCTACGGCGGCTAACCGTTTCAGGCGGAACAGTCAGGCTGACAGCGGCTCGTCAGGCGTCCTTCAGGGCGTCCGGCGGGCCGTTTTGCTGTCCGGAAGCGGCGAACGCGACAGCGCCGTGAAGTTTGAATGAAAAGCCCTGTCACACATTGAGGGGCTGTGAGGCCCTGTCGTTGAAGCGCCTAGAACTCACTGGGGGCTACCTGAAATGAAGAACCGAATCCTGGGCACCACGGCTTTCGCCCTGGTCGCCGCGTCGCCGTTCGCCGCCCTGGCGCAATCGGCCGATCAAGCCGTCGTCACCGCGCCGAGCGCGGCTGAAGCGACCGAGATCGACGAGATCATCGTCACCGGCTCGTATCGCCGCAGCCTCGAAGAGGCGGTGGATATCAAGCGCAAGACGGTCGGCTTCTCGGACTCCATCGTCGCGACCGACGTGGCCAACTTCCCCGAGCAGAACCTGGCCGAGGCGCTGCAGCGCATCCCCGGCGTGACCATCGAACGCAACAAGGGCCTGGGCCAGCGCGTCAACGTGCGCGGCCTGCCCAGCGAGTTCACCTTCGTCAGCATCAACGGCCTGGCGACCGCCTCGGGCAGCGGCGGCCGCGACGTCGAGTTCGACATCTTCGCCTCGGAAATCATCCAGCAGGTGACGGTCCAGAAGTCGCCGCGCGCCGCCGATGAAGAGGGCGGCATCGCCGGTTCGGTCAATATCTCGACCGCCCGCCCGTTCGACTACGCCGGCCGCCGGGTCGTCGGTTCTGTCGAGGGCGCCTATAATTCGATCTCGGAAAAGACCGATCCGAAACTGTCCTTCCTGGCCAGCGACACCTGGGGCGACCTCGGGGCCTTGGTGTCCTTCTCGACCGCGCGCCGGACCAACCGGACCGACTCGAACTCGGGCATCAACTTCCGCCCGATGACCCGTTTTCTCGCCAACTCGACGGGCGCCCGGGGCGCCCAGGCGATGGCTGTGCTGGCGCGCGACGCCGGCGTCGTCGTTCAGAACCGCGCCAATACGGCCGAGACGGACCGCATCATCTTCCAGGACAAGGTCGGCGACCGCGCCTATCTGAACACCCAGGACCAATGGGGCGGCGCCCTGTCGCTGCAATACCGTCCGTCATCGAACTTCAGCCTGGCCTTCGACGCCCTGATCGGCCGGTACGAAACCACCGAAGACGAATATGACGCGGCGGCCTATTCGGCCTCCAGCCGCTCGACGCTGGAAACCATCCACGAGTACGACAAGACCACCCTGGCTGACTCCGGCCTGATCGTGCTGCGCGACGTATCCTATACCCTTACCCAACATGAGATGCTCAGCAAGGAGCGGATCAACGAGACGGACTATCGGCAGTTCGGGACGGAACTGAACTGGAGCGGCGACAGCTGGAAGCTGCATGCTCTGGCCGGCTATTCCGGCGCCGAGAAGACGCTGGACTACGCCAACCTGAAGCACACGGTCTATGCGCCGTCGCGGACGCGCTGGACGGCCCAGGGCGGTGAGACGATCAAGAGCGCCAACCCGGCGTCGATCGACATGTACAACTCGCCGTCCAGCTATCTGTTCGAAGGCTACGAGACGTCGCTGGAGCAGATCAGCGACGACAAATACGCCGCCCAGATCGACTTCACCAAAGACCTGAATCTGGACTTCTTCCCGGCCCTGACCAGCGTCCAGGTCGGCGCCCGCTATACCGACAAGTCGAAGGAGCGCCAGTACGGCTCCCTGAACATCCAGGGCACCGGCGCCGGCAAGGTCGACTACCTCGGACGCCCGATGTCGCAGAGCGAACTGACGGCGGTCAGCGATCTGGTCCCCGGCGGCGCCTACAGCGTCCGTGACCTGACCTGGAGCCAGGTGTCCAACGACTACGCCCGCCGCACCTTCCGCTACGACGGCTTCTACACGCCGTTCAACGTGGGCGACTATTACGAGGTGTCGGAAGAGGTCGTGTCGCTGTACGCCATGGCCGACCTGAACTTCGACCTGGGGGCCGTGCCGGTCGCCGTCAACGGCGGCGCTCGCTACGTCGACACCTCGATCACTTCGTCGGGTTACCACCAGATCCAGAACCCGAACGGTTCGACCGGTTATACGCCCGAGCCGGTGTCGAGCGACGGCAGCTATGACAAGGTTCTGCCCAGCCTCAACATCACGGCCGATCTGACGGACAGCCTGATCTTCCGCGCCGCAGCTTCGGAAACCCTGATCCGCCCGGCCCTGACCGATCTGGCCTACAAGCGCACGGCCAGCTGGAACTCGTTCCGCTTCACCGACGGCAACCCCAATCTGAAGCCGACCTACGCCAAGCAATGGGAAGTGGGCCTGGAACAGTATCTGGGTGACGGCGGTCTTCTGGCCGTGTCCTACTTCTGGAAAGAGATCGAGGGCGTCGTTCGCCAGGCCCTGACGGGCACGGTGCCGAACGTGACCAAGTACAACGCAAACGGCTCGATCGACGGCGTCTACACCTTCGACGTCTATCAGCCCATCAACGAGCCGGGTTCGTATGAAGTCAGCGGCGTCGAACTGGTCGCCGTCGTGCCGTTCGGCCAGTTCTATGCGCCGCTGGAAGGCTTCGGCATCAACGCCAACTACACGGTGTTGGACAGCTCGCTGACGTCCACGACAAAACTGGGCATCAGCATGCCGCCCGTCGGTCTGGCCGACAACACCTACAACTTCACCCTCTACTACGATAACTCGAAGTTCCAGGCGCGCGCGTCCTACAACTTCAAGGACAAGTACGTCGAAGGGATCGGCTACGAAATGTATCCGATCTGGCGCGAAGGCTATGGTCAGATCGACCTGTCGGCCAGCTACAATGTGACCGACAGCCTCCAGATCAACCTGGAGGGCATCAACGTCACCGATGAGGCGACCAAGGGCTATACGATGGATCCGTCCTTCCCCACCATGTACGAACTGTCGGGTCGCCGTATCAACCTTGGCCTGCGGATGGAGTTCTGATCCATTTCCGGAACGCCGAACCATGGTGAGGGCTGCGGACGGCCGACGTCGTCTGCAGAACTTCCAGCCGGCCGCTCATGCGGCCGGCTGAGGCGCCGGCTCGCTTGGGAGCCGTGACCATGGCAGCAGTTCAGACCATCACTTCTGATCCCCTAGAGGTTGGCCTGGCGCGACGTCCCCTCCGCAAGAGGGGACGTCTTTGCGCGTTTGCCCAGCGGGAAGACGGCGACCATGTCGGTTGAGCGTCTTGTCGTCGAACTGCGCCGCGACCTGATCGGCTATCTGCAACGCAAGGGGCAGACGATCGAGGACGCCGAGGACGTGGTGCAGGAGGCCTTTGTTCGGTTTCATCGCGCCGGCCACGATCTGTCAGGCGCCGACGCTCGACCCCTGTTGTTTGTGATCGCCCGCAATCTGCAGACGGACCGCTGGAAATCGGCCGGCCGCAAGGGCGTGCGCGGAACCGACGACATTCACGCCCTGGACGCCGGCCCGCGGGCCGTGGCCAGCGACGCCCCCGCCGCGGACCAGCATCTGATCGGCCGGGAAAACCTGGCCGCCGCCGCCCGGATCATTCGCGCCCTGCCGCCGCGAACGCGCGACGCCTTCCTGCTCAACCGGTTCGAGGGGCAGACCTACAGCCAGATCGCCAAACGCCTGGGGGTTTCGGTCAGCATGGTCGAGAAACACATCGCCGAAGCCCTCCGTCAGCTGAAGATTTCGCGAGAGGGTTGAGGTGTCGTACCCCTGTGTCGTTGTGAATATTGAAGGCGTCGGCGCCTTATCCCCCTGCCGCGTCCAGGAGCGTTTCGTTCGCGCATGATCCAGCGCCTGACATCCCTGTTCGATCGTCGGCCGCGAACCGCCGAAGACTGGCTGGCGCGCATGCGTCGGCCGACCGTCCCCGCGCGCGATCAGGCGGCCTTCCTCGATTGGTTGGAGAAGGACGACAACCTGCCAGCCTACGAGACCGCGAAGGCGCGTCTGGCGGGCCTCGCGCCTCTGGCCGGCGCCTTCGAAGGCGATCTGGCGCGGCTGCGGGGGCGCAAGCCCGTGAACACCGGCCGACGAATCCTGATCGGCGGCCTGGCGACCTCGGCCGTCGCGGCCATCGCCGTCCTGATGATCCTGCCCGGCCTGGGATCCCAGAGCGCCGACAAGGGGGCGGTGGTCTACGCCAGCGCGCCCGGCGAAATCACCGATCTCGCCTTGGAGGACGGTTCTCGCGTCACCCTGGACGCCGATACGCAAATCCGGGTGCGGTTCGAGGATGACGCCCGGCGCGTCGTCCTGTTGCGGGGCGCGGCCTATTTCGATGTCGTCCACAATCCTGCCCGCCCGTTCCAGGTCGCTGTTGCGGATCGGAATGTCATCGTCACGGGCACGCGGTTCACCACCACCTTGCGGCGGAACCGGGCGGAGGTCTCCTTGCTGGAAGGGCGTGTCGCCATCGGCCGCCATGACGTCGGCAAGAGGCGTTCGCTTGATCACGCGGTGATGCTGGCGCCCGGCCAGAAGGCCGTCTTCACCCCCGGCCTGGACCGCGTCCATCTGAGCCGTCCGGACGTCGAGTCCGCCACGGCCTGGCGCGAACGGCGCTTGATCTTCCATGACGCGCCGCTGTCCGACGTGATCGCTGAGGCTGCCCGTTATGCCGACCGGCCGATGGTCATCGCCGATCCCGCCCTGGCGAAGACGAGGGTGACGGTGGTGTTGCCCTTGACCGGACAGGTCGGACTGATCGACCGCATGGACGATCTGTTGCCGATTTCCATTGAACGGACCTCGGACGGTCGCGCCCTGATACGAGCAGACTAGGTCAGTGCAGGCTGGGGCCATCGCAGAGCTGTCACGCGGTCGCGCTAAGGATCGACGCTGAACTTCGTCCCATTGTCCTAAGGCCTGCTCCGTTTGAAGCCGTTCGCACCATCGACGCCGCTCGGTGCGCGACGTGTCGTTGTCGCGGGGGCGGTTTTGTCTGTGCTGGTCAGCGGGGGATGGACCGGGCGCGCCCAAGCGCAGGACGGGACACTGACGTTCGATATTCCTGCCCAGGACGCCCGCCGTGCGCTGGTGGATCTTTGCGTGGCGGCGGGATGTGAACTGGCTTTTGTCGCCTCGCCGGGCGAAGCGCGGCGCAGCCGTCCCGTTCGGGGCCGCATGACCTGGCGCGCGGCGGTCAGCCGGATGCTGGACGGCGCAGGCCTTCAATACCGCTTCATCGGCGCCCGTGGCGTTCGGGTCTGGGCGGCGCCCGCGGCGCCGGAGCGGCCGCAGCCCGCGGCCCCGACCGAGTTGGAAGACATTGCCGTGGTCGGCCGGCTGTCGGAACAGATCGAGGAATCCCTGCGCCGCAAGCGCAAGGCCGACGTCATCTCCGACAGCGCCTCTTCGACCCGGATCGGCGAACTGCCGGCCGCCAATCTGGCCGAGGCCCTCCAGCGCGTCCCTGGCGTCGCCATCGAGCGCGAGGTGGGGGAGGGGCAGTTTGTCAGCGTCCGAGGCCTGGGCCCCCTGTTCCAGTCGGTGACCCTGAACGGCGCGCCGGTGGCCTTCAACGAGAACATCCGCAACTCGACCCAGAGCGGCCGCCAGTTCCGCTTTCGCGCCCTGTCGGCGGACCTGCTGGCCGGCGCGCAACTGACCAAGTCCGCGACGCCGGATCTGATCGAGGGCGGAATCGGCTCCAACATCAATATCGAGACGGTCGGGGGGCTGGATGGCGATCCGTTCCTGAGCCTGCGGGTCGGCGGCGCGGCCGAGGCGCGACTGCGGGACCCCCGTCTCGACCTGTCCGTGGCCGGGCGGCTGGTTTCGGACGACGGCGACTGGGGGCTGGTCGGCGGCCTGTCGCAAGAGGGACGTTCGGTTCTCTACGACCGTTTCCAGATTCAGCGCTATCTGCCGGTGGCCCTGGACGGTGAACAGGTCGTGGCGCCCAGCGACGTCCGCACGACCGTCGAACAGGAGGACCGCCTGCGCCGGAGCCTGTTCCTGGGGGGAGAATGGCGGGCGTCGCCGTCCGTCCATCTGCGGTTCGACAGCCTGGTCTCGACCTTTGACAACGCCATCCGTGAAGACCGGATCGTCTATGGGCTCGGCAAGCTGCTGGAGGCGGACGATGCACAGGCGACGATCACCGACGGGGTGGTTTCGGCCGGCGCCGTCCAGTCCGGCACGATCGACAACAACACCGAGTTCTCGGACCAGGCGCATCTGAATATCGTGGTCTCGGGAATGGCCCGGGTGATGCTGGGGGCGTGGAGGTTTCAGCCGCGGGTCAGCCTGTCGCGCGCACGATCGAAACTGGATACGCCGCTTGAACGCCTCTCTTTTCGCGCGCGCCTTTCGCCATCCTACAGCTTCGACGTGGGCGACGCCGTCTCCGTTCGAAAGGCGGCCCTGCTGCGGACCGACTTCGATCTTGACGACCCTTCCGCCCTGAAATGGAAAAAGCTGGGCGTGCGCGCCATCGAATCCGTCGATGACGACGCCACGGCCCTGATCGACATCGGCCGGGCTGCAGATATCCGGATCGGCGGGCTGAGCCTGTTTGACTTTCGTTTCGGCGGCCAGGTCAGCGACCGGTCTCGCGACTATCAGCGCCGGGACCGCGAAGCCGTGCTTGGACCGGGAAAGACGCTGAGCCCGGACTTCTTCAGTTCGCGCGTTCAGAACGGCGTCTTCGATCAGGTTATCGACGAACATCCAGGATCTTGGGTCGTCGCCGACTTCGCACCCTTCCAGACCGCCTTCATCCTCCCGGGTGAAAGCGACAGCATCGTAGTCTCGCCGGGCGACCTGAAGCCCACCGGCGCCGACCTGCAGAATTCGTACAAGGTGGGCGAACGGGTCGGCGCCGTCTATGCGCGGATCGACTTTGAAGGCGAAGCGGGATCGGCGCCCTTCTTCGGCAATCTGGGTCTTCGCCTGGTGGCGACCCGGACGGCCGTGGACGGCGCGCTGCTGACGGCGGATGACAAGGGCGTGGCGGCGATCCGGGGCGTATCTCATACGGGGTCGGATATCCGTCTGCTTCCCAGCCTGAACATCGCCTTCGACCTTGATCAGGGGCGCCGGCTGCGACTGGCGGCGTCCCGCACCATGACCCGGCCGTCCCTGGCCGATCTGCGGCTGGCGACGGCGCCGGCCAGTTCTCTGGTCTCGTCCATCTACGAGCGCGGACAGGCCGAGATCGACGATCCTTCGCCGGGTTCGCTGTTCGTCGGGGTGGGCGGCAACCCGGATCTCAGTCCCTACATGTCGACCAATCTCGACGCCTCCTACGAATGGACCTTCCCTCAGGGCGCGCTCAGCGTCGCGGTCTTCCACAAGACCATCGACGACTTCATCGGACTGGTGGCCGCGCCGGAGATGCTGGTGTTCGAGACCCGGGCCGGTCCCCTGGTGCATGCCGAGGTGCTGATGTCGCGGCCGGCCAATCTGGGGCGGGCGGTCAGCCGGGGGCTGGAGGTCGGGCTCCATCGGCGGCTGCCTTCGGGATTCGGCCTTTGGGCCAGCGGGACCTGGACGGACGGCCAGGGGCCGGAGGGGTACAGCCTGGCGGGGGTGTCGCGTCTGGCCTATTCGATCAACCCCTTCTTCGAGCGGGGACCGGTCGCCATCGGTCTGTCCTGGTCCTGGCGGTCCGCCTTCCGATCCGAGGCGGACATGCAGGGGGGAGGGGTGTCGGACTTCACCGTGGCGGACGCCGGCTATCTGGACGCCCAGGCCTCTTTCGACATCGGATCGGGCGGGGAACTGGTGATCGCCGCCTCGAACCTGACCGACACGACCGACCTGGCCTATGAGCACGACACGCGACGCCTGCTGCAACTCGGCCGCGTCGGTCCCAGCGTCACCGCCAGCCTGCGCTGGTCGCTATAGCCCCCGCACCGCGCGGCCCAGGCCCTTCCTGTTCCAAACCCAAGGAGTTCCCCATGTTCACCCTGATGGCCGCCCTGTTGGCCGGATCCGCCCTCAACGCCGTCCAGCCGACCTGTGATCTGAGCGCGCCGGACGTTCGGGCGGCGGGCGGCGACGCCTGTGCTGTGGCCTGGATGGATCGGCGTCTGGGGATGAACGATCTGACGGCCGTGGGGACCCATAACAGCTACAAGCTGCCGATCCCGGCCGCCGAGCTGCAGGCCATGATCGCCGTCAATCCCGCCGCCGTGGCCCTGGACTATTCGCACCGGCCCCTGACCGAACAACTGGACGCCGGCGCGCGCCAGATCGAGATCGACGTGCTGAACGATCCGCAGGGCGGGCGCTACGCCCATCCCCTGTCCGCCCTGGGCCGGCCGGGGCAGGGGGCGCTGACCAGCGCCGCCTTCGCTGAAGCCATGGCCCGACCCGGCTTCAAGACCCTGCATATGCCGGACGTCGATTTCCGCAGCACCTGCCTGACTTTCGTGGCCTGTCTGACCGAGATCCGCGACTGGTCGCGCGCCCATCCCGATCACGCCCCGATCCTGATCATGCTGAACGCCAAGACGGGCGCGGTCTCCATGCCGGGCGGGGTGACGCCCCTGGATTTCGACGCCGCCGCCTGGGACGCCCTGGACGCCGAGGTCCGCTCGGTCTTCGACGCCGACCGGCTGATCACGCCGGACGGTGTCCAGGGCGATCATCCCACCCTGCGTGACGCGGTTCTGGCCGGCGGCTGGCCGACCTTGGGAGCCGCGCGGGGCAAGGTCTTCTTCGCCCTGGACGAAGGCCCGGAAAAGGTCGCCAGCTATCGTGGCGCGCGCCGCTCGCTGGAAGGCCGCGTCTTCTTCGTCAACACCGACGAGACCTCGCCGGCCGCCGCCTATCTGACGCTCAATGACCCCGTGGCCGAGCAGGCGCGCATCCAGGCCGCCGTTCGCGCCGGCTTCATCGTCCGCACCCGCGCCGATGCGGATACGGCCGAGGCCCGCTCCGGCGACGTCGCGCGCCGCAGCGCCGCCTTCGCCAGCGGGGCGCAATATGTGTCGACGGACTATCTGTGGGCCGATCCGCGCTTCCCGGGCTATGAGGTGCGGCTGACGGGGGCGGACGCCGCCGCCTGCAACCGGCTGCGGACCGAGACGCGCTGCGACGGTCTGGCGATCGAGCCGACCGGCGCCGCCGTCCCGCGCGGTTATCTGGCCAAGCCGGACCGGCCGGACCTGACCGCCGTCCTGGCGCCTCCGCCCGCGCCGGGTTCGCCCCGCGACATCGCCAACCGGGGCGTCTTCCTGCAGACCCGCAGTCTGGAGGGCACGCCGCGCTGGGTGCTGGCCACCCACGACGTCACCGGGGACGCCTATGATCATTTCGCCGAGGCCTTGGGCGTGCGCCTGACGCGCGAAACCGCGCCGGTCCTGACGGCGTTGCTGGACCGGGCGGGCGACGACCGGTCTGTGGTCGGCGACGCCAAGACTCACTGGGCCACCAAACGCCCCTATATCGGCACGGACCAGCCGATCTGCGAAGCCAAGAGCGACCATCTGGCCGGTAATCCCGACTATCCGTCCGGTCACTCGGCCCATGGGATGCATGTGGCGATGATCCTGGCCGAACTGGCGCCCCAGCGCGCCGACGCCCTCTATGCGCGCGGCCGCGAGTTCGCCGAGAGCCGCTACATCTGCGGATCCCACAGCTACAGCGCCGTCGAGGCCGGCATCCAGTCGGGCATGGTCATCTATGGCGCCGAACAACGCTCCGACGTCTTCCGCCGCGATATGGAAGCCGCCCGGGCCGAGGTCCAGGCCGCGCTGGCGGCCCAATAAGGCAAGGGCGCTCCGTCGCGGCGTGATCGCGGCGGAGCCCTGCAGCCTTCAGGCTGCGGAACACGGGGGCGTGGCCCGATCCGGGCCCTGCTGATTCAATTCGAAAGTTTGATTTCGCCGGCCCCGGTTTGGGGCCTAAGACGAATGGCGGAGCGGGCGATCCGCTTTCTGGGGTAAATAATGAAAGAAAAACAATATTCTATGGGCGCTTCTTCAATTTTTCCCACGTCTGTAGCCACGTTTCGGATCGCGCCCTAGATGAGTTTCTAATCAGCCTCGTTCAGGCTGATTGTCGGGTCGTGACTCTTCCCTGACCTTCCTAGCGTTCGGAAGGTCGTTAACAGTCCTAGGCCGCAATATCCGCTCTTGTTAGGCTGACACTTGCGATGTCGCCGACACCGGGCCCGCCCGCTCGGTGACCAAGAGTTCGGCCGCCACGAAGTCCACGAAGGCGCGGACCTTGGGCGTCGGATGACGGCTTGACGGCCAGACGATGCGCAGCTTGCCTGTGCTTTTCATGAATGAGGTCAGCACCGGCTCAAGTTCGCCGCTCGCCAGTTGTCGCCTGACAGTGAACAGCGGAACGCATGTCAGACCCTGTCCCTGCTCGGCCAGATAAATCAGCGGCTCCAACGTGCTCGCGCTGAGTGTCGAGGGAAGGTCATTCCCGACAAAGGTCTCGCCGCGATAAAGCGGCCAGCGTTCGAACTTACCCGTCGAGGGAAAACGATGCTGAAGACAGGCATGTCCGCTCAGGTCCTCCGGCGTTTCGGGCCGCCCAAAGCGTTCGAAGTAACCCGGAGAGCCTACGACGCGATGCTCGAATGCGCCGAGCATGCGGGTCATCAGTGTCAATCGGCGTCTAAAAGGGACCCCCTATCGGCGTGCAATAGGGACCCCCTTTTGAGGTTCGGGATGGACGTCAC
>NZ_JBXASO010000020.1:0-47350 GCF_058809375.1 Brevundimonas sp. GW821-FHT10E09 | reverse complement strand
ACTATCGACGACGCGGCCGGCGAGGCCTTCGACAAGATCGCCAAGGCGCTGGGCCTCGGCTATCCCGGCGGGCCGGCCCCCTCCACCGCTTCGCGGTCCCCCTCCCCCGACGGGGGAGGATTTCATCACAACACCCCCTTGGTGGACGGCACCGCGTCGCCCTCGACCCGGATGGCCTGGCGCAGGGCGCGGCCGAAGGCCTTGTAGACGGCTTCGGTCTTGTGGTGGTCGTCCTGGCCCGTGACCTTGATGTGGACGGCGGCGCCCATCGCTTCCGCCAATGAGCGGAAGACGTGGGCGGTCAGGTCGGTGCGGTAGTCGCCGATGAACGGGGTGTCGAACGCGCCCTCGAACAACGGATAGGGACGGCCGGACAGGTCGATGGAGACGGTGGCGTTGGCCTCGTCCATCGGCAGGACGAAGCCGTAGCGGGCGATGCCCTTGCGCTCGCCCAGCGCCTGTTTCAGCGCCTGGCCCAGGGCGATGGCGCTGTCCTCGATCGTGTGGTGCGGGTCGGTGTGCAGGTCGCCCTCGCACTGGAGCCGCAGGGAGAAGCCGCCGTGGGCCGCGATCTGCTCCAGCATATGGTCGAAGAAGCCGACGCCGGTCTCGATCTTGATGGGGCCGGTGGCGTCCAGATCGACGGCGCAGACGATACGGGTCTCCTTCGTATCGCGCACGGCCTGGCCGACGCGGGCCGGGCGGCGCTTGGCGGGCGTCAGGCCGAAGGCGGCCAGCAGCCGGTCGTTGACCTCGGGCTTGATCGAGACGGGCAGGCGCAGGCGCTCGCCGGACAGATCGGCCGCGACGCCATAGGTCGTCAGGGCGGCCAGGGCGGCGGCGGGGTCTTCCGGCCGGGCCATGACGATGGGGCCGACGCCGGGCTCGACCGGCATCTGGCGGCCCAGTTCGCGGGCGATCCGCTCGCGCTCGCGGCGGACCGAGGCGATGCGCTCGGCGGTCTCGATCATCCGCGACGGGTCCAGCGCCTGTTGCGCCAACCGCACCAGGGGTTCGGGCAGGGCGTAGGGCTCCAGCACCGAGGCCAGGCGGGCCAGGGTCGGGGCCTGGGCGATGGCGGCGCCGACGCGGGCGCCGGCTAGGCCATAGGCCAGGGACAGGCTGCGCAGCACGACCAGGTTCGGCTGATCTGCGACGACGGTGGCGGCCGAGACGCTGTCGGAGAACTCGATCAGGCCCTCGTCCACCACCAGCAGGGCGGGGGCGACGCGGGCGGCCATTTCGGCGACGGCCTCGGGCGAGCCGAGGGCGCGGATGACGACGACTGCGGGTTCACCCTTGGCCGGATAGATGGCGGCCAGACTGTCATAGGGCTCGGCCTTGGGCGCCTCGACCGAACCGCCGTCGCGGGCGGCGAGGCGATAGGCCAGCTCCAGCCCGTGGGTCAGGCCGCGGACCGGCAGGACCTGGTCGGCGGGCACGGCGTAGATCGCGGCCATGCGGGCGGCGAGGGCGGCAGGCTCGCCGGGATAGCGGTCCAGGCCTTCGCCGCCGGAGACCAGCGGGGGATAGGGGGCGGGCAGGGTCATTTGAAATCCTCCCCCGTTGGGGGAGGAATGATGCGGAAGCGTTCATCCTTCAGCCCTCAGATCCGCCGCGCGGGCGTGGGCTTCGAGGCCCTCCATCCGGGCCAGGCGGGCGGCGATGGGGGCCAGCGCGCAGGCGCCGGCCTCGCTGACCAGCTGGACCGACATGGTGGTCATGAAGCTGGCGGTGGTGACGCCGCCCAGGGTGCGGGCGCCGCCGTCGGTCGGCAGGACGTGGCTGGGGCCGGCCGCGTAGTCGCCCAGGGTCTCGGCGGCGAACCGGCCGACGAAGACGGCGCCGGCGGCCTTGATGGAATCCACCAGGGGCTCGGGATCGTCGATCTGGATCGCCAGGTGTTCGGGGCCATACAGGTTGGCGACCTCTGCGGCGGCGTCGAGGTCGCGGACCAGGATGGCGCGGGCTTCGTTCAGCGAGGCGCGGGCGATGGCTTCGCGCGGCAGCGCAGCGACCTGAACCTCAACCTCCGACAGGATGTAGTCGATGGTGGCGCGGCTGGTGGAGACCAGGATGACCTGGGCGTCGGCGTCGTGTTCGGCCTGGCTCAGCAGGTCGGCGGCGGCGATCTCGGGCGCGGCGTCGCGGTCGACGATGACCATCAGTTCGGACGGGCCGGCCGGCATGTCGACGGCGGGGCCGCCCGGAAGAGCAGACGCCTGTTTCTTGGCCTCGGCGACATAGGCGTTGCCGGGGCCGAACAGCTTGTCGCAGGCGGGGATGATCCCGTCCTCTAGTTCGACGCCGAAGGTCAGGGCGGCGATGGCCTGGGCCCCGCCCATCAGCCAGAGGGCGTCCAGCTCCGCCTCGGCGGCGGCCAGGATCATGGCGGGGTGGATTCCGCCGTCCTTGTTCGGCGGCGTGACGGCGACCCGTTCGCCAACGCCCGCGACGCCAGCCGGGATGGCCAGCATCAGCAGGGACGAGAACAGGGGGGCGGTGCCGCCGGGGATGTAGAGGCCAGCCGAGGCGATCGGACGCCAGGCCAGTTTGGAGCGCACGCCGGGGGTGGTCTCGATGAAGGGGGTGTCCTCCGGCTTGGTCGCCTGGTGGAAGACGCGCACATTCTCGGCCGCCATGCGCAGGGCGCGCACGTCGCCGGGGGGAAGGGCGTTGCGGGCCTCGGCCACGGCTTCGGGCGTGATGGCGATGCGGCGGGGCGGGGCCTTGTCCAGCTTCAGGCACCAGTCGGCGACCGCCGCGCCGCCGCGCATCCGCACGTCGTCCAGGATGGCGCGGACCACCTCGGTGACGTCGCCGGCGGTGCGCTGGGCCGGGCGGGCGAGGGCCGCCTTCTTGCCGGCGGCGTCGAGGGAAGACCAGTCGATCAGCTTCATCACATCATCTTCTCGATGGGCAGGACCAGGATGGCCGAGGCGCCGGCGGCCTTCAGCTTCTCCAGCGTCTCCCAGAAGACGGCCTCCTGGCAGACGGCGTGGACGGCGACCGCGTCGTCGCGACCCGACAGGGGCATGACGGTGGGCGAACCGGCGCCGGGCAGGATGGCGGTGATCTCATCCAGCGCCGAACGCGGGGCGTTCAGCATGACGTATTTCGCGCCTTGCGAGGACACCACGCCGGACATCCGCTCGATGACGCTGTCCAGCAGGTGCTGCAGGCCGGGCTCGGGGGCGACGGGCGACTGGATCAGGACGGCCTGGCTTTCCAGCACCGTCTCCTTGGCGCCCAGGCCGTTGGCCTCCAGCGTCGCGCCGGTCGAGACCAGGTCGCAGATGGCGGCGGCCAGCTTCAGTCGGGGGGCGACTTCGACGGCGCCGCGCATGACGACGATGTCCGCCTTTACGCCCCGCTCGTCCAGGAAGCGGCGCAGGATCTTGGGATAGGAGGTGGCGATGCGCAGCCCGTCCAGAGAGGCCGGGCCGTCATAGGCCAGGGTCGGCGGGGTGGCGATCTTCAGGGTGCAGCGGCCGAAGCCCAGGGGCATGACGACCGAGGCGTTGGGACCGCCGTTGCGGCCTTCCTCCAGCACGTTCTCGCCGACGATCCCCAGGTCGCAGACGCCGTCGGCCACGAAGGTGGGGATGTCGTCGTCGCGGACGCGCAGCAGGTCGATCGGATAGTTCTCGACCCGATAGAGCAGATCGTTGTGGCCCTTGACCCATTTCAGACCCGCGTCGCGGATCAGGTCGAGGCTGCGGTCGGCCAGACGGCCGGATTTCTGGACGGCGATGCGAAGCCGGCCCTGGGCGGTGCTCATGTTCGGATACTCAGTTCGTGTTCTTCAGGCGATCCAGGGCGAGGCGGTAGCCCTGGTGCGGCATGTCTTTGAGATAGCGGGCGACGCGGACGACGGTGGTGGGGCTGGCGTGGGCCTCGGCCGCGATCTCGCGATAGGATTTGCCGCCGGCGTCGAGCAGGCGCGCCACCTGCCAGCGCTCGGCGAAGGCGCGCAGTTCCGCCGGGGTGCAGAGATCGGCGAGGAAGGCGTCGATCTCCTCGCGCGTCTGCATCGACAGCAGGGCATCATGGAGGGCGTCGCGGGCGGGCGGGGTCGTCATCTGCGTTCCACTATGCTGTAACGGTGGAACGGTCAAGGGGTGACGTGAGCCGTGACTGGTGACTCGTGATTGGGCGCGCGGGCTTCAGTCACGATTCACGATTCACCAATCACGACTTACGCCCGCCCGCGCGCCGCTCTATCTGTCCGCCCATGACCAAGATCCTGATCATCGGCGCCGGGCACGCCGGCGGCTCCGTCGCGGCCTTTCTGCGGCAATACGGCCATGAAGGCCCCATCGTGCTGGTGGGCGAGGAAGATGCGCCGCCCTATCAGCGGCCGCCCCTGTCCAAGGCCTGGCTGAAGGGCGAGGCGGATCTGGAGGCGCTGCTGCTGCGGCCGCTGAGCTTCTATGAAGAACAGGGGATCGAGTTCCGGCCGTCGACGGTCGCCGTGTCGGTGGATCCGGAGGCGAAGACGGTCGCCTTCCATGACGGATCGAGCGAGACCTATGACGTCCTGGTGCTGGCGACGGGATCGACGGCGCGGAAACTGCCTGTGCCGGGCGGAGATCATCCCGACCTGCTGGAGCTGAGGACGCTGAAGGACGCCGAGCGGCTGAAGGCCGTGCTGGGACCGGGCAAGCGGCTGGCGGTGGTCGGCGGCGGCTATGTGGGGCTGGAGGCGGCGGCCTCGGCCCGGGCCCTGGGCGCCGAGGCGGTGGTGATCGAACGGGCGCCGCGCGTGCTGGCGCGGGTGGCGTCGGAGACCCTGTCGACCTTCTTCACCGCCCAGCATCGGGCGCACGGGGTCGAGATCCTGACCGGGGCCGAGGTGGTCGCAGTCGCCCATGATGGCGTGACCCTGGCGGACGGATCGGTGGTGCAAGCGGATGCTGTGCTGGTCGGCGTGGGCGCCCTGGCCTGCGAAAGCCTGGCGCGGTCGGCGGGCCTGCGCTGCGACGACGGGGTGGTGGTGGACGATCAGGCGCGGACCAGCGACCCGGCCATCTTCGCCGTCGGCGACATGACGCGGCGGCCGATCCCGGTTCACGGCGGGGTCTCGCACCGGCTGGAGAGCGTGCCCAATGCGCTGGAACAGGCGAAGCAGGCGGCGGCGGCCATCGTCGGGCGGCCGGGACCGGCGCCTGAGGTTCCGTGGTTCTGGTCCGATCAGTACGACTTCAAGCTTCAGATCGCCGGCCTGCCGTTCGACGCGGACAGTCAGGTGGTGCGGGGCGACCCGACGGCGGGGGGCTTTGCCGTGTTTCACCTGAGCGGCGACCGGGTGGTCTGCGTCGAGGCGGTCAATGCGCCGCCGGAGTTCATGGCGGGCAAGCAGTTGATCGGCAAGGCGACGCCGGTGGATGTGGCGAAGCTGGCGGATCAGGCGGTGTCGATGAAGGCCGTGGGGGTGTGACACAGGCCTTCTCCCTCCCCCTGCGGGGGAGGGCGGTCGCGGAGCGACTGTAGCGCGACATTTGATTTTGGAAATCGGGACACTTGTTTCTGGAGCAAAATAGCGACGCCTTAAAGGGGCCGTTGAGGGTCGTTTAAGCGCCCTCTGATTTGCCCGTAAGGTTCGCGGCGACGGTAGTGACGAAGCCGCCTGTTGACCAGTCCAGGCGGTGCGTGACGGTGGTGGCGATCCAACGCCGGCACAGGCTGGGACGAATGCCCGACAGACGAATAGGAGACTGGGCGGCGATCTC
Organism: Brevundimonas sp. GW821-FHT10E09; assembly: GCF_058809375.1. Classification (NCBI taxonomy): domain Bacteria; kingdom Pseudomonadati; phylum Pseudomonadota; class Alphaproteobacteria; order Caulobacterales; family Caulobacteraceae; genus Brevundimonas; species Brevundimonas sp. GW821-FHT10E09. Next base: position 41,618 of record NZ_JBXASO010000020.1, on the reverse strand, counting down.
GGGCCGGCCCGGCATCGTCAGTTCGACCCCGCCTGTCGCCTGACCCAGGCGCGTCAGCTCGGCTTCGGCAGCGGCCTTGGCGCTGGCCTCGTCGGGATAAGTCGTCCGAAGGGTGCGCGCCGGCTCGCCGCTGCCGGCGATGGCATAGGCGGTTCTGGCCTCGTCCATCAGCCGGTAACGCGCCTTCACGGTCCCATAACTGTCTCGGTCGGCCGACACGCCCTTCCAATCGGTCAGGTCGCCCCGCGCCAGCGCCACTTCAGCCAAGGGGCGGCCTGACGCCGACACGCCAGAGGCGGGCGGCGCGAAAACCAACCGGCCATCCTTTGGCGCAGCAACAGCGCCGTAGTCACGGCCCAGCCGGGTCAGGAAGTGAAGGTCGCTTTCGGCGGACTGATCGCGGTGCTGGATCGCCTGACCACCCAGGCCCCCACCCACAGCCGGCGTCAGGCCGTGTTCGCCCGCGATCTTGGACACGATGTCGTTGATGGTGGTCTCGCGCCAGGCGCGGGTCTTGGCGGCCTTCAAGCCGGTGCGCATGTCCGCCGCCTTCCCTTTGATCTTCAGGATGTCGGGCGGTCCCTCGGGCCACACCTCGTCAACGACGAAGCGGCCGAGAGGCTGAAGCGGCTCGCCGGCATAGCCGAGAGCGATGGTCAGCTCCGCACCTTTGCGCGGTTCAGCGACGGCATAGTTCCGGTCGTCTAGCTCGATCTCGACTTCGTCGCTCTGCTCACCAGAGTTGTCGGTGATCGTTATCGAGATGAGGCGATCCTGAATCGCGCCGGTGATGTCCCGGCCGCCCAAACGGATCATGCAGGCCGGTTCGGATTTCAGTCCCACAGGCGCACCGTTGGCGCGATCGTCGCCGTTTCGATTTCGGGCAGTTGGATGACAAGGCCGGCCGGAAGCTGTGCGCCCAGACCTGCCAATGCCGGGTTCGCCGCCAGGATCGCTTCGGTGGCGCCGGCCGTGCGGGAATAGGCCTTCAGCGCGATACGATCCACGACATCACCCTCTTTGGTCACGATGGTGCGCATCAGCGTTCGTCCTCGCCGAATGCGCCCAGGGCGATAGTGAACTCCTGCCGCTGGGCCTGGCCTTCGCGCGTGAACTCAGATCCCCGCTCTTCCACCCGTTCGACGAGGAAACGCCCCCAGACGAAGCCCATCCCATCGGTCAGCATCACGGGCTGGTAGCGCCTGGCCAGCTCCCGAAATCGCTCGACGCGATCCGTCCCATGGCGATGGAGCGGGTAGCAAACGCCGGAGATTTCTATGGTCTCGTCCTCGCCCAGGACTTGGCGGGCGACGGGCCGGTTGGCGCGCGCGATCTTCGCGACCGACATTTCCAGTGTCCGGTTCAAGGTCCGATAGGCCCCTTCCGAAACCGAAAACCGCACCCCGCCCAAGGTCATCAGAACATCGCTCATGCCGCACCGTCGTCGTGAATGGCGCCTCGGCGCTGGGCCTGCTGCTGACGACCAAGTTCGCGCGCCACGTCGCGGGCGGTCACGTTGGCGCCGTGCATCTGAATCGTGATGTCGCCATAGCGATGGTGATGGTGGATTTCGCGAGACGCCCCGCCCGAGGCTGCTTGACCTGCGGTCGAAGCCGGCCGCGCCATTTCCAGCGAACCCAGAACCATGCGCAGGGTTTCGACCGGCGATGAAGTCCGTGCTGCGCTGTCGATCGCGGCCGGGGCTGCGGCGGCGGGGCGGACAGCGACGGCGGCCTCTGCCGGTATCGTCATGGCCATGGCTGACGCCAAGGCCGTCAGCGCCGCGAGCGGCTGGCGGGCGTTGCGGTTCAGACCCATCGCAAGCCCTTCCATGGTGAAGCCGCCGATTTGGGCGAAGACACGGCTGGGCGAACGAATGCCCAATGCGTGGCGGGCGCCCTGCGCCGCCGAGGTCGCGGCGTTCACAGCGGCCTGGACGACGGCCGATGCGCCGGATGTGATGCCGCGCGCCAACCCCTGAATGATCTGGACGCCCATGTTTCGGAAGCGGGCGGGCAAGGCCGCAAGGAAGCCCAGGGGGGATGCGAATGCGGACTGGACGCCAGAGGTGATGACGCCTCGGGCGCGCGCCCACAGGCCGCCTAGCCAGCCGGTGATCGGCCCCCAGTTGCGGACGAGGATCGCCAGCGGATGATATCGGGCCACGATCCCGACCGCAGATGCAGCGCCCGCTGAAACGGTAGATGTCAGGCGCGCCCACAGCCCGCCCAGCCAGCCGGTGATCGGACTCCAGTTGCGGGCCAGGATCGCCAGCGGGTGATAGCGAACTATGACGCCAACCGCAGACGCCGCACCCCTCGAAACGGTCGATGTCAGACGCGACCACAGACCGCCAACCCAGCCGGTGATCGGCCCCCAGTTGCGGACCAGGATCGCAATCGGGTGATACCGAGCCACAATCCCCACCGTCGCCGCCGCGCCAGCCGAAACGGTCGTACGAAGAGCCGACCACACACCTTGCAACACGCGTCCAGCTCCCGACCATGCGTTTCGCAGGGTCTCCATTGGGCGCCAGTTCATCGCCCCACGGATTAGGCGGAAGGCGCCCATCAGGCCCCGCGCGAAAAGACCGATCGGGGACAGGTTGAAGATGGTGACGAAGATGCGGCCGAAGTTGCGGCCGGCGTTGGCGGCGCCGTCGAGTTGACCCTTGGTCGCCTGCATCGGCTGCATCAGGCGACCGATCCAGCCGAAGAAGCCACCGACCGCCCCGGCGACAGCGTCCCACAAGGGCTTCAGCGGACGCAGCGCGCCGCCGATTGCAGTCAACGCCGGGCCGAACGCCTCGCCCAGGGCCTGACCCACCCCGCCGAAGAAGGCCTTGATGGGCTGCCAATATTTGCGGACCACGACCGCGATCAGGGCCACGGCCGCAACGGCCGCCACGACGCCCAGGACGATGGGGTTGGCCAGCATGGACAGGTTGAAGGCGATGGCGGCCATGCGCATCCGCGCGAAGGCCCCGATGACCTGGGCGGTCCCCGCCTTCAGCGCCGCGCCGCCCATGCCGCCCATCAGGGTCTTAGCGATGAAGAGCGGGCCAAGGATGCCGACAACCGCGTGACCAACGGCCCCGGCCGCAACGGCGAAACCAGCCAAGCCGGCGAAGGCCCATACCGCAGGGCGCCGGATGTCGGACTGGCGTCGCCGCCCTTTCGCCCACCGATCGCGCCGCCGGCCCCGCCGCTGGCGCCGCTTTGGACGCCGACATTGGCGTCGCCGCCCGCCCCGCCGATCCCCAGTTGCGAGCCTGCCGCGCCGCCGCCGCCGCCGGCCTTTTCGCCCGTCGCTTCCTTGATGAAGCCCTTGCCGCCCGCCCCGCCGCTGGCTTGGAAATCGCCGCCGACGCCCTGCCCGCCCAAGCCCCCGTCGAGGCCGTTCGGCTTACGGCCGCCCGTGGCGGAAATCAGGTTTGAGAAGGATGACGACTGTCCGTCCAGAAGCGAACTGCCCCCGCCGCCCAGGACGCGAATGCGGTGCCGCACGGCAGTTGGCCTGAAGGTGACCAGTTCGGGGGTAGCGTAGAACAGGAGCGCCCGGCCCGTGCCGAACATGGGCAGTTGCCCCGGCATTAGAGGCAAGCCGTTGCTGGCTAGAACGGTGGCGACCGATGCGGCGGCGCCCGAAATGATGCGACCCATTACGCCACCGCCTGTTCAAGGCCGTGGACGGTCGCCGAGACGGCGGCGGTCGTGGCGTGGACGTGGATCTGTTGGCCTGCCCCCAGGGAGAGGCCGGTGCGTTCCAGGACCGAGCCGCCCGATCCGCCCGCCGCCGGAAGCGGCGTGTCGTACTCGATCCAGTCGGCGTCGGTCGGGGCCGCGCCGTTGGTCAGGGCGACCCTGATCTTGGCGGAGGCCGCCCCACGATTGCACAGGGCCACTGTCACGATGGCCTGTTTTCCGGCCGGGACCGTGTAGAGCGCCGTCACGACGCCGGCCGCCAGGCTCGCACTTGCGAGTTTCATTCCTTAGTCTCCGATTAGGATTGCGAGAGGAAGTGGTTGCGCCAGGCCGCGTCTTGCAGCCCCTTCAGCGCGAGGTTCAGGGGCGAGGTCGCAGAGGTGAACTTGGCCTCCAGCGCCGCCACACGGGCGCCGAACAGCACCTCCCACGGCGCTCCGGCGTCCACGATCTGGATCACCGCCGCGTCGGCCGGGGCCAGGGCGACCGAGAAGGTCAAGGCATAGGCCGTGGCGGGCGTGATCGCTCCCAGGGCGCCCGTGGTGGACCAGTAGAAAATCGGGCGATCATTCGCGTCCAGGAAGGCGATCTCACGCACCGGCTGATCTTCCGTCAGCCCGGTCTCGGACCCCTCGACCAGGACGGCGAGGTCGATCTGACCGCTCTCCAGGAAGGTCGAGGTGCTGATGGGCCAGACCAGGAACTGTTCGACCAAGCCTGTTTCGTGGCCGGTCGGCAGACGCGACTTCTTGCCGAAGGCGACCTTGGAGATGACCACCTGGCCCTGACCGATCTGGGCCTGGATCAGGGCGTCGCGGCCGATGTCCGTAAGGACGGGTTGAAGGCTCATTTCAGACTGCCGCCCCCACCCGGCTTCGCCTTCGGCTCAGCCCCCCTCCCCCGCAGGGGGAGGGAGAGGCGTCCCGCCGCTTCGTCGTCGCCGCAGTGCAACAAAACTGTTGCGCTTTTCGTTGGGTAGCGATCAAGCTGCGAACTCAACGCGGCGGGGGCGAATGACGAGAGCTTTCGACGAAATGAACGGCGGCGGATCGGGGACGATCCGCGACAGCTACAAGACCCTGGCGGCCTGGCTGGAAAACGCCCCGCCGGATCTGCTGCAGGCGCGCTCGCGCCAGGCCGAGCTGTTCTTCCGCCGGATGGGCGTGACCTTCGCCGTCTATGGCGACGAGGAATCCAACGAGCGGCTGATCCCGTTCGATGTCGTCCCGCGCATCATCGGCGCCGACGAATGGGGCGGGCTGGAGAAGGGGCTGAAGCAGCGGGTCACCGCCATCAACGCCTTCCTGAAGGACATCTACGGGCCGCAGGACTGTATCCGCGCCGGGATCGTGCCCGCCGACCTGATCCTGACCAATCCGCACTATCGGCCCGAGATGCAGGGGCGCCGGCCGCCGGGCGACGTCTGGTGCCATATCGCCGGGGTCGATCTGGTTCGCACGGGCGAGGACGGCTTCTATGTGCTGGAGGACAATGTCCGCACGCCGTCCGGGGTCTCCTATATGCTGGAGAACCGCGAGATGATGATGCGGCTGTTCCCCGACCTGTTCGCCGAACATGCGGTGCGGCCGGTCGAGATCTATACCGACATGCTGCTGCGCTCGTTGCAGGCCTCGGCGCCGTCGGGGGCGGGCGAGGATCCGACCATTGTGGTGCTGACGCCCGGGCCGTTCAACTCGGCCTATTACGAGCACAGCTTCCTGGCCGACAAACTGGGGGTCGAACTGGTCGAGGGTGGGGATCTCTTCGTCAATGACGACACCGTCTATATGCGCACGACCGAGGGGCCCAAGCGGGTCGACGTCATCTATCGCCGCATCGACGACGACTTCATCGACCCCCTGACCTTCATGCCGGATTCGGCGGTCGGGGTGCCGGGGCTGATGTCGGCCTATTTCGCGGGGCGGGTGACCCTGGCCAATGCGGTCGGGACGGGGGTGGCCGACGACAAGGCCGTCTATACCTACATGCCCGAGATCATCCGCTTCTTCACCGGCGAGGACGCCATCCTGAAGAATGTGCCGACCTGGCGCTGTCGCGAGGCGGACGCGCTGAAGGAGGTGTTGGAGAAGCTGCCGGAACTGGTGGTCAAGGAGGTCGGCGGCTCGGGCGGTTACGGCATGCTGGTGGGGCCGACCTCGACCAAGGCCGAGATCGAGGCCTTCCGGGCCAAGCTGATCGCCGATCCCGACGACTTCATCGCCCAGCCGACGCTGAGCCTGTCGACCGCCCCGACCCTGAACGGCGGCGCCCTGTCGCCGCGGCACGTCGATCTGCGGCCGTTCGTCCTGTCCAGTCCGGCGGGGGTGCGGGTCGCGCCCGGCGGGCTGACGCGGGTGGCGCTGAAGGAGGGGTCGCTGGTGGTCAACTCCAGCCAGGGCGGCGGAACCAAGGACACCTGGGTGCTGGACAACTGATGCTCTCACGCACCGCAGACAGCCTGTACTGGACCGGCCGCTATATGGAGCGGGCGGACTTTCTCGCGCGCATTCTGGAGGCGGCGATCCGCCTGGCCGCCCTGCCGGCCAAGGACCAGGCCACGGTTACGGCCTGGGCCGGCGCCATCGCCTCGTCGGGGGTCAAGAGCGGCTTCGACGCCTCGGGCCGGACCATCTCGGAGAAGTCGGTCCGGGAATATCTGGCCTTCGGCTACGACAACTCGACCTCGATCAAGGCCTGTATCACCAAGGCGCGGACCAACGCCCGTTCGGTGCGGACGGCCCTGACCATCGAGCTGTGGGAGGCGATCAACGGCGCCTGGAACGGGCTGAACGAACTGGGCGAGCCGACCAAGCGGGATGATTTCACCAACTTCCTCGACTTCGTGAAGTCGACGTCGCTGGCGGTGGAAGGGGCCTCGTCGCGGACCATGTTGCGCAACGACGCCTACTGGTTCCTGCGGCTGGGCATGGCGATCGAGCGGGCCGACAACACCGCCCGCCTGCTGGACGTGAAGTATCACCTGCTCCTGCCGCCCGGCGAACGGGTGGGCGGACAGCTGGACTATTTCCAGTGGACCACCCTGCTGCGCGAGGTCTCGGCCCTGACCGCCTATCGCTGGGTTTACCGCGAGAGCGTGCGGCCCTGGCTGGTGGCGGACCTGCTGGTGCTGAACCGGCAGATGCCGCGCTCGCTGGCCAGCTGCCAGGGAATGATCGTCAGCTATCTGGAGAAGCTGGCCACCGATTACGGCCGGCGTGGACCGGCGCAGCGGCTGGCGTCCAACCGTCTGACCCAGTTCAACGAGGCCAAGATCGAGGACATCTTCCAGTCGGGCCTGCACGAATACATCCAGGGTTTCCTGAACCAGAACAACGCCCTGGCCGCCGCCATCCAAGAACAGTATCTGGTCTGACCATGCGGATACGGATCGACCATTCCACCCGCTACGCCTACGCCCGGCCGGCGCGGTTCATCGTGCAGATGCTGCGGCTGACGCCCCGGTCCTGCGAGAGCCAGCAGGTGCGCGAATGGCGCATCGAGACCGACGTGGATGCGCGGCTGCGACGCAGCGAGGACGCCTTCGGCAATATCGTTCACAGCCTCTATACCGAGCGCCCGACCGACGCCCTGACCATCCGGGTGACGGGCGAGGTTTCGACCATGGACACCGGCGGGGTGATCCGGGGCCAGAACGAGCGGCTGCAGCCCGGCGTCTATCTGCGCGACACCCGCCTGACCGAGGCGGACGCGGCCCTGGTCGATTTCGCCAGGGAGATCGGCGAGGGCGCGCCGCTGGAGCGGATGCACCGGCTGATGGGGGTCATCCACGGCGGGGTGGCCTTCGAGGTCGGCGCCACGTCTGCGACCCATACGGCGGCGGAGGCCTTCGCCATCCGGCGCGGGGTCTGCCAGGACCACGCGCAGATCTTCATCGCCTGCGCCCGGACGCTGGGCGTGCCGGCCCGCTATGTCTCGGGCCATCTGAACCGCTCGGACGGACAGCATGACCAGGACGCCGCCCACGCCTGGGCCGAGGCCTGGATCGAGGGGCTGGGCTGGGTCGGGTTCGATGCGGCCAACGGAATCTGTCCGACCGACAACTATGTCCGCATCGCCACGGGCCTGGACGCCCTGGGCGCGACGCCGATCCGGGGCACCAGCTACGGCGGCGGGATCGGGACGCTGACGGTCGCCCTGCATGTGCGGCCTGTGCAACAGAGTCAGCAGCAACATCAATCCAGGGGATGGTCCTGATCGCCATGGCCGGGGAATCTGCTAGCGTCGAACGATTCGCGGAACCGGGAGCGGATAGAGCGAAGTGACCTATTGCGTGGGCATGTTGGTGGACGAGGGGTTGGCGATGATCGCCGACACCCGCACCAATGCGGGCGTGGACAACATCTCGTCCTATCGCAAGCTGCATATCTTCAAGACCACCGGCGAGCGGATCCTGGCGGTGGCGACGGCCGGGAATCTGTCGGTCACCCAGACGGCCTTGGCCATGGTGGCGGAGGGGGTGAAACTGCCCGACTCGACCGCGCTGGAGACGCTGGAGACCGCCCCGACCCTGTTCCGCGCCGCCCAGATCCTGGGTCATGCCCTGGCCATGGTGCGGGCCACCATCAACACGCCCGCCTCGCCGACCGCCGACGCCCTGAACGTCAACGCCTCCATGCTGCTGGGCGGCCAGATCGCCGGCGGAAAGATGGGTCTGTATCTGATCTACGGGCAGGGCAACTTCATCGAATGCGGGCCGGACACCCCCTATCTGCAGATCGGTGAGCTGAAGTACGGCAAGCCGATCCTGGATCGCGCGCTGCACAATTCCACCCCCCTGTCCGAGGCGGTCAAACTGGGGCTGATCTCGTTCGATTCGACGATTCGCTCGAACATCGCCGTGGGGCCGCCGCTGGATCTGATCGTCATTCCCCGCGACCACCTGACGGGGATGGAGCGCCGGATCGACGTGGACGATCCCTATTTCCGCGACCTGGGCCGGCGCTGGTCGGAAGCCCTGGCCTCGGCCCACAAGGCCATGCCCGATCCCACCTGGCTGGACCTGGACCTGTCGCCGCCGATGCGGAACATGAGCATCGTCATCTGAGCCAGGGGCGGCCCCGCCGCCGTCTCAGGCCGTCTCGCGGAGGGTGAGACGACCACCGCCAGAGCGCGCCCCCGTCAAGGCAACCGTGCGTCTGCGATTAAGTCGCAATTCCTCTTGTGCGAACTTGTTAAGCTGGCTATTGCGACCGCATCGCAAAATCAGGCCAAAAGGTCGCCTCAATATGTCCGAGTCCCGCGCCGCCGTGCTCCGATCGCTTCTGTTCGCCTCCAGCGCCGCCGGCATGCTGGTCGCCGCGCCGGCCCTGGCCGCCGATGTAACGTCCGAGGGCGGCGTGATCATCACCGCCGATCAGCAACAGCAGCCGGCCAATCTCGGCACGATCGACGTCAACGGCCAACTGAAGAAGCGTCAGCCGGAAAGCCCCGAGTTCGTGGCGCCCCTGCTGGACACGCCCCGCTCGGTGACGATCATCCCGGAACAGGTCATCACCCAGACGGCGGCGACCTCGCTGGAAGACCTGCTGCGCAACTCCCCCGGCATCACCTTCGGCGCGGGCGAAGGCGGCCAGCCGCTGGCCGACCGGCCCTTCATCCGGGGCCAGTCGTCGGGCAACAACATCTTCGTCGACGGCGTGCGCGACGCGGGCGGCCAGCAGCGCGAGGTCTTCGACCTGGAGCAGGTCGAGGTCATCAAGGGCGCCGATTCCGTCTATTCGGGTCGCGGCTCGGGCGGCGGCAGCATCAATCTCAGCTCCAAGCAGCCGCGCCTGGCCGACGCCGTCAGCGCCAGCCTCGGCGCCGGCACGGACAGCTATTACCGCGCCACCGTGGACGGCAACTGGCGCCTGAACGACACCAGCGCCTTCCGTCTGAACCTGATGGCGACCGAGGGCGATGTCCCGGGCCGGGACGCGGTGGACTTCGAGAAGTACGGCCTGGCCATGGCCCTGGGCGTCGGCCTGGGAACCGACACCTCGGCCACGATCAACTACTACCACCTGACCGCCGACTCGATGCCGGACTACGGGATTCCGCTGGACCGAAAGCTGGACAACAACTGGGCGATCAAGACGACGGACAGCCGGATCCTGAACGTGCCCTACGACACCTTCTACGGCCTGAAGGCGCGCGACTACATGCGCAACGAGGTCGACAGCGTGACGGTCAAGCTGGAGCACAAGTTCAGCGACACCCTGACCCTGCGCAACCTGACCCGCTATTCCGAGACGCTGAACGACTATGTGCTGACCAATCCGGGCGACGGCGGCACGGCGGTTCTGGTCGGCGACACCTGGTGGATGAAGCGGGGTCTGAAGTCGCGCTGGAACCCGGCCGAGACCTTCGCCAATGTCACCGACCTGTACGGCAGTTTCACCACGGGCGGGCTGAAGCATGATTTCGACCTGGGCGTGGAATATTCGCGCGAGATCAACCGCAACGCCTCCTACAACATCACCACCACCAGCGGCTCGGCCTGTCCGACCGCTGTCGGCGGCTTCGACTGCACGCCGGTCTATGATCCCAATCCGAACGATCCGTGGACCGGCTCGATCGCGCGCGGAGCCGAAACCCACTCCAACACCACCAGCTGGGGCGTCTATGGCGCCGACTCCATCGCCTTTGGGCCGAAGTGGTTGCTGAACCTGGGCCTGCGCTACGACCGTTACGAGACCGAAGGCACGTCCATCGCCCGCGGCGCCGCCACGCCGACCTTCCACGAGGGCGAATGGGACTTCGTCAACTATCAGGTCGGCCTGGTGTACAAGCCCACCTCCAACACCAGCGTCTATGCGTCCTACGCCACCTCCTCGACGCCGCCCACCGTGTCCGGCGGCGACCAGAACGGCGCGAGCGGCGGCGAGGGCAGCGGCAATCTGTCGGGCCAGCTCCTCGATCCGGAAGACACCGAGAACTATGAGATCGGCGCCAAGGCCGAACTGTTCGGCCAGCGGCTGACCCTCAGCGGCGCCCTGTTCCAGACGACGCGCAAGAACGCGCAAGTGCTGGTCGACACCGACCGGTACGCTCAGGTCGGCGAGGTCAAGGTCGAAGGGCTGGAGCTCGGCTTCTCGGGCAGCGTCACGCCGGCCTGGACCGTGTTCGGCGGCTATACCTATATGGACTCCGAGCTGGTTCGGGGCGCCGTCACCATCGTGAACGGCGCGCCTGTTCCGAGCGCCTTCGAAGGCGATCCGCTGGCCAATACGCCCAAGAACAGCTTCAGCCTGTTCACCACCTATCGCGTCCTGCCCAAGCTGAGCCTGGGCGGCGGGGTCTATTATGTGGACGACCGGTTCGGCGGAAACCAGGGCGGGGCCGGCGGCGGTACGGCGGCGGTCTATGCGCCCAGCTACACCCGCCTGGACCTGTTCGCCTCCTATGACGTGACAGACCGCGCCAGCCTGCAGCTGAACGTCAAGAACGCCACGGATGAGGAATACATCATGCGGACCAACGGGGTTCACCATGCCGACCCCGCTCCGGGCCGGCAGGCGATCCTGGCGCTGAACCTGCGCTTCTAAAGGCCACGATCCCCGGCCTATATCTGGCGGCCCCGTCCTTCCGGCGGGGCCGTCTTTTCTTTTCGAGCGAGACCCGACCGTGCTGCTCCAGATCCCCGAAGTCTTTTCCAAGGCCGAAGTGAAGGCCCTGCGCGAGCGGCTGGACGCAGGCCCCTGGGCCGACGGCAATATGACTTCGGGCCACCAGTCGGCGACGGCGAAGCGGAACCAACAACTGCCGGAAGACTCGGACGTGGCCAGGGAGGTTTCGGCCCTGATCGTCCAGGCGCTCAACGCCAATCCGATGTTCGTGGCCGCAGCCCTGCCGCACACGATCTTTCCGCCGCTGTTTAACCGCTATGAGGGCGGCGGCGAGTTCGGGCTGCACGTGGACAACGCCATCCGCCAGCAGCGGGGCGGGGGCGCTATCCGTATACGGAGCGACCTGTCGGCGACCCTCTTCCTGTCCGAACCCGAGGATTACGACGGCGGGGAACTGATCATCGAGGAGATGTACGGGCCCCAGTCGGTCAAACTGCCGGCCGGGGATCTGGTGCTATATCCGTCCAAGAGCCTGCACAAGGTGATGCCGGTGACGCGCGGGGCGCGGGTCTCGTCCTTCATGTGGATGCAGAGCCTGATCCGCGACGACGGCGACCGCGAGATGCTGTTCCGGCTGGACGTGGCGACCCAACGCGTGGCGCGCGAGAAGGGGCCCAAGGATCAGGCGGTGATCGAGCTGACCGGGGTCTATCACAACCTTCTGCGGCGCTGGTCCGAGGTTTGACACCGCCTTCACCTGTGACCTCGAGGCCTCAATCGAGGTTATAAGGTCGCAGGGATGAACCAAGGCGGAGCTGGTCTATTGTGACCGGGATGTTCCAAGACGCGCCCCCCGCACCGCCCGCCCAATTGTCCGAAATCACGGTGACGGCCGCCCGTCTGCCGCCCGCCGCCGCCGACGCCGCCTTTTCGGTGGTGCGGCTAGACCAACGGGTGCTGGAGCGGTCCGTCCGGCTGGACGAGGCCCTGCGAACCGTGCCGGCCGTGTCCCTGTTCCGCCGCACCTCCAGCCTGGCCGCCAATCCGACGACCCAGGGGATTTCGCTGCGGGCGATAGCGCCGTCCGGCGCGGGGCGGACCCTGGTGACGCTGGACGGGGTTCCGCTGAACGATCCGTTCGGGGGCTGGGTCATCTGGTCCCAGGTCGCGCCGGAATCGCTGGATCGGGTGGATGTGGTGCGCGGCGCGGGCGCGGGGCCCTATGGCGCCGGCGCCCTGACCGGGGTCATCGGCCTGACGGAACGGGACAGCGGCGGGGTGCTGGACCTCTCGGTCGCCGAGCGCGGCGGGGCGCGAGCGGCGGGGTCGGGATCGACCATGCTGGGGCCGGTCGGCGTGACCCTGTCGGGCCTGTATGAGGCCAGCGACGGCTATACGCCGGTGCGCGGGCCGGCGGCGGGGGCGGCGGACACGCCGCTGGATCTGGACAGCCGCAGCGCCGCCCTGCGGGTCGATGCGCCGCTGGACGGACTGAACCTGGAAGGGGCGAACCTGTCGCTGCGGGCGGCGACCTGGGAGGAGGATCGCGGCTCCGGCCTGCTGAACGCCCGGTCCAACGCCAGCGGCCACAGCCTGAGCGCCACGGCGGCCAAGGCGCCGCCCGTCGACGGATACGGCTGGCGGCTGCAGGCCTGGCGGATCGAGAGCAATTTCGCCAACAGTTCGGCCTCGGTGGCGGCGGACCGGTCGACGACGACGCCGGCCAATAGTCAGTACAAGACCCCCGCCACGGGCTGGGGGCTGAACGCGGCCCTGCGCCGCGGCGTGGCCGAGATCGCGGGCGGGCGGCTGGAATGGGAGGTCGGCGCCGACGCCCGGTTCAACGAGGGCGAGACCAACGAGTTCTTCAGCAATCCCACCGGCGCGGGCTTTGCCCGGGGACGGCGCGCGGGCGGCGAGACGTCGGTGGCCGGGGCCTATGTGGACGGGTCGTGGACCGGCGGGGCTTGGCTGGTCGCGGGCGGGGTGCGCTACGACCATTGGAAGAACGAGGCGGGCTTCCGCTACGAATACACCCTGGCGACCGGCGCGCCGATCCTGGACGAGACGGACGAGGATCGGTCGGGCGAGGTGTTCAGCGCCCGTCTGGCGGCGCGACGCGATCTGAGCCGGCTGCTGGGCGCCGGCTACGCCTGGCGGGCGGCGGCCTATTCCGGTTTCCGGCCGGCGACGCTGAATGAACTGCACCGGCCGTTCCGGGTGGGCAACGACATCACCGAGGCCAATTCGGCGCTGGAGCCCGAGACCCTGCGCGGGATCGAGACGGGCCTGGCCTATGACCGGGACGGGATCGCCTGGGGGGCGACGGTCTTCTGGAACGAGATCGAGGACGCCATCGTCAACGTCACCATCGGCGAGGGGCCGGGGACCTTCCCCCGCGCGGGCTTCGTGCCCGCCGGCGGGGTGCTGCGCCAGCGCCAGAACGCCGGGACCATCGAGGCCTGGGGCGTCGAGCTGAACGGGTCCATCCAGGCGACCGAGGCCCTGTCGCTGAACGCGGCCCTGTCCTGGACGGACGCTGAGGTGGACGGCGGGACGGCGGCGCCGCAGCTGACCGGCCTGCGCCCGGCCCAGGCGCCGGAGTGGAGCGCGACAGCGGGCCTGGACTGGCGGGCGACGCAGCGCCTGACCCTAGGGCTGGCTGCGCGGTATGAATCGGCGCGGTTCGACGATGATCTGAACAGCCGGACCCTGGATCCCGCCGTGACCCTGGACGCCCGGGCGGAGTGGGCGGCGCGCGAAGGCGTCATGGTCTGGGCCGCCCTGGACAACGCCTTTGATGAAGAGGTCGAGGTGTCGATGACCGGGACCGACGTCGCCGGCTACGCCCCGCCGCGCACGGTGCGGGCCGGGGTGAGATTCAGCTACTGACGCTCTCTGCGGCGATTTCGTCGCACGGACTGCTATTGAAAACGGTTCGCAACAGTGGCACAGCCACCTTGTGACCGAACGCGCCGCACACCCTCAGGCCGAGCTCCCCGCCAAGGACTCGAAGAAGCCGAAGGCGGCGCTGAACGGCGCGCGGTCCTTCTGGCTGAAACAGCTGCATTCCTGGCACTGGATTTCGGCGGCGGTCAGTCTGGTCGGACTGATCCTGTTCGCGATCACCGGCGTCACCCTGAACCACGCGGCCTCGATCCCCGCCGAGCCGGTGACGGTTGAGCAGACCGCGACCCTGCCCGCGCCCCTGCTGCAACGGCTGGCGGAGTTTCCTCAGGAGACGACCGATCCCGTCCCTGATGCCGTCGCCCGCTGGTCGGCGCAGACGCTGAAGGCCGAGATCGCCGGCAAGCCGACCGAAACCACGGCCGAGGAAATCTATGTGGCCCTGCCCACGCCCGGCGGCGACGGATGGGTGACCATCGACCGTTCAACGGGTGATGTGCTGCACGAGAAGACGACGCGGGGATGGATCGCCTACCTCAACGATCTGCACAAGGGGCGCAACGCCGGGGCGGTCTGGTTCTGGTTCATCGACGTCTTCGCCGTCGCCTGCCTGATCTTCGCCCTGACGGGGCTGGGGCTGATGTGGCTGCACGCCAAGGGGCGGCCCTCCACCTGGCCGCTGGCGGCCCTGGGGCTGCTCGTGCCCGTCGTCATCGCCCTGATCTTCATTCATTGAGCTGAACTTCGCTGAGAGTGTCCCGGATGCGCCTTCTCCCCATCGTCGTCACCACCGTCGGCCTGGCCGCCGCCGCGCCCGCCCTGGCTGCGGACCTGTCGGTCACGGTCGATGTGCCGCGGCTGAACACCGCCTCCTATCACCGGCCCTATGTGGCGGTGTGGATCGAGCGGCCGGATCAGACAGCGGTCCAGACCCTGGCGGTCTGGTACCAGCAGACCCGCAACAACGAGGGCGACGGCAAGGACTGGCTGAAGGATCTGCGCACCTGGTGGCGCAAGGGCGGCCGGGCCATGAGCCTGCCGGCCGACGGCGTCTCGGGCGCCACCCGCGCGCCGGGTCGCCAGACCATCACCGTGCCCGCCGCCCGCCTGCGCGGCCTGCAGCCGGGCCAGTACACCGTCGTTGTCGAGGCGGCCCGCGAACTGGGCGGCCGCGAGGTCGTGCGCGTGCCCTTCCGCTGGGGCGGCGCCAATACCGCCAATGCTTCCGGCTCCACCGAACTGGGCGCCGTGCGCGTCACCGTCTCTCGCTGAGGAACAGACCCATGAAAAAGACGATCACGCTTCTGGCCTTCGCCGCCGCCCTGGCGGCCCCGATGGCCGCCCAGGCCCACCGCGCCTGGATGGCGCCGACCTCGACCAGCCTGTCGGGCAATGACGCCTGGGTCGGATTCGACGCCGGCATGTCGAACGGGGTCTTCATCCCCGACCACGCCGCCATGCGGATGGGCGGTCTGGTGGTGACGGCGCCGGACGGATCGACCGTTCAGCCCGAACATCTGATGCAGGGCCAGTACCGCACCACCTTCGACGTCCATCTGACGCAGAACGGCACCTACAAGGTCGCCAATGTGATGGGCGGCGTGATGGCCAGCTACAAGCTGGACGGCGAGCAGAAGCGCTGGCGCGGTTCGGCGGCGGAATATCCGGCCGCTCTGCCCGCAGGCGCGACCGAGGTGCAGGCGACCCGCACCGCCAGCCGGATCGAAACCTTCGTCACCCTGAACAACCCGACCGAGACCGTGTTCAAGACGACGGGCGAGGGTCTGGAACTGATCCCCGTTACCCATCCCAATGACCTGGTCGCCGGCGAGGCCGCGACCTTCAAACTGGTCAAGGACGGTCAGCCGGCCGCCGATCTGGACGTGACCATCGCGCGTGGCGGCCTGCGCTATCGCGACAATCCCGAGGAGATGACGGTCAAGACCGGCGCCGACGGCGCCTTCACCGTCACCTGGCCGGAAGCCGGCATGTACTGGCTGAACGCCTCGGTCCGCGCGCCGGCCCAGGGCGAGGCGCTGGGCTCGAACGCCAGCTATGTGGCGGTGATGGAAGTCCTGCCCTAAGCCACGGGCATGTCCGACACTCCCTTCTCGCGCGGATCCCGCGCCGCCCCGCCCACGGTCACGCTCGGCGACCCGGTTCCGCTTGCGGATCGGGCCGACAACCGGGTGCTGATTCCGCCGATGGACGGGGTTCCGCCCCGTCCGCCCGGCGACCGCATCCTGTCGCTGGGCGGCCCGACCATGGGAACGACCTGGAGCGCGCGGGTGATCGGCCCGCCGGGCCTGAGCGAGACGGCGGTCCAGGCGGCCGTGGAGGAAGAACTGGCGGCGGTGATCGCCGTCTTCAGCCCGTGGGAGCCGTCCAGCGAGATCAGCCGCTTCAACGCCGCTCCCGAAGGAGTGTGGGCGGTGTCCCAGCCCTTCTGGGACCTTCTGGACGCCGCCATGGACCTGGGCGACGAGACGAACGGCGCGGTCGATCCGACCCTGGGCGCCCTGGTCGACCTGTGGGGATTCGGCCCGCCCGGACCGCGTTCGCCCCTGCTGCCCGTGCCCTCGGACGAAGAGGTCGAGGCGGCGCTGAAATTGTCCGGTTGGCAAAAGCTGCGGCTGAACCGCGAGGCGCGCGCGGTCATGCAGCTGGGCGGCATGAGGCTGGACGTCTCCGGCATCGCCAAGGGGCATGCGGTGGACCGGGTCTCGGACCGGTTGACGGCCATGGGGGCGACCTCGCACCTGGTGGAGATCGGCGGCGAGTTGAAGGGGCGCGGCGTCAAGCCCGACGCCCAGCCCTGGTGGGTCGAGATCGAGCGGGTCGCAGGATCGCCGGCGCCGCGCACCGTGGCGGCCCTGTACGACATGGCCATGGCGACCAGCGGCGACTATCGCCGCGCCTTCGAGCATAACGGCCGCCTGTATCCGCATACGCTGGACGGATCGACCGGGCGGCCGGTGAGCAACGCCCTGGCGTCGGTGACGGTGCTGCACGCCTCGGCCATGAAGGCCGACGCCTACGCCACGGCCCTGACGGTCATGGGGCCGTTCGAGGGGCCCGACTATGCCGAGGCGGTCGGCCTGGCCGCCCATTTCGTCGAGCGGACCGAGCGCGGCCTGGTCGAACGGATGACGCCCGTCTTCGCCGCCATGATGGACGACCCCGCCCTGGAGGGGCCGGGGTGACGCACGAGCCGGCGCGTTGGCTGTGGGCCGTCGGAGCGACGGTCCTGTGGTTGGTCCTGACCGGCTTCATCGTCTGGCGCGAACGCCGGGCGAAGGCGGCGGCGCGCGCCCAATCGGACGCCATGGCCGGAGTCGGCGAGAGCGTGCTGGTCGCCTTCGTCAGCCAGACGGGTTTCGCCGAGCAACTGGCCTGGATGACGGCCAGGGCCCTGCAGGACGGCGGGGTGGGGGCGCGGGTTTTGTCCTTCGCCGATCTGGACAGCGCGACGCTGAAGGCCGCAGGCCGGGCCTTGCTGATCGTGTCCACGACGGGCGAAGGCGATCCGCCCGACGCGGCGGCGCGGTTCGTGCGCAAGACCATGGGGCAGGGGGCGGATCTGGCGGGCCTGCGCTTCGGCCTTCTGGCCCTGGGCGACCGCAGCTACGACCAGTTCTGCGGCTTCGGCCATGCGGTGGACGGCTGGCTGCGGCGGTGGGGCGCCGAGCCCCTGTTCGACCTGGTCGAGGTCGACAACGGCGAGGCCGGGGCCATCCGCCGCTGGCAGCACCAGTTGAACCAGATCACCGGCCGTCTCGCGGCGCCCGACTGGGCGCCGGCGGTCTTCTATCCGTGGCGGCTGGTCGAGCGGACCCTGGTTAATCCGGGCAGTCCGGGCGGGGCGGCCTATCACCTCGCGTTCGAACCAGTCGGGTCCGCGCCGGACTGGGCGGCGGGCGATATCGCGGAAGTGGGCCTTCCGGAGCGGGACGGGGTCACGCCCGGCGCGCGCGAATATTCCATCGCCTCCCTGCCGTCTGACGGACGGGTCGAATGCCTGATCCGCCTGATGCGTCACCCCGACGGAACGCCGGGCCTAGCGTCCGGCTGGCTGACCCAGGATCTGGCGGTCGGCGACGAGATCGGCATGCGGCTGAGGACCAACCGCAGCTTTCACGGGCCGGCGGACGAGACGCCGATGATCCTGATCGGCAATGGCACGGGAATCGCGGGATTGCGGGCGCATTTGAAGGCCCGGAGCCCGGCCGGGGGCGGGGCCTGGCTGTTGTTCGGCGAGCGGACGCGGGCGCACGACGCCTTCTTCGACGCTGAGCTTGAGGCCTGGCTAGCGTCTGGGGTGCTGCGGCGGCTGGACCGCGCATTCTCGCGCGATGCGGGCGACGGCCGCTATGTGCAGGATCTGGTCGCCGGGGCGGCGGACGAACTGCGCGACTGGATCGGTCGCGGCGCCACCATCCATGTCTGCGGGAGTCTGGAGGGCATGGCCGCAGGCGTTCATGCGGCGCTGGAGACCGCCTTGGGCGCCGAGGCTCTGCTGGACCTGCTCGAAACCGGTCGTTACCGCCGCGACGTCTATTAGGGCTGCCGCCCGCCGGGCCTTCCTGCCATCAATGGCGCAATGAATGGGAGGAACCGATGATTTCCATGCTGCTGGCGGCGGCGATTTCGACCCTGCCGCAAACGTCCGCCGCTCCGTCTGGATACGCCCTGACCTGGTCCGACGAATTCGCTGGCGACGGCCTGCCCGACGCCTCGAGGTGGCGATACGACACCCAGGCCAACAAGACCGGCTGGTATAACGAGGAGCTGCAGTACTATTCCGCCGCGCGGCCTGAGAACGCCCGGATCGAGGACGGCGTCCTGATCATCGAGGCGCGGCGAGAGACCCTCAACCCGCCCCCGGCCGACTGGGGCGGACAGGCCTACACCTCGGCGCGGATGATCTCGACCTCCGCCTGGTCACGCGGTTTCATCGAGACGCGCGCCAAGATCCCTTGCGGACGCGGCAGTTGGCCGGCCATCTGGATGTTGCCCGAAAAGGCGGTCGGCTGGCCCATCGGCGGCGAAATCGACATCATGGAGCATGTCGGCCATCGCCCCGGCGTGGTGCACGGCTCGATCCACACCGAGGCCTACAACCATGTGAAGGGCACCCAGAGCACGGCGACGCGCCAGGTCGCGGACGCCTGCGACGCCTTTCACCGCTATCAGGTGCGCTGGACGCCGGACGAGATCGTCTTCCTGATCGACGACCAGCCCTTCCACCGCTTCGCCAACGATCAGACGGGCGATGTGGAGACCTGGCCGTTCGACAAGCCGTTCCATCTGATCCTGAACGTCGCCGTGGGCGGAACCTGGGGCGGCGAGGAGGGCGTCGACGACGCCGTCTTCCCGCAGCGGATGGAGGTCGACTACGTCCGGGTCTATCAGCCGGCCGACTGATCCAGTCGGCCCAGCAGGTCGACCGCGAAGCTGGACAGGGTATCGTCGCGGGCGCCCATGACGATGATGCGGTCGCCCGATTGCGCCATCTGCACGATCCGGTCGCCACAGTCGGCGCGGGTCGGCAGGGCCTCCGCCTGACGGCCGGCGGCGCGGACACCCGTGGCGATGTCTTCTGAGCCGACGCTGCGGTCTGTGGTGCCGCCGTAATAGACCGGCTCGGGCATCAGCAGGACGTCGGTCTCGCGCATCAGGCCGGCGAAGCCGTCGATGAATTCCTGCCGCATCAGCTTCAGCGGGCCGAAGCCGTGGGGCTGGAACAGGATCAGCAGGCGGCCGTCGAAGGCGTGCAGGGTCTTGAGCGTGGCGGCGATCTTGTCCGGGTTGTGGGCGAAGTCGTCGATGACGGTGATGTCGTTCACCGTCCCGACCACCTCCATCCGGCGACGGATGCCGGCGAAGGTCTCCAGCGCCTTGACCGCCTGGCCCGTCGGCACGTCCAGCGCCTTGACCGCACCCAGGGCCGCAAGCGCATTGGCGACATTGTGGGCGCCGGGAACGTTCAGGACGACGTCGTATTCGCTCCAGCCCTCCATCAGGCGGAACTTCATGCCCGTGGGCGTCGGCTGAAGGTCGTAGGCGGACAGGTCGGCCTTTTCCTCGCCCAGGGCGAAGGTGATCGCTTTCCCGGCCGGAAGCGTCTGGACCAGGGCGGCGGTCTCGGGATTGTCGAGGTTCAGCACCGCCGTGGCCGCGCGGCCGGTGAAGCCGCCGAACAGGTCGCGCAGCTCCTCCATCGACTTGTGATCCAGCGAGATGTTGGAGACGACGGCGACGGTGGGGTCATAGCCGGCGATGGAGCCGTCGGACTCGTCCACCTCGGCGACGAACAGGTCGGAGGCGCCGACCAGGGCGCTGGCGAACGGATGGTCGGCGTCGGCGAAATTCTTCATCACCGCCCCGTTGACGACGGTGGGGTTGCGCTCGGCCTGGTCCAGGATCCAGGCGATCATGCCGGTGATGGTGGATTTGCCGCTGGTCCCGGCGACGCCGACCGATGTCGGGGCGGCGTTGAACAGCTGGCTCAGCAGCTGGGGCCGGGTCTGGATGACGGCGCCGACGCGGCGGGCGGCGCCGATGTCGGGCACGGTCTCTTCAATTGCACCGGTGGCCACGACGGTCTGGGCGGCGCGGGTCACGCCCGAACCGTCCTGGGGATGCAGGGTCACGCCATGGGCGCGCAGCCAGTCGAACTTCTCGGGCGTGCGGCCCTGGTCCAGCGCGCGGTCGGAACCTTCGATACGGTGGCCCTGGGCCTGGACGATCAGGGCCAGGGGCAGCATGCCCGACCCGCCGATGCCGCAGAAGAAATAGGAGGCGTCTTGGTTCATGCCCCCTTAGAACAGGGGATCGGGCCGGTCCGCCAGTGCAGGATCGCAATATTCGACGAAGAAGACGGACGTGAACAGCAACAGCTTCAAGATCGGCGTCGTCTGCGCCAGTTCGCGCTTCTCCAAGGAGCGGGCCGATGCGGTCGAGGCCTGGATGGCGCAGCACCATCCGGATCGCGACGTGGCGGTGGTGTTTCACCCCGCCTGCTTCCTGAAACACGGCCATTTCGCCGGGGACGACCGGGCGCGGGCCGACGCCTTCGTCGAGTTCGCCAATGACCCGCGCATTGATGCGATCTGGTTCGCGCGCGGCGGCTATGGATCCTGCCGCATCGCCGAGCCGGTCATTCCGCGCCTGAACGCCGTGGCCCGAAAGAAGCGCTATATGGGCTATTCCGACGCCGGCAGCCTGCTGGCCGGGATGTACAAGGCCGGGTTCGAACATCTGGCCCACGGCCCGATGGCCTCGGATGCGGTGCGCCGCGACGAGGCGGCGCGCGGCGCCCTGGCCTGGCTGACGACCGGACGCACCGACTGGATCGAACCCTCGCTGGCGATCGATCCGCGCCCCGCCGTCGCCTTCAACCTGACCATCCTGGACCAGCTGGTCGGCACGGCGCTGGAGCCCGACCTGTCGGGTCACGTCCTGATGCTGGAGGAGGTGTCGGAGGCCGCCTATCGGATCGACCGGATGATGTTTCACTTGACGGGGCAGGAGTCGATCCGACGTGTTGCCGGAATTCGCCTGGGACGTGTTTCCGATGTCACGCCAAACGATCCCGATTTCGGACAGACTCCGGAGGAGATTGTTCGATACTGGTGCCTGAGATCCGGCATAGAATTCCTGGGGCCGGCCGATATCGGGCACGACGACGCCAACAAGGTAGCGCCCTTCGGTCGCGGCTGAGGCGAACCGCCCGAGACGCAAAAGACACAGTCTCGCCTTGATCTGCCGGCCCGCGCCTGACGCCCTCTCGACACGTCCTGCGTCTGCACGTCAGATGCAGGTCCGCGAGGCGTTAGGACTTCGTTAAGCCAAGGCGTTGGGGGACGCTGCGGTTTACGCCTTCTGCGATGCGGCGGTTCGTTCGGACTTCGGGGGATGCCCGGACGAACCGCCTGATCGTTCTCCGATCATCGACGTGCCCGATCATCGACGTGAAGCGCCGCAAGGCTTATGGATCGCCCGGTGCGTTTCGACGAAAGATTCATCGATGAACTGAAGGCCCGCCTTCGGCCGTCCGACGTGATCGGACGGACGGTGAAGCTCAAGCGGCAGGGGCGGGAATATGTCGGCCTGTCGCCCTTTTCGAAGGAGAAGTCGCCGTCCTTCTTCGTCAATGACGACAAGGGCTTCTTCCACGACTTCTCGTCCGGCAAACACGGCGACATCATCTCCTTCCTGCAGGAGACCGAGCGGCTCAGCTTCGTCGAGGCGGTGCAGCGGCTGGCCGGCGAGGCGGGCATGCAACTGCCGGCCGAGGATCCCAAGGAGGCCGAGCGCGAGCAGAAGCGCCAGGGCCTGTCGGACTGGATGGACCTGGCCCAGAAATGGTTCGCCGCCAATCTGCGGCGCACGCCGGGCAAGGCGGCGCGCGACTATCTGGAGAAGCGCGGCCTGCCCGAGGATCAGTGGGAGCGGTTCGGCCTGGGCTATGCGCCCAATGACCGCGAGGGGCTGAAACAGGCCCTGGTCCAGCGCGGGGCGCGACCGGCCGAGCTGGTCGAGGCCGGCTTGCTGATCTCGCCGGAAAGCGGAGGGCAGCCCTATGACCGGTTCCGCGACCGGCTGATGTTCCCCATCCTGGACGCGCGCGGCCGGATCGTCAGCTTCGGCGGCCGGGCCATGAACCCCGACGACCGGGCCAAATATCTGAACGGTCCCGAGAGCCCGCTGTTTCACAAGGGGGCGACGCTGTACGGCCTGCCCGAAGCGCGGCGTATCCTGGGGGCGGAGAGCCGGAACGACCAGGCCATCATCGTGGTCGAAGGCTATATGGACGTCATCGCCTGCCAGCGCGCGGGCCTGCCGGCCGTGGCGCCGATGGGCACGGCCCTGACGGAAGAGCAGATGGAGCGGCTGTGGCGGGTCAGCCATGAGCCGGTGCTGTGTTTCGACGGCGATGCGGCGGGGCTGCGGGCGGCCTATCGCGCCATCGAACGGTCGCTGCCGCTGCTGAAGGCGGGGCGGTCGTTCCGCTTCTCGCTGCTGAGCGGGGGACAGGATCCCGACGACATCCTGCGCGACAAGGGGGCGCCCGCCCTGCGTCAGGCCTTGGCCGACACCCACGGCTTCGCCGAGGTGCTGTTCCGCCGCGAGCAGGACGTCGAGCCGCTGGATACGCCGGAGCGCAAGGCCGGCTTCAAGGCGCGGCTGCGGACCGCCGCCTCGGCCATTCAGGATAAGGACCTGGCCGAACAGTACCGCCGCGATCTGTTCGACCGGTTCGACGCCCTGTTTCCGCGCGCCCCCCAGCGTGCGCCCTGGACGCCGGGGCAGGGGCGGGGTCGGTTCGGGCCGCCGCCGAAACTGGGTCAGACGGTCGAGGGGGCGCAGGCGATGCAGTCCCTGTTCCGCGCCGTCAGCCCGGTGGCCGCCGCCCTGGCCTATGCCGCCATCGACGATATCGAGCGGCTGGACGACCATCTGGAAGAGGTCAGCGTCCAGGGCTTCGGCGACGCCGCGCTGGAGGGGCTGGCCCAGGAACTGGTGCGGTTGCGGCTGTCGGGACAGCCGTCGGACGCGGCCGTGGTGCGGCGTCGACTGCGCGATTCCGGCTTCGAGCCTCTGCTGAAGGAAATCGAGAAGGCGGCGTCCAAGTCGGGCGCCTCCTTCCTGTCGTCGGATCTGACCGTGGCGGAATCGCGGGCTCACTGGTTGAAGGTGTTCGGCCTGATGACCCATCTGGCCGCCCTGTCGCGCGCCATCGAGACCGCCAAACAGGACATGGGCCAGGGCACGGGCATCGACGCCCTGGTGCGGCTGAAGGCCGAACGCGACGCCATCACCCGTTCGTTCGCGGCGCCGGACTTCTGGACCACCCTGATCTGATCCGCGCCGATTGGCGGGCTTCACGATCTGGAGTAGTCTCGCGCCATGGATGGTTCCCAGCCTGTCAGGATCACGCGCGAGGGCGATCATCAGGTCGTCCACCTGCCGAGCGGCATCGCCGTTCCGGCGGACGCCGTGGTGCGTCAGGAGGGTGAGCGGCTGATCATCGAACGGGCGGGGCCGCGGATGGGGTCTGTCGAAAAACTTCTGGCTGTTCTGGCGACCATGGAGCCTATCGACGAACGGCTCGCTCCCTTCGATGACCCCCCTCCAGAACCGGTCGATCTTTGAGCGGCTATATGCTGGACACCAATGCGGTGTCGGATCTGATGTACGATCCGCTCGGCCCGGTCGGACAGCGCATGGCGATGGTCGCTACGGGCGATGTCTGTATCAGTCTGATCGTCGTTGCGGAGTTGCGGTTTGGCGTCGCCAAGTCCGGTTCTCTCCGGATCGCCGCGCAACTCGAGACCGTGCTTTCGGGTCTGTCCATCAGGGCGTGGGAAGCGCCCGCCGACTACATCTACGGCGACATCCGCGCCGACCTGCAGAGGCGAGGCCGACTCATAGGCGCCAACGATCTGCTGATCGCCGCTCACGCCCTGGCGCTGGACTGTATCCTCGTCACCGACAATGAACGTGAATTCTCGCGTGTGCCCGGACTGCGGGTTGAGAACTGGCTGCGTCCTGGTTAGGCGGCCTTGACTCTGCGGGCGCGCGACGCCATCTGGCGCAATCGGATCATGATGCCTTAGTGCGCGAGGTCGAGAAGGCGGCGGCAAAGCCCGACGCGCCATTCCTGGCCGCAAATGCGCCCCTCGCCGAGGCAAGGGTCCGATGGTCGCAGGCGTTCGACGTTCCAACCTCCTGGTTTGGATGGGTTGGCGGGCGCCTCAGCCCAGGCGCGTGATGCGCCCCGGGCGAGGATGGAGCGTTTCGTCGGCGGAAGGCCGCGCGGAACATGCTTCGCCATGCGATCAAAGCCGGAACGACTTGGGAAGACAGAGTGGGCGCGTAACCTTACGCCTCGCCAGGCATTGTATTTTTCGCCGGGGTGGATTGATCACCCCCTCCGGCCGGAGACGAACTGACTATGAACGCACAGACCGAGACGCAGGACGCCGAGGTTACGACCGACGGCCCCCTGCTCGATCTGACTGACGCCGGCGTCAAGAAATTCATCAAACAGGCCAAGGCGCGCGGCTATGTGACGATGGAGGAGCTGAACAAGGTCCTGCCGTCCGAGGAAGTCACGCCGGACGCCATTGAAGACACCCTGGCCATGCTGTCCGAAATGGGCGTCAACGTCGTCGAGGCCGAGGAGGACGCGCAGGAGCAGCAGTCCACCGACGTCGCCGCCGCCGCCGGAACCGCCGTCGCCGAGGCGCCCGCCAAGGCCGCCTATGACCGCACCGACGACCCGGTGCGGATGTATCTGCGCGAAATGGGCTCGGTCGAACTGCTGAGCCGCGAGGGCGAAATCGCCATCGCCAAGCGGATCGAGGCCGGTCGCGACGCCATGATCTCGGGTCTGTGCGAAAGCGCCCTGACCTTCGAGGCCATCATGGTGTGGCGCGACGAGCTTGAGAACAACCGTATTCTTCTGCGTGAAGTCATCGACCTGGACGCCACCTATGGCGTGCTGAACCCCTCGTCCCTGCCCGGCGCCGTCCAGCCCGAGGCGGAAGAGGAAGAAGAGGCTGAAGAAAAGCCGGCCGCTGAAGAAAAGCCCGAGTCAGACGACGACGATGACGATGATTTCGACGACGGCGGCGGCATGTCCGTGTCGGCGCTGGAAGCCGAGCTGCGCGACGGGGTGATGGAGGTGCTGAACCTCATCGCCGCCGACTTCAGCGAGTTCCGGGGGCTGCAGGACAAGCTGGTCCAGACCCGCCTGAAGGGCGAGGTGCTGAGCGCCAAGGACTCCAAGGCCTATCAGACGCTGACGAAATCCATCTCGGATCGTCTGAAGACGATGAAGCTGAACAACAACCGTATCGAGGCCCTGGTCGAGCAGCTTTATGCGATCAACAAACGCCTGATCGGTCTGGAAGGGCGCCTGCTGCGCCTGGCCGACAGCTACGGCATCTCGCGTCCCGAATTCCTGAAGGCCTATTTCGGCGCCGAACTGGACCCGACCTGGACCGAGCGGATCAAGGAACAGGGCGTGCGCTGGACCAAGTTCAGCGACAACGAAGCCAGCCAGATCGCCACCATCCGCGCCGACGTCGCCGCTGTGGCCCTGGAAGCCGGCCTGCCGATCGACGACTATCGCCGCATCGTCCAGACGGTGCAGAAGGGCGAGCGCGAAGCCCGTCAGGCCAAGAAGGAAATGGTCGAGGCCAACCTGCGCCTCGTGATCTCCATCGCCAAGAAATACACCAACCGCGGCCTGCAGTTCCTGGACCTGATCCAGGAGGGCAACATCGGTCTGATGAAGGCGGTCGACAAGTTCGAGTACCGCCGCGGCTACAAGTTCTCGACCTACGCCACCTGGTGGATCCGTCAGGCCATCACTCGGTCCATCGCCGACCAGGCGCGGACCATCCGCATCCCGGTGCACATGATCGAGACGATCAACAAGATCGTCCGCACCAGCCGCCAGATGCTGCACGAGATCGGCCGCGAGCCGACCCCGGAAGAGCTGGCCGAGAAGCTGGCCATGCCGCTGGAGAAGGTGCGCAAGGTCCTGAAGATCGCCAAGGAGCCGATCTCGCTGGAAACCCCGATCGGGGACGAGGAAGACAGCCATCTGGGCGACTTCATCGAGGACAAGAACGCCGTCCTGCCCATCGACGCCGCCATCCAGTCGAACCTGCGCGAGACCACAACCCGCGTGCTGGCGTCCCTGACGCCGCGCGAGGAACGGGTGCTGCGGATGCGCTTCGGCATCGGCATGAACACCGACCACACGCTGGAGGAAGTCGGCCAGCAGTTCTCGGTGACGCGCGAGCGGATCCGTCAGATCGAGGCCAAGGCGCTGCGCAAGCTGAAACACCCCAGCCGGTCGCGGAAGCTGCGGTCCTTCCTGGACAGCTGAAGACGAGCAGGGGCGGCGCCGAAAGGGCCGCCCCTTTTGCCGTCAGCTGGGCGTTTCGACGACCAAGCCGACGATGCGCCGAACCAGCGGCAGGATCAGCAGCAGCACTGGGAAGGCGATCAGCCAAGACAGGCCCCAAGCCTGCATCCAGGCGGAGGGGAAGGCCGGAACGAAGCCCAGATTGCGCGTCGTGGCGATGGCCGAGACCACGAAAGTCATGAACAGTGACAGGATCAGGGGCATGATGACCGGCGCATAGCGCGCGGGCAGTCGGCGGAAGCGGATGATCGCAGGGTGAGGGTGCATGTGTGCGTCTCTCAATTTGGTCTTCGGCAATGGGCATCCGCCGGAAAGTCCGGCCCCGGCCGAAAACCGGGATGGATGCGTTGCCTGACGTGAGACGCTTACGATCGCCTGGGCGACGGGGCGCATATATCAGTTTGCGGGGTGGTCGCAACAGGCCCGACCTTTCTCTGGAACGGCCACCAGGGGCGCAGGAATAGGTCGGACTTGCCGTCGTCCTGAATTGCTGGTCTGGGGTCTGATGGGTCGAAAACACGTCAATCTGGGCTGCGCGCCCGGCAAGGCCGACCTGCCGCAAAAGCGCTGCGTCGCCTGCGGCCTGTCGTTCGCGTGGCGCAGGAAGTGGGCGCGCGACTGGGATCAGGTGCGGTTCTGTTCGGATCGGTGTCGGGCCGCCGGAGCCGCCCCGGAACGGCGATAGACGGCTCTCCGCCTCGTGACCGACGCGCCATCGGGAATCGGATAGGATTCGGGCGATGGCTTCCAATGTCCTGATGATGCGTGTGTCGGTCGGTCTGGCGGTCCTGCTGATCCTGAGCGGCTGCGTGCGGCGCGCGCCCGAGCCGCTGCGGCCGTCGCCCTATCCGGGACGGACGCCTGCGCCCCTGGTCGGGGGGCTGATCGACCGGCCCGTCGATGGGGGAACCCAGGGGGCGGTGGTGCGCGTGGGCGCGGACCTGGGGCGATGCCTGGCCGAACTGAGCGCCGCGCGCGTGACGTTCAGCCCCGCGCAGGACCGTCAGAACAGCGCCGTCTGCGGCCTGAGACAGGGCGGGGCGTTGGGGCCCGACATGGGCACGGTGGCGCGGATGGCGCCGGGGGATGTGCAGATGACCTGCCAGACGGCCCTGGCCCTGAGTATCTGGCGGCGGCAGTCGCTGGAGCCGGCGGCGCGCCAGATTCTGGGGTCGGACGTGGTCCAGATCGACCATATGGGGGCCTACGCCTGTCGCAATGTGAACAACGGTGTGGGGTCCAGCCGGGTCAGCGCCCACGCCCAGGCGGCGGCCCTGGATTTCGCAGGGGTGCGGCTGAGGGACGGGCGGCGGATTAGCGTCACCGCCGACTGGAATGGCGACGCGCCTGAGGCCAGGTTCCTGCGCCGTATCCGCGACGACGCCTGCCGCATCTTCGGCACGGTGCTGAGCCCCGACTACAACGCAGTCCACTATGACCACCTGCATCTGGAAGCGACCGACACGCGTTTCTGCCGCTAAGGCGCCGATCCGGTCGCCAGAGGGACAGTCGTATGGCGCCGAGGTTGAAGGTCTTCACCTGGTCGGACGGATTTCACGCCTTCACCGTCGCCGCCAGCTCGCGCCCCAAGGCGCTGGAGGCCTGGGGGGCGAAGCAGGACCTGTTCGCCACGGGCCTGGCCAGCCAACTGAGCGGCGGCCCCGACCATGACGCCGCCCTGGCGGCGCCGGGCGAGGTGATCGAGCGCGGCCTGGCGATCGATGTCGGCAAGATCGGAAAGGCGACCAGGCCGAAGGCTGCGGGACCGTCGAAAGCCCGGCGTGCGAAGCTCGAAAGACTGCAAGCCGAGCTGGACCGGCTGGACGCCGACCATCAGGCCGCCTCGTCGTCCCTCGACGATCAGCTTGAAGCACTGAAGGCGAAGCGGGCGGATCTGGAACAGGCCTATGGCGCGCGCCGCAAGACGCTGACCCGGAACCTCAAGGCGGCCCGGGGCTGATCAGGCGGTGGCGCGGCCGCTTTCCGTCAGATGCGCGCCCTTTTGGCCCACCGTCTCCAGGGCCGAGATCAGGGCGCGGACGTCGATGGGTTTGGCGACGACGGCGTCCATGCCATGGGCCAGGCACTCGTCGCGCTGATGCGGCATGGCGTTGGCGGTCAGGGCGATGATCGGAGTACGGGGCAGACCCTGGGCGGCCTCGCGTTCGCGGATGGCGCGGGCGGCGCCGAAACCGTCCAGGACCGGCATCTGCACGTCCATGAGGACCATGTCCCAATCGCCGCCCAGCCAGGCCTCGACCGCCTGGGCGCCGTTTTCGACGATCGTCGGCTCGATGCCGAATTGACCCAGCAGGGTTTGCAGGACCAGGCGGTTGATGGCGTTGTCCTCGGCGGCCAGAACCCGCAGACCGGCGTCGCCCTGTCTGACGTCGGAGGCGGACGGGGCGGGCGTTCCGACCGCTGGGCCGAGCCAGGGCAGGGGGAGGACGACGGTGAAACGGGACCCCTCGCCCGGCCGGCTGTCGACGTCGATCCGGCCCTGCATCAGCCGGGTCAATTCGTGCACGATCGACAGGCCCAGTCCCGTGCCGCCGAACTGGCGCGTGGTCGAGGCGTCGGCCTGGGCGAACGGATTGAAGATGCGCGCGATGACCTCGGTCGTCATGCCCACGCCTGTGTCGGCGACGGTCAGGACCAGGGTCTGGCCGTCGCGGCGCGCCGCGATGTCGATGCGGCCCCGAGCCGTGAACTTGAGGCTGTTGGAGATCAGGTTCGACAGGATCTGCCGCAGGCGGGTCGGATCCCCGCGATAAAGGCCGGCGGCGTCGCCGAGATCCAGCGCCAGGATCAGGCCCTGATCGTCGGCGGTGGACGCATAGGTCGAGCGGAGATTGCCCAGCAGTATCCCCAGATCGAAGGCCACGCTTTCCAGCTCCATCTTGCCGGCCTCGACCTTGGACAGGTCAAGGATGTCGTTGAGGATGGTCAGCAAGGCGGCGCCGGACTCGGCGACGATGTCCAGGCGTTCGCGTTGCAGGGCCGGCAGGGGATCGGCCTGCATGGCCTGGGTCATGCCGAGTATGCCGTTCATGGGCGTTCGGATTTCGTGGCTCATCACCGCGAGGAACTGGGACTTGGCGCGACTGGCCGCCTCGGCCCGTTCGGCGAGCCGCCGCATTTCCGTGACGTCCCAGTTGGCGCCGACCAGCCTGTCCGGCGCGCCGCCGACGCCGCGCTCCAGGCTGCCGAATCCCTTGATGTGCCGGATCTCTCCGTCCGTCCGGCGTATGCGGAACTCGGTGTCCAGCAGAAGGCCGTTCAGGGCGGCGGCGGTGTCTCTTTGGAGCGTTTCGCGATCATCCTCCAGAACGAAACTGGTGAAGAATGCCAGGTCCAGGACGTCCGGCGCCGGGGTGAGGAAGAGGTCGAACATCTCCGGCGACCACGACAGGGCGTTGGTGTTCAGGTCCAGTTCCCAGATTCCGATATGGGCGGCGCGAGCGGCCAGGGTGGCGCGGTCGGCCAGCTTGAGCCGCTCGGCTTCCGCCGCCTTGCGGCCGGCGATGTCCTGAACGTGAGAGATATAGAACAGGGGCTCGCCCGCCGCGCTGCGAACCAGGGAGACGGTGCGAGCCGCCCAGGCGACGCCGCCATCCTTGCGGATATAGCGTTTCTCGATCTCGTAGGACGGGATGCGGCCGGAGGTCAGTTGTTCGAACAGGACGAGATCGGCGTCCAGATCGTCGGGATGGGTCACGTCCCGGAAATTGACCGTCCTGAGTTCGTCGCTGCTGTACCCCAGGAAGCGACGCAGGGCGGCGTTGCCGTTCAGCCAGACGCCGTCCAGCCCGAATACGGCCGTGCCGATGGGCGAATGTTCGACCGCCTGACAGAACTGCGCCACATCGAATGTGGCGATGTCCGTCGTCTGACCGCTCGGCATGGGCAGCTTCCCCGTGGAAGACCAAGTCTGCCGCGAAGATATTGCAACGGGGTGAACGGACGGTCGCGGAGGGCGACCGACCTCAGGCTTCGAAGATCGTCTCGAAGCCGCCGACGACCATCCGCTTGCCGTCGAAGGGCATCTCCATCTCGTGGAAGCGCGGATCCTCCATCATCTTCTTCTCGGCGGCGTCGCCGGTCGCCTTGTCCGGCCAGATGATCCAGGACAGGACCACGGTTTCGTCGGGCTCAAGCTTCACCGCCATCTTGAAGTCGGTGTGCTTGCCGTCGCGAATATCGGCGCCCCAGTTCTCGACGACAGCCAGGGCGCCGAACTCCTTGAAGATGGGCGCGGCGGCCTGGGCGCACCTCAGATAGGCGTCCTTGTCCGCCGTCTTCACCGGGGTCACGAAGCCGGTCACATAGGTCATGGTCGTCCTCCTCAGCTGTTGTTCTCGGCCAGTTCGGCCAGTTGGTCGGCGACGGCGCCCCAGCCCTGTTCGAAGCCCATGGCGCGGTGGGCCTGCATCGCCTTTTCATCCCAGTGCCGGGCGACGGCGGCATAGCGTGTGCCTTCGCCCTCGGGTTCGAAGGTGTCGATCCGGACGAAGTTCATCTCGCCCGCCTGCGGAAGCCAGCCCTCGGTCAGCGCGCCGGTCGAGACCAGCCGACGGCCGGGGACCACCTCCAGGAAGACGCCGGAATAGGCGTGGCGCTCGCCCGCGGGCGACCGCATCTCCACATTGGCGCGGCCGCCGGGGCGAAGGTCCCAATCAACGACGGGCGTAGTCCAGGGCCGGGGGCAGAACCATTCCCCGGTCCGCTCGACATAGATCTTCCACACGGCTTCGGGCGAGGCCTGGATCAGGCGGGTGACGCTGAGTTCGAAACGGTCGGACATATCGGCCTTCCGGTCAGACGGGCGTCAGTTCATGGGCGGCGAAGGCTTCGGGGCCGGCGGCGACGGCGGCGGGATCCATCCACATGGTCTCCCAGATGTGGCCGTCCGGGTCCGCATAGCTGCGGCCATACATGAAGCCATAGTCCTGAGGTTTGTTGGGGTCCGCCGTTCCGCCGGCCGCCCCGGCCTGGGCCACCACCGCATCGACCGCGTCGCGGCTGTCGCGCGACAGGCACAGCAGCATCTGGGCCGAGGCGTGGGCGTCGGGGATCGCCCGATCGGTGAAAGTGCGCCATTTGTCGTGGGTCAGCAGCATGACGTGGATCACGTCCGACAGGACCATGCAGGCTGCGGTATCGTCGCTGAACATCGGGTTCTTCGTGGCGCCGACGGCTTCATAGAAGGCGATGGACCGGTTCAGGTCGGCGACGGGCAGATTGATGAAAATCAGCTGGGTCATACGTCTCTCCTCTCCCTATGTTTGCTAACCGTGCCGTGTGAGATTAGAACAGTCAACCATGAAGTTAGAAAAAGTAACTACCAAGTCGGGTCGGCGGTATCACGACGCCTGCGGCGCCGCGCACGGGCTGGATCTGGTGGGCGAGCGTTGGGCGCTTCTGGTGGTGCGTGAACTGATGATGGGTCCGCGTCGGTTCGGTGATCTGAGAAAGGATCTCTGCGGCCTGTCCGCCAATGTGCTGACGCAACGGCTGGAGGGACTGGAGGCGGCGGGCGTGGTGCGTCGCCGCAAGCTGCCGCCGCCGGCCTCGGTGCAGGTCTATGAGCTGACGGACTGGGGGTATGAGATCGAACCGGTCTTTTTGGTTCTGGGCCGCTGGGCCGCACGGTCGCCGGCGCATGATCCGACGCTGCCGATCAGCGCCGTCTCGATCATGCTGTCGTTCAAGACGATGTTCGACGCCGGCCGGGCCGGGAAGGCCGCCATGGCGCTCGGCTTCATCTTCGGCGACGAGAGCTTCCAGGTGACGGTGTCCGAAGGTCGTCTTCAGGCGCAGCGCGGCCAGATCGCGGGCGCGGACGTGACGGTGACGACCCGGCCGCCGCTGCTCGCCGCCGCCGTCTACGGCAAGGCTCCGCTCTCGACCCTGGCGGCGGACATGACGATTGACGGAGACCAGGGGGTGTTCGAGCGGTTCATCGACTTCTTCCACCTCCCGGAAAAAGCGACGGAAAGCGTGGCCTTAGCAAGGTTTGGTAACACCTGAGCCTTAGCACAGCCTTCTCAGGTTGCTTTGGAGGCGGACGTGCTCAAGTCCTTGTCTATTTCCATCAAACTCATGATCGCCCTGGGCGCCATGATGAGCGCCTGCGGTGTGGCCACCCTGGTGGTCCTGTTCAGCCTGGTCTCCCTGCAGCGATCTGACGACGCCGAACGATCGGCCACCCAGATCAGCCGGGCCGCCGACCGGACCCTGGCCGCCGCCGTGGAACAGCAGAACGCCATGCGCTCCTATGTGGCGACGGGCGAGGCGGAATCCCTGACGAAATACGCTGAATCGAAGACGGCCTTCGATCAGGCTGTCCAGTCTCTGAAGACAAGCGACGCCGACGGCGTCGACGCCGGTCTGTTCAATGCGATGACGGCGGCGGCCGCCGCCTTCAACCAGCAGTCGCAGGCCCTGATGGACCTGGCCCGCGATCCGGCCCAGCGGTCGCAGGCGGTGTCGCAACTGACCACAACAGCCCGCCTGACCGATGTCCGCGCTGCCGTGAAGTCGATCGACGATCAGACGCAGGGCGTGCTGACCCGCAAGAACGCCGAGAAGCGCACGGCCTTCAACAGCGGCTACGCCGCCCTGGTGATCGGCGGGGTGCTGGCCCTGCTGGTGGCGGCGGCCATGACCCTGTGGCTCGTGCGGGCGCTCAGCCAGCCCATCGTGGCCATGACACGCGCCATGGATCAACTGGCCGCCGGCGACCTGAAGGTCGTCATTCCCGCCCAGGGGCGTGGCGACGAGATCGGCCGCATGGCCGCCTCGGTCGGCACCTTCCGCGACAATGCGGCCGAGAAGATTCGGCTGGAGGCCGAGACCCAGTCTCAGCGTTCCATCAACGAGGCCGAACATCGCGCCAACGAAGCCGAGAAGGCGCGCATCGCCGAAGAGGATCGTGTCGCCCTGACGGCTCTGGGCCAGGGGCTTGCGGCCATGTCCAACGGCGACCTGACCCACCGGTTCACCGCAGAGGTCGCCCCGCGCGCCGAACAGCTGAAGTCGGATTTCAACGCCGCCATCGCCCAGCTGCAGCAGGCCGTGTCGGTCGTGGTCGGCAATGTGGCCAGCATCCGCTCGGGCGCCGGCGAGATTTCGCAGGCCGCCGACGACCTGTCGCGCCGCACCGAACAGCAAGCCGCCAGCCTGGAGGAAACCGCCGCCGCCCTCGATGAGATCACCGCCACGGTGAAGAAGACGGCTTCGGGCGCCCGCCAGGCCTCGGACGTGGTTCAGGCCGCCAAGGGCGATGCGGAAACCTCGGGCGTTATCGTTCGCGACGCGGTTTCGGCCATGCAGGCGATCGAAGGCTCCTCCGAGCAGATCAGCCAGATCATCGGCGTCATCGACGAAATCGCCTTCCAGACCAATCTGCTGGCCCTGAACGCCGGGGTCGAGGCGGCCCGCGCGGGCGAGGCCGGTCGCGGCTTCGCCGTCGTGGCCTCCGAAGTGCGGGCCCTGGCCCAGCGTTCGGCCGACGCAGCCAAGGAGATCAAGACCCTGATCTCGACCTCGACCAATCAGGTCGGCTCGGGCGTCAGACTGGTCGGTCAGACCGGCGAGGCCCTGCAACGGATCGTGGATCGGGTGGCCGAAATCGACGCCCTGGTCACGGAAATCTCGGCCTCGGCTCAGGAGCAGGCCCTGGGTCTGGCCGAGGTCAACACGGCCGTGAACCAGATGGACCAGGTCACCCAGCAGAACGCGGCGATGGTCGAGCAATCGACCGCCGCCAGCCAGTCTCTGGCCCAGGACGCCGAGGCGCTGCAGGCGTCGGTGGCGCAATTCCAGGTCGGCGCGCCGGCGGCGCGCGCATCGACGCCGCCTCAGGCTCAGGCCTCAGCGCCAGCGCGGGCGCCCCATATGGCGGCGGCGTTGAAGACCCTTGGGCGCGGCGGCGCGGCGCCCAAGGCGCAGGCGGCGCCGTCAGCGGACGGCTGGGAAGAATTCTAGACCGGGGGACCGCCGCCGGCGACCGTTAGGCCAGCATGTCCAGCAGGGTTCCGCTCATATCGTCGGCGGTGCGGATCACGGCGGCGTTGGCGGCAAAGGCGGTCTTGGCCTGAATACGCTCGACCGCCTCGACGGCGAGGTTGTCGAGAGGCGCGGTCGCGGTGCGACGCGCACTGGCTACGAAGCGGGACTGGGCGTTCATCATTCCGCCGGCGGCGATGGGCATAACCTGCATCACGGTCTCCTTCAGCCCTGCAGTCTGAAGGCTCTCCGTCAACGCCCGGGAAACAAACAGGGTGAACGACGAAATCTCGCGGATCGGGTTTCATCCCGGCCCGGCGCCTCCATATCCGGTGTCCTGTCTATTGAAGGAGACCCTCGCCATGGAACTGAAGGATCAAGCCCTGATCGTCACGGGCGGAGCCAGCGGAATCGGGCGAGCGGCCTGTCTGGCCCTGGCCGAGAAGGGGGCGAACCTGATCGTCGCCGACTTCAACCTGGACGGCGCCGAGGCCGTGGCGAAAGAGGTCGGGGCCCTGACACAGGACCGCGGCGGCAAGGCCTTCGCCTACAAGGTCGATGTCTCCAAGGCGGAGGAGGTCGAAGCCCTGGTCGAGTTCGCGGTCGAGAAACTGGGCACGCTGAACGGCATGTTCAACAATGCGGGCATCGGCCTGGTGAAGCCTTTCCTTGAGATGGACCCCGCCTCTTATCTGAAGGTGATCGAGGTCGATCAGCACAGCGTCTATTATGGTCTGTATTACGGGGCCAGGAAGATGGTCGCGCTAGGCGCCAAGGGCGCCTTCGTGAACACGGCCTCGATCTACGGCTCCATCGCCGCGCGCGGCAGCTTCAACTATAACGCCGCCAAGGCCGCCGTGGTGTCGATGAGCCGATCAGGCGCGCTGGAACTGGCCGAATACGGCATCCGGGTCGTCGGCGTGGCGCCGGGCTTCATCGACACCCCGATCCTGGGCGACGACCCGGCGGCCAAGGCCCCCCTGGCCGCCCAGCATATGCACAATCGACTGATTCAGCCCGAAAAGGTCGCCAGCGTGGTGGCCTTCCTGTTCAGCGACGCGGCCTCGGCCATCAATGGCTCGACGGTGGCGGTGGACGACGGTTTCCTGTCGTTCAAGGTCTGATCCGGGGTCGTTCTTGAGCGGGGCGTCGTGGTGAACGGCGTTTTTCGCCCCGCTCGCGCCTTTATCCGTGTATAGAGCGGCATTACTCGCCCGGCCTGAGGACTGTCCTCGGCCGGGCGCGGTCGTTTCGATGACCGCCTTGTCCGTTGTCCCAGGTAGCCGATGCCCTTTCCCGCCGTCCATCCCGCGCTCGACCGCGCTCTCGTCAACAAGGGCTATGCCGAGCCGACCCCGGTTCAGGCCGCTGTCCTGGAAGGCGAATACGCCGAACGCGACCTGCTGGTCTCGGCCCAGACCGGTTCGGGCAAGACGGTCGCCTTTGGTCTGGCCGCGGCCCCGACCCTGCTGGGCGACAAGCCGATCTTCGGTCCGGGCGGCGCCCCCCTGTGCCTGGCCATCGCCCCGACGCGGGAACTGGCCATGCAGGTCGCAGCCGAGCTGCAATGGCTGTACGCCGACTCCGGCGCCAAGATCGCCACCTGCGTCGGCGGCATGGATGCGCGGCGTGAAGCGCGCGCCCTGGGCTTCGGCGTCCATATCGTCGTCGGCACGCCGGGCCGTCTGAAGGACCATATCG
Source organism: Brevundimonas sp. GW821-FHT10E09 (assembly GCF_058809375.1). NCBI lineage: Bacteria > Pseudomonadati > Pseudomonadota > Alphaproteobacteria > Caulobacterales > Caulobacteraceae > Brevundimonas > Brevundimonas sp. GW821-FHT10E09. The sequence goes on along the minus strand of NZ_JBXASO010000020.1, from coordinate 4,782 downwards.
ACCGGGGCAATCTGGACCTGTCCGAGCTGAAGGTCGCCGTCCTCGACGAGGCCGACGAGATGCTGGACATGGGCTTCCGCGAGGACCTGGAGTTCATCCTGGACCATGCGCCGGCCGAACGCCGCACCCTGTTGTTCTCGGCCACCATCGCGCGCGAGATCGTCACCCTAGCCAAGCGCTACCAGAAGGACGCGGTGCGCATCGACGCGACGGACAAGTCGCGTCAGCACGCCGACATCGAATACCGCGCCTATCGCATCGCCCCGAACGAGATCGAACACGCAGTGGTCAACACCCTGCGCTGGTACGAGGCGCCGCGCGCCATGGTGTTCTGCTCGACGCGGGATTCCGTGCGCCACCTCCAGGCCTCTCTGCTGGAGCGCGGCTTCTCGACCGTCAGCCTGTCGGGCGAGATGGGCCAGCGCGAACGCACCGACGCGCTTCAGGCGCTGCGTGACGGGCGGGCTCGTGTCTGCGTCGCCACCGACGTGGCCGCGCGCGGTCTGGACCTGCCCGACCTCGGCCTGGTCATCCACGCCGAGTTGCCGATGAACCGCGCCGGCCTGCTGCACCGTTCGGGCCGGACGGGCCGGGCCGGCAAGAAGGGCGTCTCCGTCATGCTGGTGCCGCACTCGCGCCGCCGCAAGGCCGAGCGTCTGATGGACGAGGCTGGCATTGACGCCGTCTGGTCCGGCGCCCCGACCTTCGACGAGATCCGCAAGGCCGATGAAGGCCGTCTGCTGTCGCCCGAGTTCTTTGAGGCCGACGTGTCCGATGAGGACATGATCGTCGCCAAGCGGATGATCGCCGAACGCACGCCCGACGAGATCGCCGCCGCCCTGGTGCGTCTGCTGCGCAAGGAGCAGCCTGCGCCGGAAGAACTGTCTGATCCGGGCTCGGATCGCAGCCCCGTCAAGCGCGAGCGCACCGTGCGCAACGAAGACGGCACGGCCGCCCAGCCCTGGCCGGGCGACCGCTTGGGCGCGGACGACGTGGTCTGGTTCCGCCTGGACGTGGGCCGAAACAAGAACGCCGACCCCAAATGGCTGATCCCGCTGATCTGCCGTATCGGCGGCATCTCCAAGCCCCAGATCGGCGCCATCCGCACCTTCCCGGAAGAGACGCGGTTCGAGATCGCCAAGACCCACGAGAAGGCCTTCCGCGAGGCCGTCGCCGCCTCGAACGACGAGGTCAAGATCACGTCCTCGGAAGCCCCGACCCCGGGCTCGATGAAGGCGGGCAAGTTCGCCGGCGCCGGCAAGCCGCGTCGTGAAGACGGCGACCGCCCGTTCAAGAAGACGCCTTACAAGCGCGCCGACGGCGGCGAGGGCGACGCCAGGCCGCCGTTCAAGAAGAAACCCTGGGCGCCCAAGGCCGACGCCGGCGGCGAGAACCCGCGCTCGAACGCGGCCGGCGACAAGCCGTTCGCCAAGAAGCCGTTCAAGGCCAAGCCGGGCTTCAAGAAGGCCGGATTCAAGCCCAAGGCCTAGGGCTTGCCTGATCATGGGCGGAGGCGCACCCTCCGCCCATGAACGCGCCGCCCGAACCCCAGGGTCGATACGCCTCGTTCGAGGCCTTCTATCCCTATTACATCCACGAACATTCCAACCGGACCTGCCGGCGGATCCATGTGGTCGGCACCGGTCTGGTGGTCTTGGCCTTCGTCGGCTTCCTGCTGACGCTGAATCCCTGGTGGCTGCTGGCCATGCCGCTGATCGGCTACGGCTTCGCCTGGGTCGGGCATTTCTTCTTCGAGAAGAACCGCCCCGCGACCTTCCAGTATCCGCTGTGGAGCCTGATGGGCGACTTCCGCCTGTTCTTCGAGACGGTCACGGGCAGGCGTCGTTTCTAGCGATCCCTGAGATTTGAAGCTGTGCCGTGGCCGGGAAGCGGATATGTTCGCTCCGCGGCGGGAGGCCGCAGGGCAGGGACATCGACCCCATGAAGATCATCGCCATCGTCGCCGGCGCCGCGCTCGCGTTCGCGCCCGGCGTCAGCCTCGCACAGAAGAGCGGCGCCAAGCCGGACTTCACCCTCGATCCGAACTACGGCGAGGTCACGCTGGAGACCGGCTTCACGCCGGATCCCTGGACCAAGTCCATTCTGGCCGGCGGCTCCGTGCCCGCCTCGGCCGCCCAGTCGGGATGCGAGGGGTCGGTCAGCGCCGCGCCGGATCTGCAACTGAACTTCGAGGCCGGCGATCTGGATCTGACCGTCCGCGCGGTCGCGTCCGAGGACACGACGCTTCTGGTCAATACGCCCAGCGGACAGTGGCTGTGTGATGACGACAGCGGCGGCGACCTGAATCCGAAGGTGCTGATCTCGAACCCGCAAAGCGGGCGGTACGACATCTGGCTGGGCACCTATAACGACGGGATGGTCCAGTCGACGCTGGAGATCAGCGAACTGGGCGGATCGGAGACGAGCGCCGCAGGGGCGCCGGATGCGGACCTGGAGCCCAATTTCGGCTCGGTGAGGCTGCGTTCGGGCTTTACGCCCGATCCCCATGAGAAGGCGATCCTGGCGGGCGGGTCGATCCCGGCCTCTGCGGCCAAGTCGGGGTGCGAGGGCAAGGTCAGCGCGGCGGCGGACTATCAGGTCTTCTTCGAGCCCGGCGATCTGGACCTGACCTTCCTGGTCGAGGCGTCCGAGGACACCACGCTTCTGATCAATACGCCGAACGGGCGCTGGTATTGCGATGACGACAGCGGCGGCGGCGTGAACCCCAAGGTCCTGATCACCAATCCCCAGGCCGGACGCTACGACGTCTGGGTCGGGACCTATGGCGACGACATGGTGCAGTCGACGCTGAAGGTCAGCGAACTGCAATAGGGTCAGCCCGAACCGCAGACACGAAGACGCCGGCGGCCGCGAGGCGCGCCGGCGTTTTTCATCGCGGCTGCGATTTAGTTGGAGGCGTTTTCCCAGGCCGGGGGGCAGCCGTCGAAACGGCCCGCGTCGGCGATGGTCAGGGTCTGCATGTTCAGGCGACGGGCCTGGGCCATCGAGCCCCGGCCATGACCGGTGTAGAGGTCGATCTTCTGGCCCTTGATCGCGCCGCCGGTGTCGGAGGCGTACCAATAGCCGTCATGGATCGAACCATCGGCCAGACGCAGGCCGACCGTCTCGCGGATGAACAGCTTGGTGCGGCGGGGAATGACGCGGGGATCGACCGCGACGGTGCGCATGGCGATGGGGCGGCAACCCAGGGAGTCATTGCCCGTCGCCCCGCCGCCGCCTGCGTGATAGAGGCGGGCCGAAGCGCGCCAGTCCGGATCGCCGGCCATCAGCTCGGCCTGGGCAGCGTCCAGATCAGAGGCGATTTCGGGCGAGGCGTCGGTGGAACCGATCTCGGGCGCCGGGGTTTCGACCCTGGCTGCATCCGCCGCGACAGCGACATTGTAAGGGACCGGTCCGCTCGAAAGCGAGGACATGGCGGCCCACATCATGGCGAAGGCAGCGGAAGCGCCGATCATCCGGTTTGCTCATTGAAGCGCCGGCTCCCAACGCCGCCGGCGCCGGGTTTGTCGCGTTAACTTGTGGCTAGAAAGGGGCGCGGCGCTCCATGCGGTCGCCCCAGCGCGCCGCCGAGTCTCCAACTACAGGAAAACACGACGCCTTTTATCGACCTTCAGGCGGCCTCTTCGCGACGCGCCTCGGCCTCGCGCACCGCCTCTGCGGCCCTGTCCAGCACCTCAAGCCCCGCGTCCGCCCGGATCGACTCGACCGTCAGGATGCGGCGGAAGGCTCGCGCGCCGGGACGGCCGTGCATCAGGCCCAGCATATGCCGGGTGATGGCGGGCAGGCGCACTCCCTCCTCAAGCCGGGCGGCGATATAGGGCCGGTAGCGGTCGAGGGCCGCGAAGGCGTCCACATCCGCCGTGTCGGCGCCATACAGTCGGCGGTCGGCCTGACCCAGGATGGCCGGCTCGTGATAGGCCGCGCGACCCATCATGACGCCGTCCAGCCGCACCCCGTCCGTCTCGGCCAGATGGGCCTCGGCCTCGTCCAGATTGGCGATCCCGCCGTTGATGGAGATGTTCAGATGCGGCCGTTCGCGCTTGAGCCGGCGCACCAGATCATAATCCAGCGGCGGCACGTCCCGGTTTTCCTTGGGCGACAGACCCTGCAGCCAGGCCTTGCGCGCATGGACGATGAAGACCTCGATCCCCACGGCGGCGCAGGCGTCCACCGTGGCGAACAGGCTGACCTCCGGCTCCTGATCATCGACGCCGATCCGGCATTTGACCGTGGCCGGGATAGACACCGCCGATCGGATCGCCGCCATACAGTCGGCCACCAGCTCCGGCTCGCGCATCAGGCAGGCGCCGAACTTGCCGGACTGGACCCGATCCGACGGACAGCCGACATTCAGATTGATCTCGTCATACCCATAGGCCTCGCCCACCTTGGCCGCCTCGGCCAGTTCCGTCGGGTTCGAACCGCCCAGTTGCAGGGCGACCGGATGCTCGACCGCATCGAAGCCCAGCAGATAATCCCGATCGCCATGCAGGACGGCCGGCGCAGTGACCATTTCTGTATAGAGCAGGGCGCGCGCCGTCAGGACGCGATGGAAGGCCCGGCAATGACGGTCGGTCCAGTCCATCATCGGGGCCACGGACAGCCGACGTGATTGATTTATCGACATTTTGTGTGGTTTCAGGTGGTCTGTAGACGTTGGTCGCCGACGCTTCTACGCGTTTTTCTGTGGATCGGCGTGGAAAAGGGACCCCGTTAGCGGTGTGATCGGCGTCGAATAAGGACCCCTCATTCCTGAGGTCT